>NZ_JABBPF010000028.1 GCF_012927415.1 Polaromonas sp. | reverse complement strand
GGCGGCCTGCATATAGGTGCTGGGGCGCAGCCGGAAGGTGTAGCGGTTGCCTTTGTCCCAGACCAGGGCGTCGCTCAAGGGCTCGCTGGCAATATATACCCGCCGGTTTTTCTGCGCATGGTCGGCCAGCGCAAGCCCGACGTTGGACAAAAAGCCGCCCGCCAGAACGTCGACTTTTTCCTTGGAGGTCAGCTCAATGGCGTGACGCAGCGCCTCCTCGGGTTTGCCGCCGTCATCCCGGGCAATCACTTCGATCTTTCGCCCGAGCAGGCCACCAGCCACATTGATTTCTTCCACGGCGAGCTGCCAGCCCTGGCGGTACGGCTGGGTGAACTGCGGCATGGTCGAGTAGCTGTTGATTTCGCCAATCTTGATGGGTGTATCCGAGGCGGCGTGCGCGCCCGCCACCAGGACCAGCAACCAGCCCCCCAGCAGCACGGAATTCATGAATTTCAAGGTTTTCTCCAGAAGTAGACGTTTCGGTGCGCGGGTCGAGCGAGTGCGCGAGCCGGCGTCGTCAAAAAAACAGACTGTACCGCGAAGCTGACTGGCCCGTGGCTGCGTCATCGGGGCGCGGAACCTTGAGTTCAGGCAGCCGCGCCGCTGAATCTGGCGCCAGCCCGCATGAACACTGGCAAATAAGCTTATCCGCATAAAGGAAGAACAAATCTGTAGTTTGGTTTTATAAGCGGCGCCATTACATTTTCCGCCATGCATGATTTTGCTTTTGTGTTCGCTGGCTTTGCCGTTGGCCTCGTGGTGGGACTGACCGGCGTGGGCGGCGGCTCGCTGATGACGCCGCTGCTGATCTTTGTCTTCGGCGTTAAGCCGCACCTGGCTATTGGCACCGACCTGCTTTTTGCGGCCTTCACCAAAATGGGCGGCACCGTGAGCCTGGCGCGCGCCCGGGTGATTGATTGGCGTATTGTCGGGCAGACCGCTTTGGGCAGCATCCCCGCAGCACTTCTCACCCTGTATTTGCTGCAGCGTCTCGGCCCCGCCAACCCGGCCACCCAGGCGCTCATGACCACGACATTAGGCCTGGCGCTGCTGCTGACGGCCAGCGCCACGCTCTACAAAGTGCTGCGCGGCAAAGTGTCGCCAGCGCAGATCGCGCCTGAATTGATTGCCCGGGCCACGCGCGCTCGCCACTGGGCCTTGCCGGTCCTGTTTGGCGCCGTGATCGGCACGCTGGTGACGCTCACCTCGGTTGGCGCCGGCGCCATCGGCGTGATCGTGCTGATGCTGCTGTACCCGGCCCTGCCTCTGCCGCGCATTGTGGCGGCGGACATTGCCCATGCGGTGCCATTGACGCTGGTGGCCGGCCTGGGCCACGCCTCGATTGGGTCGGTCGACTGGCCTTTGCTGGTCAAGCTGCTGGCTGGCTCACTGCCTGGCATCTGGCTGGGCTCGCAACTGATGCGCAAAACGCCTGAACGCGTCATCCGTTCTTTGCTGTCCGTGCTGCTGGCTTACGCTGGCGTAAAACTTATTTCCATCTGATTTCCATCCAATTCCCCAACGACTTTCATTTGACCTTCAACATCCATGTACCAATACACCGAATTTGACCGCCAGTTTGTGAAAGCCCGTGCCGGCCAATACCGGGACCAGCTGACCCGCTGGCAGGACGGCCAGCTGTCCGAAGACGAATTCAAGCCGCTGCGCCTGCAAAATGGCTGGTATGTGCAGCGCTATGCGCCCATGCTGCGCGTAGCCGTGCCCTATGGCGAGCTCTCCAGCAACCAGCTGCGCGTGCTGGCCAAAATCGCCCGCGAATATGACCAGCCGAATGCGGCTTTGCTTGAACAAGCGCAAGCCACCCAGGACAAGCTGGGCGCCATTCCGCTGAAAAACGGCCAGACTGTGCATACCAGGCTGACCAAAGGCTATGCCCACTTCACTACCCGCACCAACGTGCAGTACAACTGGATTCCGCTGGACAAGTCGGCCGACGTGATGGACCTGCTGGCCAGCGTCAACATGCACGGCATCCAGACCAGCGGCAACTGCATCCGCAACATTACCAGCGATGCGCGCGCCGGCATTGCTGCCGACGAAATTGCGGACCCCAGGCCGTTTGCCGAAATCATGCGCCAGTGGAGCACGCTGCATTCGGAGTTCGCTTTCCTGCCGCGCAAGTTCAAGATCGCCATCAATGGCGCCGTCGAAGACCGCGCGGCCATTGCCTGGTACGACGTCGGCCTGCAGCTGCTGCGCAATGAAGCGGGCGAGCTCGGCTTCAAGGTGCTGGTCGGCGGCGGCATGGGCCGCACGCCAGTGATTGGCACCGTAGTGCGTGAGTTTTTGCCCTGGAACCAGGTCATGAACTACCTCGAAGCGGTGATTCGTGTCTACAACCGCTACGGCCGGCGCGACAACGTCTGGAAAGCCCGCATCAAGATCCTGGTGAAGGCTGAGGGCCAGCGCTACATCGACCAGGTTGAGACCGAATTTACGCAAATCATTGAGCAGGACGGCGCGCCTCACCTCATCACACAACAGGAATTCGACCGCGTGGCCGCCTGCTTCGAGCCGCCCACGCTCAGCTGCCCCCGCAAGACGGCAGATGCCGAGATGGCGAACCTACTGCGCGCCGCAGCGGAAGACGACATCGAGTTTGGCCGCTGGCTCAAGCAAAATGTGGCCTTGCACAAAAACCCCGACCTGCGCGCCGTGTCGCTGTCATTCAAGCGCCTGGGCCAGGCACCTGGCGACGCCACGGCCGAGCAGCTCGACATCGCGGCCGACCTGGCCGACCGTTTCAGCGCCGGTGAAGTCCGTGTCACGCATGAGCAGAACCTGCTGTTGCCCTGGGTGCGCTTCGCCGAGCTCCCCGAGCTGTGGCGCGCGGCCCGCAAGGCCGGCTTTGCCCGCCCCAATATCGGGCTGCTGACCGACATGATCACCTGCCCCGGCGGTGATTTTTGCTCGCTGGCCAACGCGCGATCAATTCCGATTGCTGAAGCCATCACCGAGCGCTACCAGGACCTGGACGAGCTGCACGATCTGGGCGAGATTGACCTGCACATCAGCGGTTGCATCAATTCCTGCGGTCACCATCACAGCGGCCACATCGGCATTCTCGGCGTCGACAAGGACGGCAAGGAGTGGTACCAGGTGTCACTGGGCGGCGCAGATGGCTCGAACTTGTCTGGCGCGGCCACGCCGGGAAAGACCGTTGGGCCGTCGTTTTCTGCCGCTGAAGTTCCCGAGGTGATTGAAGCCGTGCTGGACACCTACCGTCAGCTGCGCGAAGGCCGGGAAACCTTTATCACGACCCTGCGCCGAATCGGCAACGACCCGTTCAAGGCCGCCGCCAATGGCGCGCGTTTCAGCGCCAGCCGCGCCGAATCAGCCGAAAAATGTGTCGCCTGAGGCGCCGTTACTGTTGTCCTGAAAAGTAGGTAATTACTATGAAATTAATAGCTGTCAATGCCGATAAAAACTGGACAAATGACCAAAATGTCACTGTTTTAGCGAATGACGCCAACCCGCTCGAGCTGTCGCTGGATGGGGTTGATCGCATCGACCTGAATTTCCCCAAGTTCACCGATGGCCGGGCTTTCAGCCAGGCGTTTTTGCTGCGCCGGCGCCTTGGGTTCAGGGGAGAGATCCGCGCCACCGGCGATGTACTGGTCGACCAGTTGCCGCAAATGCAGCGCAGCGGTTTTGACGTGGCCGTGCTGCGTGCTGATCAGGACCCCGCCGTTGCGCAGCGCGTACTGGCCAGCTACCCCGGCTATGAAGTCGGCAAATACCAGGGCGATGCGCAAGACACGCGTCCGCATTTCATCACCGCTGCCACTGTCTGAAAGCCAAAACATGGGTGCCATCTCCCTTTACGCCAGGCCGTCGCCGGATTTTGCGCAAAAGCTCGCGTACAGCCTGGCGCTGCTCAAATCTGCTGCCGCCGCTTACTCACCCCTGACCCAGGCTTCCAGCCTCGGTGCTGAAGACATGGTGGTCACTCATTTGCTGCACGAAGCAGGCATCGACGCCAGCATCTTTGTGCTCGATACCGGGATGCTGCATGTTGAAACCGTGGCGCTGGTTGCCCGCATCGAAGCGCGCTATCCGCTCAAGGTGGCGGTTTACCGCCCCGATGCCACCGTCGCCGCAGCCTTTGTACGGGCCAACGGTGCCGAGGCCATGTACAAGAGCCTGGAATTGCGCAAGCAGTGCTGCCATATCCGCAAGATGGAGCCACTGGAGCGCGCCCTGACTGGCAAAAGAGGCTGGCTGACCGGCTTGCGCCGCGAGCAATCCACAGCGCGCGCCGAAGTGCATGACGTCGAACAGCAGGAAGACCGCGCCAAGATCAATCCGCTTGCCGCCTGGACCTGGGGCGATGTCTGGCATTACATCTCGCAAAGCGCAATTCCCTACAACCCGCTGCATGACCAGTTTTTCCCCAGCATCGGTTGTGCGCCCTGCACCCGGGCGGTGACGCTGGGCGAGGATTTCCGCTCCGGCCGTTGGTGGTGGGAGCAGGAAAGCGCCAAAGAGTGCGGCCTGCACGTTGCCGCCGACGGCAGTCATGAAGCCGAAGAACCCGCCGCATTTGAACCGCTTTCCAGCATCATCCCCACCCGAGAAATACCCGCATGAACGCTAGAGCAGAACCTCAATTGCTGGCCACGCTGAGCAATTCCCACCTCGATGCGCTCGAGGAAGAAACCATCTTTATCCTGCGCGAAGTCGCTGCCGCCTTCGAGCGCCCGGCGCTGCTGTTTTCGGGCGGCAAGGACTCCCTGGTGATGCTTAAGTGTGCCGAGAAAGCTTTCGGTGTCGGCCGCATACCTTACCCGCTACTGATGATAGACACGGGCCACAACTTCATCGAAGTGACCGATTTCCGTGACTTGCGCGCCAGGGAACTGGGCGCCGAGCTGATCGTGCGCAATGTCGAGGACTCGATGAAACGCGGCACCGTGCGCCTGGCCCATCCGGGCGAGTCGCGAAATGTGCACCAGTCGGTCACGCTGCTGGAGGCGATTGACGAGTTTCGCTTCGATGCGCTGATCGGTGGTGCGCGCCGCGACGAAGAAAAGGCGCGCGCCAAGGAGCGCATCTTTTCGCACCGCGACAGCTTCGGCCAGTGGCAACCCAAGGCGCAGCGCCCTGAACTGTGGACACTGTTCAACACCCGGCTGCAGCCGGGCGAACATTTTCGCGTGTTCCCGATTTCCAACTGGACCGAGCTTGACGTGTGGCAATACATCGAACGCGAGCAGATCGCCCTGCCCTCGCTCTACTATGCGCACCAGCGCGAGGTGGTGGAACGTAAAGGGCTCTTGGTGCCGGTAACCGAGCTCACAGCCGCGCGTGATGGCGAACAAGTGATTGAAAAAACTGTGCGTTTTCGAACTGTCGGCGACATCACCTGCACCTGCCCGGTTGACAGCACGGCCGCTACCGCCGCCGAAATCGTGATCGAGACGCTGGCTGCCGACGTGAGTGAACGCGGCGCTACGCGCATGGACGACAAAACCTCGGACGCTTCAATGGAAAAGCGTAAGAAAGACGGATACTTCTGATGAGCACTATTGATTTGATAGCTGGCAATGCCCGAATAGCCGAGACTACGGGCCAGAATGACCCTCGTTCCGCGTTGAAATTCATCACCTGCGGTTCAGTGGATGACGGCAAAAGCACCCTGATTGGCCGCCTGCTGGTGGACAGCAAGGCGGTGCTACAAGACCACCTTGCCGGTGTACAGCGTGCGGGCGTCACCGACCTGGCCTTGCTGACCGACGGTCTCTCGGCCGAGCGCGAGCAGGGCATCACCATTGATGTGGCTTACCGCTACTTCGCCACCGAGAGCCGCAAATTCATCATTGGTGATGCGCCCGGCCATGAGCAATACACCCGCAACATGGTGACCGCAGCCTCTAGCGCGGACGCTGCCGTGGTGCTGGTCGACGCTACCAAGCTCGACTGGAAGAACCCGGCGATGGAATTGCTGGCGCAAACCCGCCGCCATTCGCTGCTTGTCAATTTGCTGCGCGTTCCCTCCATTGTGTTTGCCGTGAACAAGCTTGATGCCGTTGAAGACGCCACACTGGCGTTCAAGAACATCAGTGCCGCGCTACAGGCATTCTCCAGTGCTGCAAAAATTCCGGTCAAGGCAACGGTGCCGGTATCGGCGCTCAAGGGTTACAACGTCGTCGACGCAAAGCCCGGCTGGTGCAGCTATGAGGGTCTTTCGCTACTCGATCTGCTGGAAACGCTGCCAAGTACTGTGGCAGACACCGCCGAGCCGTTTGCCTTCCCGGTGCAATGGGTCGAGAAAACCGCATCTTCCTCGTCTGACACCTCGCAAGGCCGGCGCGTCTTCTGGGGCCGCGTTGCCACCGGCGGCGTGCAGCCTGGCCAGACCGTGACCATTCTTCCGAGCGGACAAAGCGCCGTCGTGGCGCAGGTACTCGACCACACCCGCCAACCCAAGTCTGTGCTGGCCGGACACAGTGCGGGTATCGTGCTGGATCGCGAACTAGATGTGTCGCGTGGTGACTGGCTGCTGGCAGACGACACTTTCATGCCATCACGCGAGCTCTCCGTTACCGTCGCCTGGATGGACGACGAGCCGCTGGTCGCAGGCCGCATTTACTGGGCATTGCAGGGCCATCGCTGGGTCAAGGCCAAAATCAAGCGCATCGTCCACAAACTCGATGTCAATACTTTGGCCGAAGAAAATGCCAGAGAACTGCCCCCCAACGCCATCGGCCATATCGAGCTAAGCCTGCAGGAGCCGCTGGCAACCCTGCCCTATGCCCGTTCGCGTGTCCTTGGTTCGCTTGTGCTGGTCGATACCGCCTCGCACAAGACCTCGGGCGCCGTGCTCGTTTTGTAGCTTCACCTTTTTAAACCCCTGGCGAAAGCGTTTAAAGCACAACTTGCACAGGCATGATTTTTTTAACTCCCTGCCTTCGTAACCCGTAGATTTACAACGGTATGAGTTTCATCAACTTGACTTGTGAAGCATTGCCCTAAAATCCAAGGTTTTCACCGACTAGCCAAAACAACATGACACACGTCGTTTCCGATTCCTGCATCCTCTGCAAATACACCGATTGTGTGGATGTTTGCCCAGTCGACTGTTTTCTCGAAGGCCCGAACATGCTGGTGATCGACCCGGATGAATGTATCGATTGCGCGGTGTGCATTCCCGAGTGTCCGGTCAACGCGATCTATGCCGAGGAAGATCTGCCGTCAGATCAGCTGCATTTCACCAAGCTCAATGCCGAGCTGACTAACGCGCCTGGCTGGAAAAGCATCACCAAACGCAAGGAAGCCTTGCCGGATGCCGAGGAATGGAAAGACAAGACCGAAAAATTGTCCAAATTGGTACGCTGACCCGTCGCATTGCCCTCAATTCACCGCCGATCGATTTCAAAAAAGCACGTCAAAAAACATGGAACCTCAATTGATTCAAGAAGTGATCAACACCGCAGCCCAGCATGACGGCCCCATCGAAACCGATGCCGTCATTGTGGGCGCAGGGCCGGTCGGCCTGTTCCAGGTGTTTGAGTTGGGCCTGCTCGAGATCAAGGCCCACGTCATCGACTCGCTTGCCTACCCTGGCGGGCAGTGCATTGAGCTTTACCCCGACAAGCCAATTTATGACATTCCCGCTGTGCCGGTCTGCACTGGCAAGGAGTTGACCGACAACCTGCTCAAGCAAATCGAGCCCTTTGGAGCGACCTTTCATTATGGCCAGGAAGTCAGCGTTGTTGAGAAGCAAGAGGATGGCCGCTTCTTTGTTGAAACCTCCAAAGGTACGAAATTCCTGACCAAGACGATCTTCATTGCTGCCGGAGTGGGCGCTTTCCAGCCCAAGCTGCTGCGGGTCGAGGGGCTGGAAAAGTTTGACAATAGCCAGCTGTTTTACCGCGTCAAGAATCCGGCCGACTATGCAGGCAAGAATCTGGTAATCGTCGGTGGCGGAGATTCCGCTCTTGACTGGGCCTTGAATTTTGTCGCCGAAGGCCCGAACAAGGCGGAAAGCGTCATCCTGATTCACCGCCGCGACGGCTTCAAGGCGGCCCCTTCCAATGTTGCCAAAATGAAGGAGCTTTGCGATGCTTACGAGATGCAGTTCATCGTCGGCCAAGTCACAGGTTACGACGAAAAAGACGGCGTGTTGACCGGTGCCAAAGTGACCGGTGCCGATGGCGTGACCCGCGTGGTTCCTCTGGATGTCATGCTTGTGTTCTTTGGCCTTTCACCCAAACTCGGGCCGATTGCGCACTGGGGTCTGGACATCGAGCGCAAGCAGCTCAAGGTCGACACCGAAAAGTTCTCAACCAGTATTTCTGGCATCTTCGCGGTCGGTGACATCAACACCTATCCTGGCAAGAAAAAACTGATTTTGAGCGGTTTTCACGAGTGCGCGCTGGCCGCGTTTGGCGCTGCGCCCATCATTTTCCCGGACAAGAAAATTCACCTGCAGTACACCACGACCAGCCCTAAACTGCACAAAGTGCTGGGTGTGGAGTCTCCGATTTTCGACTGACGGTCATTGGCGACGGTTTATTCGGGCCCGCTTCATGCGGGCCTTTTTGTTGGCAAATCACTCTCACTTTTTCCACGTCGTTCCTGCCCTCTCCAGACTTCAGCGGGGGTGAAAGCTCCGCGAGGAAAGCCCTCTACAATTCCAGCTGTGTTCGCAAGAGCACTTTCGCTGGGCTTATGGTTGCTGCAATGTAAATGCGGTGACCGAGAAATTGTCTATGAACCTGATTGAGGTAAGCCTCGCGCGGGGAAGCATGTTCCGTACTCCGCTGCATTCAACCGCGGCATCCTGCATGCCGCCCTGCCATTGACGAAGGGAACTGTTGATGGCCTCCACTTCCGCGTCTCCAGGCGGTGATAACTCCGCGCTCATACCCCTGCCGGCGGGCGAACGGCTGTTCGGCTGGCGCGATCATGCGGCGCTATGGCTGAGCCTGGGCGTGGGTCTGCTAGTCATGCAGATCGGCGCTTACCTGGTGCCGGCGATTGGCACCCAAGCAGCGATGCTGGTCATTGTCTGCGGCTCGGTGCTTGGCGCGGGCTTGCTGGCCTGGACGGCCAAAATCGGCTGCGACAGCGGCCTGTCGAGCGCCGGCCTGATGCATGCCACTTACGGCAGCAGCTTTGCACGCGTGCCTGTGCTGCTCAACATCGTGCAGCTTATAGGCTGGACCACCTTTGAGCTGGTCGTCATGCGTGACGGCACGCTGGCAATCGCGCGGCAGTCCGCAGGTTTTACAGGAAGCTTGTGGCCAGTGCTGACGACTTTATTCTGGGGCGCTGTGCTGCTCGCCTTGCTGTCGGGTTCCATGGTCAAACTGGTGCGCAAATTTATTGGCCGCTACGGGCTGCCGCTGGTCATTGCCTCCTTGCTTTGGCTGAGCTGGCAGTTTCTCTCCAGAGCGAACGCCCAAGGCTTCAGCGATTTGTGGCACCGCGCTGGTGACGGCAGCATGAGCACGTTCTCGGCTCTTGATCTGGTCATCGCCATGCCGGTATCCTGGCTCCCGCTGGTTGCTGACTTTTCACGCCACGGCCGCGACGGCAACAACGCGCTGCGCGGCACATGGCTCGGCTATGCCGTGGCGAACATCTGGTGTTATGCGTTGGGTCTGCTGGTTGCGCTGACAACGCCCAGCACAGATCTGATTACAGCGCTCTTGCTGGCGCAGGGCGGACTTCTGGCGCTGGGACTGATTCTGATCGACGAGGTAGACAACGCCTACGGCGACCTTTACTCCGGGTCGGTGTCCGGCCACAGCCTCAAGCCCGGCTGGAGCGTGCGACGCTGGGGCATGGCGCTGGCGGTGTTATGCACCGCACTGGCGCTGGTGCTGCCCATGCACAGCCTTGAGCCGTTCCTGCTGATGCTCAGTTCGATGTTTGTGCCGCTCTACGGCGTCATCCTGGCTCGGTTGGCCGGACAGGTCGATGTAGCGTCGCTCGTGACAGAACGCCGGGTCAACTACAGCGCGGTCATGATCTGGTTATTGGGTGTTGCCTGCTACCATCTGTGCGCGCAACTCGCCCCCAGCTGGGGCGCCGCCTTGCCCACGCTGATGCTGACTTTTATACTGGCCCGGGCCACCCGCTCGAGTCCTTCACGTCTGAGCGCAGCGGTTTGAGTCGCATGATCTGAGGTGCATGGCTGTGGTTCAATGGCCCGCTTCCGGCACCGGTGCGCACTTTCGCGCCCGCCTCCAGCGCAGCGCGCACAAAGGCACGCGCCGCCAGTACCGCTTCCAGCAAGCTGGCTCCCAGCGCCAGGTACGCAGCGATGGCGGACGATAACGTGCAACCGGTGCCATGGGTGTTTGTACTGTAGATGCGAGGCGCACGCATCCAGTGCACTGTACCGGTATGCGTCACCAACAAATCGCTCACCACCGTCCCGGCCAGATGCCCGCCCTTGAGCAACACGGCCCTTGCGCCCATGCCCAACAATTCTTGCGCTGCCGCTTGCATCGCCTGTTCGCTGTCCAGCGGCCGACCGACCAGCAACGAAGCTTCATCCAAGTTAGGTGTTACCAAGATGGCTCGTCTGAACAGTTGGCTTACCAGCTCAGCAATAGCCGGATTGTCAATCAGGACGGCACCGCTGGTGGCAACCATGACCGGATCCAGTACCACGTTTGGAAGTGCATGGCGGTCAATCGACTGAGCAACTGTCTGCACGATATCCGGAGCATGCAGCATTCCTATCTTGACGGCATGCAGACCGATGTCTTCGAGAACCGCATCAATCTGATCGCGCAGCATCGCGGGCGGGACGCCATGAATGGCCCGCACGCCCAGCGTGTTTTGGGCAGTCAGGGCGGTAATCGCCGTCATGCCGTAGCAACCCAGCGCTGCAAAGGTTTTCAGATCGGCCTGAATACCGGCACCACCTCCACTGTCGGACCCGGCGATGGAAAGCACGCGGGGATACTCAAATTCAAAAGTGCCATCAATCACCGACTTCTCCACCAAGTTCGTCGTGCATTTATCTCCTCATCACACAATGATCTGAAGCGTGACGCGGCGGCCTGCGGGTCGTCTGCCGCGCATAGCGCGCTGACTACGGCGAGACCATCGGCCCCGGCACGCAACACGTCACCCGCATTGCCCGCGTGAATGCCGCCTATGGCGACCAGCGGCAGCGCAGTGGCGGCGCGCACCCTGGCCAAGCCGCTCAGGCCCCAGTCAGTCTTAGTGTCTGTTTTGGTGGCCGTAGCAAAAATTGGACCGACGCCAAGATAATCCAGGGGCAACCCGGTGCTCTGCCGCACGTCTTCGATGGACTCAACTGACCAACCGATAAAAATATCCGGTAGCAGCAGCTTGCGAGCGTCGGACACCGGCAAATCATTTTGCCCTAGATGGACGCCGTCGGCACCACAGGCCATTGCAATGTCAATACGGTCATTGATTATCAGCGGTACATGGTGCGGTGCCAGTAGCCTTTTCAGCATCAAGGCTTGCGCCAGGAACTCTCGGCCAGGCAGGTGTTTTTCGCGTAGCTGTACGCAGCTGACCCCGCCCCTTACAGCCGCGCTGACAACGTCAGCCAAAGGTTGACCGCGCATCAGCAACTGATCCGTGACCATGTAAAAGCGCAAAACATCCGGGTCTAGCCTTGCCACACAGTCACTTTCATCCTGAGACGGCTTTCGAATGTGGCCTGATCGAGCAATTGCAGTTCATCAATCAAGCTAACAGCCATGCTGCCCACGCCCAGACCTCGTACTTGAACTTTCTCCGCCGCCACCTCACCTGCAATTGCAAGTAAGGCCATGGCGGCCGTGGTTGCACGCCAGGCATCAGGTTGCACGGCACAGAATGCGCCGATTAATGCAGTAGCTGAACAACCGACGCCAGTGATTCGCGTCATCCAGGCATGGCCATTGAACAAGCGTGCCAAACGGTTATGGTCATCAAGCACATGGTCAACCTCACCACTGAAACACACGACGCTTCCGCTACGATTCACCAAAGTCTTCGCTGCAGCCAATGCATCGCTGGCTACAGCACTGCTGTCTATGCCCCGCGTTGAGACGGCAAAGCCAGCTGTACTCATGATTTCAGAACAGTTGCCACGAATTACAGTGGGAAAGGCGACAGCCAATAAACGCTCCAGCGTTCTGTTCCGATAAACTGTCGCGCCAGCTCCCACCGGGTCAAACACGGTAGGAATGCCACGTTCCTTGGCGGCCGCGAGCGCCAGCATCATACTTTCAACCCAATAGGGATCAAGCGTACCAATATTGAGCGCCAGCGCGTGGGCAATGCAAACCATCTCGCACACCTCTTCGTGGGCATGGGCCATCACGGGCGATGCGCCTGCAGCGAGTAGCACATTGGCATTGAAATTCATCACCACCAGATTGGTGATGCTATGCACGAGTGGCGAGCGTTCGCGGACCGCGAGAATGTCCGCCCAGAGATTTTCAGAAGAAAGAATGGAACGCATTTTTGTGAAGTGTAATTAAGCGCCCAAATTTTTTTGTTTAAACACTTAGGAAAACGCAACAACGCTCATACCATGTACGGCAACTACATAGCATCAATTATATCTTTCCAAATTAAAATAAAATTCGCAGAAATTTCAAGTCTACAACCCGGAAATCATATCCAGCATGATGCACCATCACCTCAACATCTGAAGGGAAGAGATTTTTTGATGAAGTGGTTGTGAAACGGAAAAACCCCCAGTAGATCACGCGATCCACTGGGGGTTTTCTGGCTATAAGAGCCTGACGATGACCTACTTTCACACGGGAATCCGCACTATCATCGGCGCTAAGTCGTTTCACTGTCCTGTTCGGGATGGGAAGGAGTGGTACCAACTTGCTATGGTCATCAGGCATAACTTGTTGACGGATTGTTCCCGAGGGACAACCCATCGAATTTATAGAGCAAATCAGCTTTAATTTAGATGGTTGCACAGCTCTTTGTTCGAACTGCGTCTTTTGAATGCGTCAACTTGGCATAACAACCTTGAACCTGTCTGTTGAGACTGTCAAAGTTATAGGGTCAAGCCGCACGAGCAATTAGTACAGGTTAGCTTAACGCATTACTGCGCTTCCACACCCTGCCTATCAACGTCCTGGTCTTGAACGACTCTTCAGGGGGCTCAAGGCCCCGGCAGATCTAATCTTGAAACGAGTTTCCCGCTTAGATGCTTTCAGCGGTTATCTCTTCCGAACTTAGCTACCCGGCAATGCC
>NZ_JABBPF010000176.1 GCF_012927415.1 Polaromonas sp. | reverse complement strand
GCAAGGAGTAATTCCATGCACTTAAACGAACTCAAGGCACTGCATGTGTCTGAAGTCCTCAAGCAGGCCGAAGCCCTTGAGATTGAAAACGTTGGCCGTATGCGCAAGCAGGAGCTGATGTTTGCCATCATCAAAAAGCGCTCAAAAACAGGCGAAATCATCGTGGCCGATGGCGTGCTCGAAGTTCTGCCAGACGGTTTCGGCTTTCTGCGCGCGCCCGACTCCAGCTACACCGCCAGCACCGACGATATTTACATCAGCCCCAGCCAGATCCGCCGCTTCAATCTGCACACCGGTGACATGATTGAAGGCGAAGTGCGCACTCCTAAAGACGGCGAACGCTACTTTGCGTTGAACAAGCTCGACAAAATCAACGACGGCTTGCCTGAAGACAACAAGCACAAGGTCATGTTCGAGAACCTGACGCCGCTGTTCCCCAGGGAACAACTCAAGCTTGAGCGCGACATCAAGGCCGAGGAAAACCTGACCAGCCGGATCATCGACATCATTGCCCCCATCGGCAAGGGACAGCGCGCCCTCCTGGTGGCGCCACCGAAGTCCGGCAAGACCGTGATGATGCAGAACATCGCCCACGCAATTACCGCCAACTATCCCGATATCGTCATGATGGTGCTGCTGGTTGACGAGCGCCCCGAAGAGGTCACCGAGATGCAGCGCAGCGTGCGCGGCGAGGTGATTTCCTCGACGTTTGACGAACCGGCCGCCCGTCACGTGCATGTGGCCGAAATGGTCATCGAGCGCGCCAAGCGCCTGGTCGAACTCGGCAAGGATGTGGTCATTTTGCTGGACTCCATTACCCGGCTGGCGCGTGCTTACAACAACGTGCTGCCATCATCGGGCAAAGTACTGAGCGGCGGCGTCGATGCCAACGCGCTGCAGCGCCCCAAGCGCTTTTTTGGTGCCGCCCGCAAGATCGAAGAAGGTGGCAGCCTGACCATCATCGGCACGGCGTTGATTGACACCGGCAGCCGCATGGACGAGGTCATCTTTGAGGAATTCAAGGGTACTGGCAACTGCGAAATCCATCTGGACCGCCGCCTTTACGAAAAACGCGTGTTTCCGGCCATCAACCTCAACCGCAGCGGCACCCGCAAGGAAGAACTGCTGCTGGCGCCCGAAATTCTGCAGAAGTCTCGAATTCTCCGCCAATTCATGTACAACATGGACGAAATCGAATCGATGGAACTCATGATCAAAAACATGAAGGCAACCAAAAATAACCACGAATTTTTCGACATGATGCGTCGGGGCGGATAAGGATATTGCCTCCACGCTTGCCACTGCGGATGCCGCGCTGCGTTCCGAAGGGACTGTCCTTGCTTGGGGCAGCCCGGCACTGCCGCTCTCGGCCCTCCTGTTTGCCAAGTGGATGAACGCTGCAAGTACTTGATTTCATGTAATAATTAAAGGCTTCATGGAAAGTGCCCGGAACTGGTTCGGGTGGCTGCCAAAACAATGAAAAAAGGAAAGATCATGAAAGAAGGCATTCACCCCAACTACCGAGAAGTTTGTTTCCTGGACATGTCCAACAACTTCAAGTTCGTGACCCGCTCCTGCGCGAACACCAAAGAAATGGTGAAAATGGAAGATGGTCGCGAGTTGCCGCTGTACAAGCTCGATACCTCCAGCGAATCTCACCCTTTCTACACTGGCACGCAAAAATCCGTCGACAACATGGGCGGCCGGGTTGAGCGCTTTCGCAACCGCTTTGGCAAAACTGCCGCCAAGGAAGCCGCACCCGAAGCTGCTCCTGCCGCCGCTGCGTAAGCCGCGAAAAACTCTTTCGCCAGCCTGCAATGAAAGCAGCCTGAAATTCAGGCTGCTTTTTTTTTGCAAAATTTGTTACTGCTTTAACTTTGACCGGTTGATACAGTAATCAATCTTCAGCTGGATTAACCCCCGGAGTGTCCTTCAGCTTCAGCCCCCTGCACGACCATCAATCCGTTTTGAACAAGCCATCCCCTGCCATCATTGCCCAGTCTGCTGTCCGCCGCTTGCCACGCCTGGTACTGCTGCTGTTTTGCGCGGCCTATATATTGCCTGGGTTTTTAGGCCGCGGCCCCTGGAAAAACGAGGACATCGCCGCCTTTGGCGTGATGCGCGAGTTGACCTCTGCCGCGGCAAACTGGCTGCAGCCGCAGCTGCTCGGTCAGGTTACCGGCTTTGATGCACTGGCCCCCTATTGGCTGGGTGCTATCGCCATCAAATTACTGCCTTTTCTGGACCCGGCCTTTGCCGTGCGCATTCCGTTTATCGTTCTGCTGGCGCTAACGCTGCTCGCCACCTGGTATGCCATTTACTATCTTGCCCGCAGCCCGCAAGCCCAGCCGGTTGCCTTTGCGTTTGGCGGCGAAGCGGCGCCGGTTGACTATGCCCGCGCAATGGCCGATGCCGGCTTGCTGGCACTGATAGCCAGCCTGGGTCTGGCACAGTTTTCCCACGAAACCACGCCGGCGCTGGCGCAACTTGGTTTTACAGCCCTGACGTTTTACGCGATGGCGGCCAGTCCCTATCGTCATGCCACCAACATTCAGGGCCCCGCGCTTGGATTGTTGATTGGGCTTGTCGGGCTTGCCCTGAGTGGCGCCCCCACGTTGAGCTTGCTGCTTGGCGCGGGCGGCACGCTGGTGGAATGGATCCATATGCGGTGGGGAAACAACGAGACCGACACCATCAGCAGGAAACAATCATGGCATTGGGTGTTACTCATCGCGGGCATCACGCTTGGGGTATCGGTACTCGCCTATGGGCTGGACCTGTGGCGCTGGCGAATTCATCTGCCCGGTGCAGACGATCAATCAGCGTGGAATGACTGGCAAAGCCTCGGACGGTTGCTGCTATGGTTTACCTGGCCCACCTGGCCGCTGGCATTGTGGACGCTCTGGCGCTGGCGCAGGCAACTGGCAAGCCGTCACGTCGCCCTGCCGCTCTGGTTTGCCGGCATGGCAGTGACCGCTGCGCTGACGACCACAGCGTCTGACCGCAGTCTTTTGCTAAGCCTGCCTCCACTAGCGGCGCTGGCGGCCTTTGCACTGCCCACGCTGCAGCGCAGCGTAGCATCGCTGATTGACTGGTTCACCCTGTTGTTTTTCACCGGTTGCGCCATCATCATCTGGGTCGTCTGGATCGCCATGCAGACGGGTGTGCCCCAACAGCCCGCTGCCAACGTCGCCAAACTGGCCCCGGGCTTTGAGCCCAGCTTTTCATGGTTCGCTTTTCTCGCCGCCGTGGCGGCCACGCTGGCTTGGACCTGGCTGGTGAAATGGCGTACCGGCGCCCAGCGTGCAGCGATCTGGAAATCACTTGTCCTGCCCGCTGGTGGTGCGACGCTTTGCTGGCTGCTGCTGATGACGCTGTGGCTGCCCTTGCTGGACTACGCACGCAGCCTGGCGCCACTGTCGCGCCAAGTAGCAAGTCTGGTGGACAAAAACGCCTGCGTCGAAATTTTCGGTGTGGGCAGTGCCCAGGTTGCGGCCCTGCAATACCACGGCCGGCTCGAACTGCGCCAAGCCAAGGCGCAGACGAGCTGCCCCTACCTCATCGTTGATGTCAACGCCCAGTCCGCCCTCAGCAAGGCCGTGAATTTGCCAGATTGGGCTTTTCAGGCCACAGTGCGCAAGCCAACGGACAAGACCGAAAACATGCTGGTGTTCAAACGGGTAAGTATCGACAGTCCGGCCTCGCCAGCCAGTGACCAGCCGCGTCAGTGAGTGAACTCAAAATCGTCAGCCACCACGCCGGCACCATTCTGGTGGGGCAACTGGCCGTCATGGCCTTCGGAGTCGCCGACACGGTGATTGCCGGCCGTTACAGTGATTCGGCGCTGGCCGCGCTGTCGGTAGGCTCAGCCCTTTACATCAGTGTCTATGTCGGCCTGATGGGCATTATTCAGGCTTTGCTCCCTGTTTGGGCCGAAATGCTGGGCGCACGCAAACACGAAGCCGTCGGGCGCTCGCTAAGGCAAAGTCTGTATTTGTGCGGTTTTATTACCGTAGTGGGCATGGTGGCCCTGCTGTTCCCGGGCCCGCTGCTTCGCTGGGCTCAGGTGCCCGAGCTGATGCGGGGTGAAGTGCAGCGCTACCTCGGTGTGCTGGCGTTTGCGTTTGCGCCCGCGCTGCTGTTTCGCGTTTACAGCACCTTCAACCAGTCATTGGGAAAACCGCGCCTTGTAAGCTGGCTGCAGGTCCTTGCCCTGATGGTCAAAATTCCACTTTCCATCTGGTTGGTGGGCGGCGGCGGTGGTGTTGATGCCATGGGTGCCGTGGGCTGTGCCTGGGCCACGTTGATCGTTAACTATATCCTGCTGATGCTGTCGGTGGTGATGCTGCGCACGCAGGATATCTACCAGCCCTTTCTCGTCTGGCGTCCAATGGAGTGGCCGGACTGGTCAGAACTGCGCGCTTTCGCCCGGCAGGGCATCCCGGGCGGACTGGCTTATCTGGTCGAGGTGACTTCATTTACGCTGATGGCGCTTTTTATCTCCAGGTTGGGGACCGTCGCTACTGCCAGTCACCAGATCGCAGCCAGCGTGGCGGCGGTACTTTACATGGTGCCGCTGTCCATGGCCGTTGCTTGCAGTGCCCGGGTGTCTTTCTGGCTGGGCGCAGGTCGCCCGGACCATGCGAGGCGGGTAGTTATCCTGGGGTTAAAGCTCACAGCCTTTGCAGCACTTGCGCTGGCAGCTGTTGTTTCAATAGCCGGTTCAGTGCTCGCAAGCTGGTATTCTGCCAATCCTGAAATCGTTGCCCTCGCCTCGTCGCTACTCGTGTGGGTAGCCTTCTATCACCTGGCCGATGCGCTTCAGGCACTGTGTGCGTTTTTGCTGCGCTGCTACCGCATCACGCTTACGCCACTGCTGCTGTATGGCGTGTTGCTCTGGGGCCTGGGTCTGTTCGGTGGTTACCAACTGGCATACACAGGCATTGCCGGGCAACCAGCTACCCGGTCGGCCGGCAGTTTCTGGGCCGCCAGCACGGTTGCCATCAGCCTGGTAGCAGCCTGTTTTGCAGGCTTGTTGTGGTATGCAATGCGGCAAAGCGAACAATCGCCTGCGCGCAAGATTCAAGCTGGTTGAAACAAGCGAACCCTGGCTACCGGGAAGACGATGGAAAAGCTTGCGCCTTGCCCGGCATGGCTTTCAATCAGCAGTTCAGCCCCGTGTCGCTGGGCGACGTGCTTCACGATGGCCAGGCCCAGTCCCGTTCCACCGGTTTCGCGTGAGCGGCTGCGGTCAACCCGGTAAAACCGCTCCGTCAGTCGAGGCAGGTGTTCGGGCGCAATGCCCGGGCCCGAGTTCTTCACGCGGAATTCTCCACGACCGTCCGCCAACAGCGCCCAGCTGACGCGGATCACGCCAGCTTCTGGCGTGTAACGCACGGCGTTGGCTACCAGATTAAACCAGGCGCTCCAGATCTCGCCGTGGCTGCCCGCTATTTCACAAGCCGGACCGCTGTCAAAGCTCAGTTGCTGGCCGGACGGCGCAATCAGCACGGAAAGTGCCCTTGCCTCCTGTTCGCACTGGGCAAGCAATGTGTCGGTAACCGTCCACTCACTGGAACCGGGCAAGGGGCTGCCTTCCAGTCGTGACAGGGTCAGCAAGTCGTCTACCAGTGTCTGCATGCGTTGCGACTGCTGCGCCATCAATGCAAGGTAACGATCTCGCTCAGGCTTCTTCAGGGGAAGTGTCTGCAGGGTTTCAATGAAGCCGGACACCACGGTCAGCGGCGTTCGGATTTCATGCGATACATTGGCGACAAAATCCCTGCGCATGGCGTCTGCCTGCTCAAGGGCGGTGATGTCGCGAGACAGAAGAAGTTTTCTGTTATTACCATACCCGTGCACATGCACTGACAACTTCACCGGCCTTGCAGGCGTGTTGAAATTGCCGGGAATCACAACCTCCTGCAAGAAGTTGCCCGAAGCCATGTACGCATTGAAGGCAGGCTCACGAACCAGATTGGCAATGTGCTGCATCACGTCGCGCTGCGCATCAAATCCAAAATGATGTGCCGCGGTCTGGTTACACCACTCGATGCGGCCCTGGGCATCGAGCAGCACCACGCCATTCGGCGAAGCTTGCAGCGCGGCCAGGAATTCGTCAAGACGGGTCTGGCTTTCCCTGAACTGCTGCTCACGATTTTTCAGCAAACGGCGGATTCGATCAGCAATCTCGCTCCAGAGGCCGGGCAGCCGGGGTTGGGCGCCGGCCATGATCAGCGGTGTCTCATTGCTTTGTTCGGAGCGTAGCCACTTGAGAAGCCGTCTTGCGTAGTAGACGTCAAGCAGTTGCCACGCTGCAGCGCCCAGCAGCAAGCCCCAGCCAAGCCCCTGTTTCGACGCAGCCCACCACCCCAGCGCACCACCAACCACCGCGCACGAGGCAAAAATAATCCCGCGCCGAATCATGTTCCCGAAGGAGCCGCTGCAACCGGCGTGCGAACCTTGAGCCCCGTCAGCCGATAACCAGAACCTCGAACCGTTTCAACCATGGCACCCGCAGCGCCCAGGGCTTCCCGCAGTCGCTTGACGTGGACATCCACGGTACGCTCCTCGATAAACACATGGTCGCCCCAGACCTTGTCGAGCAAGGTGCTACGGCTGTGAACCCGTTCGGCATGCTTCATCAGATAGTGGAGCAGCTTGAACTCGGTCGGGCCCAGCTTAAGTTCCCGATTCTGGTGTGAAATGCGATGAGTCGCCGCATCAAGCACCAGTGCCCCGACAGTGACGCTGTCGCTCACCGACTCGGGCGCACGCCGACGCAGCACGGCACGGATTCGGGCCAGCAGCTCCTGAATCGAAAAAGGCTTGGTGATGTAGTCGTCGGCGCCTGCATCCAGCCCGGCCACCTTGTCGGATTCATCCCCGCGTGCCGTTAGCATCAAAATGGGGATGCTTTTGGTGCGCGCCTGCTTGCGCCAGTGGCGCGCCAGCGCTAGCCCGCTTTGCCCGGGCAGCATCCAGTCGAGCAAAATGACATCGGGCAGCACGGCATCGAGCTCGCGCTGCGCCATCACGCTGTCATACGCCACAGCCGGGTCGAAACCGCCGTGCCTCAGGTTGACTGCAATAAGTTCGGCAATGGCGGGCTCGTCTTCAACAATCAATACGCGCGGCAGGTTTTTCATGGGTGCAGTTATTTGACGGCAGACTCAATCTGATCCATCGGGCTGTGCCTGATATCGGCGCCCTTGACGATGTAGATGATGAACTCGGCAATGTTCTTCGCATGATCGCCGACGCGCTCGATAGCCTTGGCGATAAACAGCAAATCCAGGCTGGCCGAAATGGTGCGCGGATCTTCCATCATGTAGGTGATGAGCTTGCGCACAAAACCATCAAACTCGGCATCGATCTGGTCGTCTTCCTTGAGGATGGATACTGCCGCCGCCGTATCAAGCCGGGCAAAGGCGTCCAGTGCTTTGCGCAGCAAGCCCGATGCCAGTTCGGCAGCCACCCGCAGGTCGGAAGATGGCAGCGTGCGCGACGCGCCGCTGTGCATGATCGACTTGACCATGCGCGCGATTTTTGCCGCCTCATCGCCCGCCCGCTCTAGATTGGCGGTGGTTTTTGAAATGGCGATCAGCAGGCGCAAGTCGCGTGCCGTGGGCTGGCGCCGCGCAATGATGGAGGACAACTCACGGTCAATGTCCAGCTCCATCCCATTGACGCGGAGCTCGGTTTCGATGACCTGATTGGCACTCTCGGCACTGAACTGCGATAGCGCGTAAATCGCCAGCCGAAGCTGGGATTCGACCAGCCCGCCAAGCTCCATGACCCGCGAAGACACGCCGTTGAGCTCACTGTCAAACTGCGTGGACAAATGTTTATCAGCCATTGTTTTTTCCTTAAGCCTGGCTCAGCCGAAACGGCCGGTGATGTAATCTTCAGTCTCTTTGCGTCTGGGCTTGAAGAACAGGTCTTCAGTGGCGCCGAACTCCACCAGATCACCCAAATACATATAGGCGGTGTAGTCACTGCAGCGGGCCGCCTGCTGCATGTTGTGCGTCACGATGACAACGGTGTAGTCGTTTTTCAGCTCGGCAATCAGCTCCTCGATCTTGGCCGTGGAAATCGGGTCAAGCGCCGAGCAGGGCTCATCAAGCAGAAGGACTTCCGGTTTGATGGCAATGCCTCTGGCAATGCACAGACGCTGCTGCTGACCGCCGGACAGGCTGGAGCCACTTTGATTAAGCTTGTCCTTGACCTCAGTCCACAAGGCAGCCTTGCGCAAAGCCCATTCGACCCGCTCATCCATGTCCGCCGAGTTGAGGCTTTCGAACAGCTTCACCCCAAAAGCAATATTGTCATAAATTGACATCGGAAAAGGCGTCGGTTTCTGGAAAACCATGCCCACCTTTGCACGAATCAGCGCGACATCTTCCTTGGATGCAAGCAGGTTGGCGCCGTCAAACATCACTTCGCCTTCTGCCCTCTGCTCGGGGTAAAGCTCGTACATGCGGTTGAAAATTCGCAGCAAGGTCGATTTCCCGCAGCCTGAAGGGCCAATAAAAGCGGTGACTTTGTGTTCGGGAATTTCCAGGTTGATGTTCTTGAGGGCGTGAAATTTCCCATAGTAGAAATTCAGGTTTTTTACGGAAATTTTCGATTTTTCGCGAGTTGCGGTCTGTATGTCCATCATTCACTTTGTCCAGTAAAAACCAGGCAGTAATTTACCGCAGGTTCAATGTTGTTTGCGCGTCAGCACGCGCGCCAGAATATTGAGGCCGAGCACCGCCATGGTGATGATGAACACGCCGGCCCAAGCCAGTTTCTGCCAGTTTTCATACGGACTCATGGCAAATTTAAAGATCGTCACCGGCAAGCTGGCAATCGGCTGGTCCAGGTTTGAAGTCCAGAACTGGTTACTCAGGGACGTGAACAGCAGAGGTGCGGTTTCACCGGCAATGCGCGCCACGGCCAGCAATATTCCGGTCACCACGCCGGAGCGGGCTGCCCTCAACGTGATGCTGGTGATGACCTTCCACTTGGGCGCGCCCAGCGCATAAGCGGCCTCACGAAGTCCCGGTGGAATCAGCTGCAACATGTTTTCAGTGGTTCGAATCACCACCGGAATCACGATCAGAGCCAGCGCCATAACGCCGGCCCAGCCAGAAAAGGAATGGAAACGGGACACCACGACGGCATAGACAAACAGGCCGATCACGATCGATGGAGCCGACAGCAGGATGTCGTTGACAAAGCGCGTGACCGAAGCCAGCACACCTTTTGTGTTGTACTCCGCAAGGTAGATACCCGCCATGATGCCGATCGGCGTACCGACAAAGGTAGCCAGCAACACCATCAGGAATGAGCCGTAAATCGCATTGGCAATGCCGCCCGGCTCATTGGGAGCCGGGGTCATTTCCGTGAAGGTAGCCAACGTGATGCCGCCAATGCCCAATCGGACGGTTTCCCACAAAATCCAGAACAACCAGAACAAACCGAAGCACATGGCCGCCAGCGACAGCACCAGTGCAAGCCGATTGACCCGTTTGCGATGGGCGAATTTGGCCAGTCGTGCATCCGGCATCACGGCGCTCATGTCTTCACTCCTTCGTTTTTCTGGAGCTGCGACAGCAATAATTTGGACAGCGACAGCACCACAAAGGTGATGAAAAACAGCACCAGACCCAGGTAGATCAGCGACGCCTGGTGCAGGCCATCAGCCGCCTCGGCAAATTCGTTGGCCAGGGCAGAGGTGATGCTGTTGGCAGCCTGAAACAGGCTCAAAGAGTCGAGCTGATTGAAGTTACCAATGACAAAGGTCACCGCCATGGTTTCACCCAGTGCCCGCCCCAGCCCCAGCATGATGCCGCCCATGACACCGGCCTTGGTGTAAGGCAAAACGACTTTGTAGACCACTTCCCAGGTCGTGGCTCCCAAGCCGTAAGCGGACTCTTTAAGCAGCACTGGCGTGACCTCAAACACATCACGCATCACTGAAGCGATGAACGGGATGATCATGATGGCCAAAATGATGCCGGCTGACAAAATGCCGATGCCGACCGGCGGCCCTGAAAACAGCGCGCCCAGGTAAGGCACATCGCCGAACATGCTTTGCAGCGGCAGCTGAACATAGGTGGCCAGAATCGGACCAAACACCAGCAGCCCCCACATGCCATAGACAATGGACGGCACCGCAGCCAGCAATTCGATGGCCGTGCCGAGCGGCCGTTTCAGCCACGCCGGAGACAGCTCGGTAAGAAATAGCGCAATGCCAAAGCTTACCGGCACCGCGATCAGCAACGCAATGAAAGACGTGGCGAGCGTGCCATAAATCATGACCAGTCCGCCATACTCGTTCTTGACCGGGTCCCAGACGCTGTTGGTCAAAAAGCCGAGGCCGTATTTGCTGATGGCCGGCCAGGCCCCAACAATCAGCGACAGCAAGATGGCGATGAGCAGACCCAGCGTCAGCAGTGCCGCTGCCAGCGCGGCCCAGCCGAAAACCCGGTCCGGTAACGGGCTTCGCTTCACAGGTTTTACAGGGGGGGGATTGGTCATGGCACGTCCGGTAGCTTTTGCCGGAAACTCAAAAGCGGCCCGGCTTGCCGAAAGTGTAGAGGACACGAAATAAACCCCTGTGATTTGAAGCTGGAGTGCAAGGCCCGCTGCCTGGCGATTTACTTGTAGGCTACGGCTTTACCCGATGCATCCTTGATCTCGCCCCAGGCTTTTTCGACAATGGTTTTCACGGTCGCAGGCATTGGCACATAGTCCAGATCGTTAGCGGTCTTGTCGCCATTTTTATAGGCCCACTCAAAAAATTTGAGCGATGCAGCGGCTTGTGCTGGTTTGTCCTGGGTTTTTTGCATCAGAATGAAAGTCGCACCGGTGATGGGCCAAGAATCCTTGCCGGGCTGCTCGGTCAGGATTTGGTAGAAGCTTTTAGTCCAGTCGGCTCCTGCGGCAGCAGCCTTGAAACCTGCGTCATCGGGCGACACAAAGTTGCCAGCAGCATTCTTTAACTGGGCAAAAGCCATCTTGTTTTGTTTTACATAAGCATATTCAACGTAGCCAATCGAGTTGGGCAGACGGCTCACAAAAGCAGCCACGCCTTCGTTACCCTTGCCGCCGGCGCCCACTGGCCAATTTACCGCCGTACCCTCGCCCACCTTGGTTTTCCACTCGACGTTGGACTTGCTCAGGTAGTTGGTAAAGATAAAGCTGGTACCTGAGCCATCAGCGCGTCGCACCGGCGCGATAGCCGCATCAGGCAAAGGCAGGGTGGGATTCAGGGCCTTGATGGCCGGGTCTGTCCACTTGGTAATTTTACCAAGGTAAATGTCGCCCAGTATCTGACCGTTGAGTTTTAGCTGGCCGGACGCGATGCCCTTGATATTGACAACCGGCACTACGCCACCAACGACTGTGGGGAACTGCATCAGGCCTTTCTTGGCCAGTTCTTCGTCTTTCAGGGGAGCATCTGATGCACCGAAGTCCACCGTCTTGGCTTCAATCTGACGCAAACCGGCACCGGAGCCTACCGACTGGTAGTTGATCTTTACGCCGGTGGCCTTGTTGTAATCAGCAGCCCACTTGGAGTAAAGCGGTGCTGGAAAGCTGGCGCCTGCGCCCGTCACATCCTGAGCCGCCGACAGCGCAGAAAACGACATAAGGGTGGCACCCATGGTCACGGTGAGGGTAGCTTTGAGAAACGATTTCATCTGAACACCTTGTGGTTGGTAAGAAAGATGTCATCACTTTACAAGTCTCGTGTGACAAGAACATGACAGATAAAGCGAATTGCCTCCCCAGCTTTCCAAAAAGATTCCTGTCACAAAATGTTCAGATTTCTGTCACCAATCTGTCATCGAGTTCTCCTACGCTTGGCCCTGTCTTTACACGGAGAATTTTTATGCTCAATCGCCGCTTTCTGATTATTGTCACTGCTCTAACCGCCCTTGCCGGTTGTGCCACACCGTCAAATCCGGTGTCCGTTGCGGACGCCATTGCCGCCAAACCCCAATTGAGCACCCTCAGCAGCTTGCTCGCCAAGTCGGGCCTCGCTGACAGCCTCAAGGAATCCGGGCCTTTCACGGTTTTTGCGCCTAGCAACGAGGCCTTTGCCAAGGTCCCAGCCAAAATCATGGAGGGCCTGACCAGTGATCCGGCAAAACTGAAAGCCGTTCTGAGCTACCACGTCATTGCCGGCAAACTGATGGCTGCTGACATAAAAAACGGCAACAGCAAGACCGTCAACGGTGCCAGCATCGCACTCGCCAAAGCCGGTGATTTCGTGACCGTGGAAGAAGCGCTGGTGCAAACACCCGATATCCGCGCCGGCAACGGCGTGGTGCATATCGTCGATAGCGTTCTCCTGCCGCCAGCAAGTCGCTAAAGCCTGACAGGGCTGCAAAGCCCTGATTGGTGATCATTTACGCACCGTGTCCAATGAAATCGGTCATGGTTTGCTATTATTTTCATAGTAAAAAACTTTATGGCGGGCACAACGCCGCCTAACAAACCAATCATGCCAATGCACGAATCCATCCTCAGCCGCCGTCGGTGGCTGCAAGGGGCCAGCCTCCTGACGGCGGGCGTTGCATCATCAGGGTGGGCGCAGCCCGGCAAGACAGCGACACCGCCACGCGGCATCGCGGTGGCCCAGTTTGTTGATTTCTCCCAAGCGCAGCAGGACGTTTCCAAAGACTTCCTGATCGGATCGCGCGCCGCCTGGCAGGACATCAACTCGCGTGGCGGCATTCGCGGCCGGCAGGTCCAGCACCTGGCGATGGAAACCGACGGTACAGCCGCCAGCCTGCGAACCGCCATGGACTCTGTGCAGGAAAACGCCTCATGCGTCGTGCTTTCGGGCAGTGTCGGCGACCAGCTCGCCAGCCAGCTCGCGGAAATGTCGCGCCAAGGTGGCTTTAGCATTGCGCATGCAGCCCCCTGGCTGCAAAACTCCAGTCTTGAAGTTGATGACAAGACGTTTCCTATTTTTGCCGCTCGCCAGGAGCAGATCGCCTACGCGCTGAAAACCCTTGCCGTCATGGGCCTGAAGGAGCTGGGTGCGATTTATGCCAGTGACCGCGAGCACGACGCCTACCATTTTGAAGTTGAACGCATCGCGGCAGGCATGCAGCTGCGATTGCTGTCAATAAAAGGCGCAGGCGACTTGAGCATGCTTGGACAAAAGCTGACGCCCCGAACCCCGGCGGTGCTGCTTTTTGTCGGTGGCACACCCGAACTTGCCCAGTTTACGCAAGGTCTGGAGAAGCAGGCCCGCCAGCGTTACATCGTGGCACTCGCTGACGTCAACTTGCAGACCATGCTGCAAATGGGTGCCGCGCGCAACACTCCGGTGATTGCGACCCAGCCGGTTCCGATGGTCAACGCCAGCCTGCCCGTGGTGAGAAATTATCGCGAAACGCTGGCACGCCTGTTTGACGAACCCCCCACTCCTTTGAGCCTGGCGGGCTTTATTGCCGCCCGCTACACCTATGAAGTT
>NZ_JABBPF010000023.1 GCF_012927415.1 Polaromonas sp. | reverse complement strand
CCCCGGATACCTCCGGTTGCAGCCGGCGCAACCGCGGCGGGTGTCACGACTTCCGAGGCCTGCGCCGATGCCGCGGCCAGCGGCGCAGGCACCTGCGCAAGTGCCAATCCGGCAAGGCCCATTGCTACTAAAAATAGTGCCAAGTGCGCGCGTTTCATACGGATTCCGTTTAGTTTAGCTTGGAGTACTCGTTCTGGGTGCGCTGCGTTCGCGCTTTGAGTCCCTGCTCCCAACTGGTCTTGTCGCCGGGCTTCCAGCCTGGTGCGACGAAACGGTTGTCAGCCCCCTGATACGGTGCCACATCATTTTTCACGCCGCCGAGGGTTTGCGGCTTTTCACCGCAAGCGGCCAATCCCGTCAAGCCGGCAACCAGCGGAACAAGAACAAGCAGTCGCTTCATGATTTGACTCCTGCGGGCGGTTGCCCGGCCTGTTTGGAACCGTAAGCCGTACCCCAACCCCACACCTCGGCGCCCTTGCCGCGCTGCACGACCCGGTTGCGGAAAATGTCAGCGATCACGTCTCCGTCACCTGCCAGCAAGGCCTTGGTGGAACACATTTCGGCGCAGGCCGGCAATTTCCCCTCCGACAGCCGGTTGCGGCCGTATTTTTCAAATTCGGCCTGACTACCATTAACTTCGGGGCCGCCGGCACAGAAGGTGCATTTGTCCATCTTGCCGCGAACGCCAAAGGTGCCGGTCGACGGGAACTGCGGCGCACCAAAAGGACAGGCGTAGGAGCAATAACCGCAACCTATGCAGATGTCCTTGTCGTGCAGCACCACACCCTCATCGGTGCGATAAAAGCAGTTGACTGGACAAACCGCCATGCAGGGCGCATCACTGCAATGCATGCAGGCGACCGAAATCGATTTTTCCCCCGGGACACCGTCGTTAAGCGTGACCACACGACGGCGGTTGACGCCCCACGGAACCTCGTTTTCGTTCTTGCATGCGGTTACACAGCCGTTGCATTCGATGCAACGCTCCGCGTCGCAAACAAATTTCATGCGTGCCATGATGAGTCCTGAGGTTTCGTACTGCAAAAAGTAAAAAGCGTGAAGGCCATGTTTTTATGCCCTCTCAATGCTGCAAACCGTCGTTTTGGTTTCCTGCATCATCGTCACGCTGTCGTAGCCATACGTGGTGCCGGTATTGACCGCTTCACCACGAACCACCGGATTCGCACCCGCCGGGTAATAAGCCAGCATGTCGGCACCCTGCCAGCGTCCCGAAAAGTGGAAGGGCATAAAAACGGTGTCAGGCCCGACCCGTTCAGTGACCAGCGCCTGCACATTCAGCCGTGCCCCGGTCGGCGTGCTGACCCAGGCACGCTCGCCATTGCGTATGCCTTTTTCGGAAGCCACCCTGGGATTGATCTCGACAAACATTTCCTGCTGCAACTCGGCCAGCCAGGGATTGGATCGGGTTTCCTCGCCGCCGCCTTCGTACTCGACCAGCCGGCCGGAAGTCAGAATCAGCGGAAACTTTTCATGCACCTTGTCGGCAATATTTCTGTCCTGGATGGTCTTGTAGAGCGTCGGCAAGCGCCAGAAAGTCTTCTTGTCATCATGCGTCGGGTATTTGGCCACCAAGTCAGGACGAATGCCATAAAGCGGCTCCCGATGCTGCGGAATCGCATCGGGGAAGTTCCACACCACGGCTCTGGCCTTGGCGTTGCCAAAGGGGTAGCAGCCATGGTTTTTCATGACCACGCGGATGATGCCGCCAGATGAGTCGGTTTTCCAGTTTTTACCGCCAGCGGCGGATTTTTCAGGCTCGCTCAACTCATCCCACCAGCCGAGCTTTTTCATCAGAATGTGGTCGAACTCTGGGTAACCGGTGGTGATGTCCGAGCCAAGCGAGTGCGAGCCGTCTTCTGCAAGCAGGTTTTTGCCTTCGCGCTCGACACCGAAATTGGCGCGGAAATTGCCGCCGCCGTTCATGACATGCTTGGAGGTGTCGTAAAGGTTGGCAGTGCCAGGATGTTTCAGTTCCGGTGTGCCCCAGCACGGCCATGGCAGGCCAAAAAAGTCGCCCGTCGTGTCATAGCCGCTTTCCTTGTCCTTGCCGCCCCGGGACTGGAGGGTTTTGGGGTCAAACAGGTGCATGCTGCGCATGTGCGCCTTCAGGCGCTCCGGGCTCTGGCCGGTGTAGCCGATGCTCCAGCAGCTCTTGTTGATCTCGCGCAGGATGTCCTCGGGCATTGGTTCGTTCATGCCCTTGACCTGCTGCATCTTGAAGTTTTTCGACAGCTCTTTGCCAAAGCCCAGCTTGTCGGCGAACTGCTGCATGATCATGTGGTCAGTGCGGCTTTCCCACAGCGGCTCGATGACCCTTTCACGCCACTGCAGCGAACGGTTCGACGACGTGACCGAGCCATTGGTTTCAAACTGCGTGGCTGCCGGCAGCAGATAAACCGCGCGGTTCGGGTTCAGGTCACCAGCCTTGCCGGGCATCGCAGCCATGGCGGCGGTGGCAGATGGATACGGATCGATCACCACCAGCAGATCGAGCATGTCCATCGCGCGTTTCATTTCCAGGCCGCGCGTCAGGGAATTGGGCGCGTGGCCCCAGAAGAAAACGCCGCGCAGGTTTGAGTCCTGATCGATGAATTCGTTTTTTTCCATCACGCCATCGATCCAGCGGGATACGGTGATGCCGGGCTTGCCCATCATGGCGGGCGATGCATAGCGGCCCTGAATCCAGTCAAAGTCAACGCCCCACACTTTGGCAAAATGCTTCCACGAGCCCTGAGTCAGTCCGTAGTAACCCGGCAGCGAGTCGGGGTTGGGGCCGACGTCTGTAGCACCCTGCACATTGTCGTGGCCCCGAAAAATATTGGTACCGCCGCCGCTTTTTCCGATGTTGCCCAGCGCCAGCTGCAAAATACAGGAGGCGCGAACGATGGCGTTGCCGGTGGTGTGCTGCGTCTGACCCATGCACCAGACCAAGGTACTGGGGCGGTTCTGACTCATCATCGTCGCCACATTCAAAACGGTGGCTTCGGGCACGCCGCAGGCTTCCTCGACCTTGTCCGGCGTCCATTTGGCCAAGACCTCTTCCTTGACTTTGTCCATGCCGTAGACGCGATCGTTGATGTACTGGGTATCTTCCCAACCGTTCTTGAAGATATGAAACAGCACGCCGAACAAAAAGGGAATGTCCGAACCCGAACGGAGGCGGACGAACTCATCAGCCTTGGCCGCCGTGCGCGTGAAACGTGGATCGACGACGATCACTTTGCAGCCTTTTTCCTTGGCATGCAGCAGGTGCAGCATGCTAACCGGGTGCGCCTCGGCGGCATTCGAGCCAATGTACAACGCGCACTTACTGTTTTGCAAGTCGTTGAACGAATTGGTCATGGCGCCGTAGCCCCAGGTGTTGGCCACTCCAGCCACCGTGGTCGAGTGGCAGATGCGGGCCTGGTGGTCGCAGTTGTTGCTACCCCAGAAACTCATCCACTTGCGCAAAAGGTAGGCTTGCTCGTTGTTGTGCTTCGACGAGCCCACTACGTATACCGAATCCGGGCCGCTGGCCTTGCGCAGCTCCAGCATGCGCGCGGTAATTTCATTGAGGGCCGTGTCCCAGCTGATGCGCTCGTATTTGCCGGCCACCAGCTTCATCGGGTAGCGCAGGCGGTATTCGCCATGGCCGTGCTCGCGCAGGGCTGCGCCTTTGGCGCAATGCGCGCCGAGATTGATCGGCGAATCGAACACGGGTTCCTGACGCACCCAAACGCCGTTTTCAACCACAGCATCGACCGCACAGCCGACCGAGCAATGCGAGCAGACCGTGCGTTTGACTTCGATTTTTGAACTCCCGTTCACCTCTCCCGGAGCTGCGGCACTGGCCTTTTTGACCAGACTGAGCTGCGAGGCAGCCAGACCTACACCGATGCCAAGTCCGGAGCGCCGCAGAAATGAGCGGCGGTCCATTGTCGGCAAGGCATTGGACAGCCCGCGCGACAAACTCTGCACAAAGCGCGAAGAGCCCTCGCGATGCGCCGGATCGCTGTAAACACCATTATTTTTTTTCGCGAGCAGCATGAAGCTCTCCGTAAGATTAAAAGCGGGAATGAATTAAAGGCGTGCGGTTTTGTAATAACGCTCGACGTGTTCCGAAACGCTGTACCCGCCGCCTTTTTCCGGCACAAGTTTTATGGCCTCCGGTACGGCTTGCGTTTCACGCAAGACTGGAATAGCGACTACGACTGCGGCCGCTGCGCCCGCCGTCGCCGCCCCGAAGAAAAAGCCCCGGCGCGAGTTTTTTGGCTGGATGTCCTGCATTTTTCTTCTCCATGGACCCAATGGGTATGTAACTGGTTTCTTACTGTAAGTCAGAGACCGGTGCACCACTGTGAGTTCCCGGAATCAACCCCAAAAACCAAAGGGAAAACATAAGTAATCTAACGATCGAGGGCGTCTCTGAACATTCTCGATATCCGTATTTAAACCGAAACAACAGACTGGGTGAAAATCAGGATTCGCTCAGTCCAGCATGTCAAACCCTTGCGATTCGATATTCACAAAGGCTTGGGTGAAATCCGCCAGTGAACGGTAAAAACGGGCTTTGGGTTGCCCCGTGATTGCCTGGCACATCGCGGGGACCCAGGGCTGAACATGGCGCGCAAAGAAATCTCGCTGACGTGTCAGGTTGGCAACTTCCACATCGTCACCCGCAATCAGGTAACGCATCACTTCGCATCCATAAGCCACATGGTCTTCTGTTTCCGACATCGCCGCATCGCGCGTCAGGCCCAGTGCCGCGATATCGCTGCGCAAGGCCGCAAGCGGCTTTTCATTGAGAAATCCGCTAAGGTAGTGAGAGCCAAAAAGATAAACTTCCGGCTTGCCTACCCCTCCGAACAGGGTGTCGTACTCGCGTCTTATCTGGTCGGCAGTTTGCTCACGCGCAGCAGCGACCAGTTCGGCCCATGAGCTTTCGAGCAAGGCACCAGCTACTGGCGCCTGGGTGACAGCTACGCGCAGGTTCTCAAGCAGTTCGGCAGACGGTGCCGCGTAATAAAGCGCCGCGAGAAGCCCGTAGACCTCCGCGCGCGCCGTTTCTTCGTCCAGAGTCGAGGCTAGGAGTTGGGCTTGCATGGTCATATGGGCTAGCGGATATCGCTAATATTGAGTTCGTTGTCGGCCGAGTAGATATCGATGACGCGGCAGTCGCCGCACATTTTCAGGCGTTCAGCCGCCGCCCCTTGGAACATGGCATGCCCGGCCAGCTTGCCGAGCATGGATTCAATCGCCCTGAGCGTGCCGAAGGGCTTGCTGCATCGGATGCAGGCATAGGGCTGCATCTCGTTGATTACCACTGCTTCCTTGCGCTGCAGCATCAGGTTGAACCGGGGCACCAGCGAGAGCGCGTTCTCCGGACAGGTCTTGACGCACAGGCCGCACTGAACGCAGTTCTTCTCAATGAATTTCAGCTGCAGGCGCTCGGGGTTGTCCTGCAACGCGCTGGCCGGGCAGGCATTGACGCAGCTCAGGCACAAAGTGCAGGTATCCTTGTTGATGGCAAGCCCACCAATGGGTGAACCGATGGCCGGCAGCGGAATAACTTCAGCCGGCACCGGCGACTGTGCCATCAGGTGATCGAGCGCCAACTCCAGAGTAACGCGCTTTTCCGCCTGTTCGGCGAAGCTCGCCGCCTGCGCCACACCTTGGGCCGGGGCCGCCTGCAAGCGGGCATCGAGTTCCGTCAGATCACGCGCATCCTTCGCTTCAAGAATACGGAAGTGTTCGCCCTGATAGCCCAATCCGGCAAGAATCGCCTGAGCGACTTCCATCTGCTCGCGCAAAGCTTCGCGGTACTGCGGTGCTTCTTCATTCGTCATCAGGACCCAAACTTGCGATGCGCCATAGGCGACAGCCGACAACCAGAGTTCCAGCCCCAGCGAGACCGTATGCCACAAAGACACAGGCAAAACGCGCGCCGGTACGCCGTGCGTGGCAGGATCGAGTCTTGCCATGCGCCCGAGGTCGCCCAACAAACGCGTGCCCGCTTCCTGGCTGTGCAGCAAGAGGGCTGCCTGCTTGCCGCCCACCCTGGCGTAGGTGCTCAGCAAAGTTTTGATCTTGTTGCCCTGTTCTGCCGGTCGTGGATAAGCAAAGGAGATGGCGCCAGTGGGGCAAACCGTCGAACAGGCACCGCAGCCCACGCACAGATTCGGGTTTACCTTGATTTGCTGGCGCGCGCTTTCGCTGCTGATCGCTGAAGCCGAGCAGACGTCGATGCAGGCATTGCAGCCGATCTTTTGGTTGCGGCTGTGGGCACACAGCTTTTGCTTGTAGGAAAAAAATCTGGGCTTTTCAAACTCCCCGATCAGTGAGCGCACATCGAGTAGCACCCGGCTGTCTTTGCCATCCCAAAGAAAATAACCCTGCGGGAGGGCATGTTGCGTAAACGCCGGCGTGAATCGCAGGTCGAGGACAAGATCAAACTTCTCACTCAGCGCTGCCGCTTCTCGGCTGAAGTCAATCGCTCCGGCAATGCCGCAAACCTTGACGCAGTCCCGGTGGGACTTGCACAGGCTCCCATCAATCTGGTAGTCGAAACCGATTGCACCTTCCGGACAGGCGGACAGGCAGGCATTGCAGCGGGTACACAAGTCCAGGTCGATCGGGTTGCTGCTTGTGTACTTCAGCTCGAACGCGCCCAGCCATCCGGCAAGGTGCTGAATTTGTCCGGCCAATACCGGATAGCGCCGCTCCTGCGAGCCGCCGTTACGACCCGCGCCCAGACTGAACAGAGTGACCTCAAGAACATCGGACACCAGTGCTGCAGCACGCTCGGCCGCATCAAGCTCGCCAATGATCAGCAGGCGGCCGGCGCTTTTGAAAGTCACAGTCGGAACCGGCTCAGCGTCCGGCAAAAGAGCCACCGCCAGCATGGCCGCAATTTTCGGGCTCGCGCTGGCAGCATCCTTGCTCCAGCCGCCCATTTCCCTAATATTGACGAATTTGATGACGGACGTAGCGCCGTTCGTCTGCTGCGCCAATTCCGCGAAAAGACGCTTTTCCTGGGTGCAAGCCACCAACACGTCGTCGCCGGATTGAATCGCTTTCTGGAAAGCCCCTGCTTCGCGCCGACAGAGCGCCGAATGCAGGGTCAGATCTTCACGAAGTGCCGCGCCCAGCGTCCTTGGCTGGAGAGGCATAGTCTGATTGCAGTCGCAGATGAGAGTGGGCATGGTCGTGTTCGCTGGCACCGGAATCAGGGGACGGCTCGGGTTGGCTGAGGTGTTGGGGACTGAGGCAGTTCGGACTGTCCAAATTGAAGCCGTTATCGGACTGTGCCACGGTTTCAGGCGTGGGGTTATTTGGGTTATCTGAAAGCAGAGGCGCCGGGCCGCGCAGCATTTGAGCGTCTTCCGTCTTCCCGTTGTCCTCCTCGCTGTCAAAAAACTTCAGCAATTTCGCGCCAACCATTAGCCTGAGCATGGATTCGGGAATCGGGTCGGAGCGCGAATAGTCGTCAATATAAATATCCAGGCCGTCCATCACGTTGTAGTGCGGGTCGGTAAAAAGTTTTTTCATGGCTGCATTGCGCACCTCAGGACCCACATCGCCCCTCATAAAAGGCTTGAAGTCAGAGTCCTTCGTGAGCAGCCTTACATCGTCCAGCGACAGCGCTTTTTCGGCCGTCCCCGCGTCGCCGGCCGTCAACTCGGTACTTTGCTGCGCGGGTTGTACGGGAATGGATGATTTTGTTGCCTCTGCAGTCGCCTGCACCGTTTGGGCAACCAATGCCGGCTCCTCAAGAGGCTTGCCCTGCAATACGCTGGTCTTGCGGCGCGCCCACCGGCCAAGAAATCCCTGGCGTTCCTCAGGCATGACCGCCTCCGCCAAATTTTTTTTCAGTGCTCACGCGCGCCGGGCTGCCAAAGCGATCGACCAAAGGTTTGAAGCTCTGCGGGCGCTGGCGGCGCCTGGCTTCCAATACATGGTGCTTGTCGACAAAATGCTGCAGCCACTGAACCACATCGGGCGGCGCGGGCACCTGCTCAACCGTTTCCTGCGCGTCCAGCCATCTCCCTGCGTCGTGATAGCTCAGCGTCACAATTTGCGGCACGGCCACCGGTTCGTCGGCCAGTGCGGCTTCTTCCTCCATGCGCCAAACTACCCAGAAGCACGGCTGCTGTGTGCTGACGTTGAGGTAGTAACCTTCCGCATCGCCAAAAAAAAGTTCCACCATGAAGCCAGGGTGGAGCCAACGTTCCTCGCGCTCGTCCTTTATCAGCAAGCGTGGCCGGTTGCCAAAACCGGCCTCATGCGGTACGACGTCCGCGAGGGCCCAGCGCCAGGGCTGCCAGGCGTTGTCGATACGTTCGCGGCGCATGACTACGGCTACCGCCACGCACGGACGGCGAACGGCCCCATCCGCCGCGGGGGACTGCGTCGAAAAATCAGACATGCCATCAGTGTAAGGCGCTCCTCATTTCTTCTTTCGCAAGGGTTCCTGGAGCCCCTGTTCTCGACTCGCCGCGCCGCACAATCCCGTGAGCCATCACCAGAGACCGAGATTGACAGACGCTTTTGCCCGGCCATTGGTCGCCACTTTTTCAGGGCAGAGCGCCAGCGTGCAAGCCAAGCGTCCTGAATCCGGGAAACCGGCATATTAATTGCTCCGTTTTTGGCTGGCGTGAGTCAATCTTGTATGGATACCCCAGAAGTGATCGCTGAGCGTGCAGTTACCCGTTTTGATAGCGAACATTCCGCTTTGCACTGATTCAGGGATTAGGGTTATCCTGTATATACAAGTCAGGTCATGCGGCCAAAAATTCTTTCGCCAGGCACTGCCGTGCAGGGGACGTAAGTCCAATCAATTTTTTTACATACCGGAGTACGTGATGGGCATGAAGATTCTGAAGAACGCAGCAACGCTGCTGGCCGTAACTGCTTGCGTCGCGGGTATCAGCAGCCATGCTGCCGCTCAGGAAACGAAACTGACGCTCGGCATGTCAGGCTGGACCGGCTTCGCGCCACTGACGCTGGCCGACAAGAGCGGGATCTTCAAGAAAAACGGCCTCGACGTGGAACTAAAGATGATTCCGCAAAAGGACCGCCATCTGGCCCTGGCCGCTGGCGCCATCCAGTGCGCTGCCACCACAGTCGAAACCCACGTTGCCTGGAATGCCAATGGCGTGCCCATCGTGCAAATATTTCAGATGGACAAGTCGTACGGAGCGGACGGCCTGGCCGTGCGCAACGACGTAAAAGGCTTCGCCGACCTCAAGGGCAAATCCATCGGAGTCAGCGCGCCCGGCACCGCGCCCTATTTCGGGCTGGCCTGGATGCTTAACAAAAACGGCATGACGCTAAAGGATGTGAAGACGGTGTCGCTTGAGCCGCAACCCGCCGCACAGGCCTTCGTTTCGGGGCAGAACGATGCGGCGATGACCTACGAACCTTATCTGTCGATGGTGCGCAGCAATCCACAGGCAGGGAAGATCCTCGCCACCACGCTGGACTACCCCATGGTGATGGATACCGTGGGTTGCGCACCTCCCTGGCTCAAAGCCAACCCCAAGGCAGCGCAAGCACTTGCGAACTCTTACTTCGAGGCGCTTGAAATGATCAAGGCGGACCCTGTCAAGTCGAACGAGATCATGGGCGCGGCCGTCAAGCAGGGTGGCGAGCAATTTGCCAAGTCCGCCGCTTATCTGCGCTGGCAGGACAAGGCCGCCAACCAGAAGTTTTTCGCCGGTGAGCTGACCCAGTTCATGAAGGAATCGGTGCCCATCCTGCTGGAGGCCGGCGTGATACGCAAGGCACCGCAAGACCTCGCAGTGACCTTCGACGCCAGCTTTATCAACTAAAAAACAGCCTTCATGGAATCGACCTCGCTCATTCAAGCCCCGGCGCGCCCGATAGCGGCGGTGGCTGTTCCGCCAAAGCGCAGGCGTCAGGTGTTCGCACCACTTGAACCTGTGCCGCCGCAGACCCGCTGGATGCTGGGCGCCAGTTTCTTTGTGTTGTTTGTGCTGGTATGGGCTGGCTTCACGCTGGGCGGCTTTGTGTCGCCCACCTTTCTTGCCAGCCCGGTCACGATGATCAGGGAAGGCTGGCTGCTATTTACCGAGTACAACTTTATCCACGACATTGGCATGACGGTGTGGCGTGTGGTGGGGGGCTTTGTCATGGCAGCCTTCGTCGCAGTGCCGCTGGGCATCGCGATGGGCGCCTACAAGCCGGTCGAGGCATTCCTGGAACCTTTCGTCTCGTTCTGCCGCTACCTGCCCGCCTCGGCCTTCATTCCACTACTGATCCTTTGGGCCGGCCTGGGTGAAACTCAAAAACTCCTCGTCATCTTTATCGGCTCGGTGTTCCAGATCATCTTGATGGTCGCCGTGATCGTGGGAGGCGCTCGTCGTGATCTGGTGGAAGCCGCCTACACTCTGGGCGCCAACAGCCGCGGCATTGTCTGGCGCGTGTTGATCCCCGGTGCTGCGCCAGCCATTGCCGAGACGCTTCGCCTGGTGCTGGGCTGGGCCTGGACTTACGTGATTGTCGCCGAGCTGATCGGCTCCTCTTCGGGCATCGGCCACATGATTACCGACAGCCAGGCGCTGCTTAACACCGGGCAAATCATCTTTGGAATTATCGTCATCGGCATCATCGGCCTGATCTCCGACCTCGCCTTCAAGGTGCTAAACCGCCGCCTTTTCGCCTGGAGCACGTTGTGATCAATCAATTGTCAATTCGTGGTGTTTCACGCACCTTCACCGGCAACCGGGGTCAAAAGACCGAGGCCCTGCTACCCGTTGATTTTGAAGTGCGTGAGAACGACTTTGTCACCATCCTAGGCCCTTCGGGTTGCGGCAAATCCACGCTATTGCGCATCGTGGCCGGGCTCGACTTTCCCACCAACGGCCAGGTGATGCTCGATGGCCAGACCATTGAGGGGCCAGGCGCTGACAGGGGCGTGGTATTCCAAAGCTACACACTGTTCCCTTGGCTGACGATTGCGCAAAATATCCGGTTCGGCCTGCGTGAGCGCGGAATGAGCGCAGCCGACCAGCAGCAGCGCAGCGAATTCTTCATTGCCAAGGTCGGCCTGCGCGGTTTCGAAAACCATTTTCCGAAGCAGCTCTCGGGCGGCATGCAGCAGCGCACGGCGATTGCGCGCGCACTCGCCAACGATCCCAAGATACTGCTGCTCGACGAACCTTTCGGTGCTCTCGACAACCAGACGCGCGTGCTGATGCAGGAACTGCTGCTGGGCATCTGGGAGTCGGCTCAAAAAACCGTTTTATTCGTGACACACGACATCGACGAGGCCATCTTCATGGCTAACCGCGTCGCGGTGTTCAGCGCCCGGCCCGGCCGCATCAAGACCGAGATTGCTGTCGATTTCCCGCATCCACGCCATTACACAATCAAGACCTCGCCCGAATTCATGGCGCTCAAGGCACGCCTGACCGAAGAGATCCGCGCCGAGTCCATGGCAACGTCCGAGCATTGACGGTTTGCCGGTACCACATGCCATGACATCCGCCCCCCTTCGCCGTCAAGCCGCTGTCGCCCGCAACGCCGCCAGCGTGCACGCTCCCGCGCTCGCGCTTTACGAACAGGTGAAAGAGTTCATCACGCGCAAGATTCAGGATGGCTCCTGGCCCGCCGGTCATCGCCTGCCCTCAGAGCATGAACTGGTCGCCCAATTTGGTATCTCCCGCATGACGGCCAACCGCGCACTGCGCGAACTAGTGGAGCAGGGGCGTGTTGTGCGCCAGGCGGGTGTCGGCAGCTTTGTGGCCGAAAACAAGCCGCAGTCCACCTTGCTGCAGATCGGAAATATCGCGAGCGATATTCGCGCACGCGGTCACGACTACAGCTATCGGCTGATGGCGGCCGAGCGCATCGCGGTATCGTCGGACGTCGCCGTATGGCTGGACCTGCGGACCGGCGAATCAGTCTTTCACAGCCTGTGCCTGCACTATGAAGACGGTATGCCGGTGCAGCTTGAAGACCGTTACGTCAACCCACGCGTGGTGCCAAACTTTCTCGACCAGGATCTCACCTCAACGCCACCCAGCGAATACCTGGTTCGGCACGTGCCCTTTGACCAGATCGAGCATCTGGTGGACGCGGTACTGCCCACGGCCGAGCAGGCCGAGCACCTCAGCATGTCGATCACGGAACCCTGCCTGCTGCTCACGCGCCGCACCTGGACGCGGGCCGTGCCGGTGACCCTGGTGCGTTGCCTGCACCCCGCGTCGCGGTACCGGCTGGGTAGCCGCTTCCGCGCGGACGGCAACCCGACTTCCGGCTAGGCAAACAACACCGTTGCTATTTTCCGCACGTCTTACTTGTACAGACAGGTCTTTATGTCTTTCTTAAAATCTGCTTTATCTGCTTTTTCCGCCGACGTAGCCCTGCTACTCACACCCGGCCTAGTAGACCTTGCGATGCTGCGCCGCGTACACGCTGGCGCCGTACGGCTGTCACTCGACCCTTGCGTGCAGGGCGGCATGACCCAATCGCGGGCTGCGGTGCAGCATATCGTCGAGAACGATGAGGTGGTCTATGGCATCAACACCGGTTTTGGCAAGTTGGCTAGCACTCGCATCCCCAGTCACCAGCTCGCCGAGTTGCAGCGCAACCTGGTTTTGTCACACAGCGTGGGAACCGGTGAACCGCTGGCGGCACCGGTCGTCAGGCTGGTGCTGGCAACCAAAGCCGTGAGCCTGGCGCGCGGACATTCGGGCGTACGCCCCGAGCTCGTCGATGCGCTGCTGGCCCTGTTCAACGCCGGGCTGATGCCCAGCATTCCGGCCAAGGGCTCGGTCGGCGCCTCGGGCGACCTGGCACCGCTAGCGCACATGGCCTGCGTGCTGATTGGCGAAGGGCAAGCCACCACGGCGCACGGCGAACTGGTGAGCGGTGCCGAGGCGATGCGCCGAATCGGCTTAAAGCCCTTCGTGCTCGGCCCCAAGGAAGGGCTGGCACTGCTCAACGGCACCCAGGTATCGACGGCGCTGGCGCTGGTTGGTCTGTTTGGAGCCGAAGACGTGTTTGCTTCAGCGCTGATGTCGGGCGCGCTGTCACTCGAAGCCATTCAGGGCTCGATCAAACCTTTCGATGCCCGCATCCACGCTGCGCGCGGCCAGCCCGGCCAGATCGCGGTCGCTGCCGCCGTGCGCAGCCTGCTCGAGGGCAGCGAGATCGTGCCCTCCCACGCCGACTGCGGCCGCGTGCAGGACCCCTATTCGGTGCGCTGCATTCCGCAGGTAATGGGCGCCTGCCTCGACAACCTCGCGCATGCGGCCCGGGTGTTGCAGATCGAGGCGAATGCGGCGTCGGACAACCCGCTGGTGTTTGCCGACACCGGCGAGGTGATCTCGGGTGGCAACTTTCACGCCGAACCAGTGGCCTTTGCTGCTGACATCATTGCCCTGGCGGTGAGCGAAATCGGCGCCATCGCCGAGCGCCGCATCGCACTGCTGCTCGACACGGGAATTTCGGGTCTGCCGCCGTTCCTGGTGCGCGAGGGCGGCCTCAACTCAGGCTTCATGATTGCGCAGGTCACCGCGGCCGCCCTGGCCTCAGAAAATAAATCGCTGGCGCACCCCGCCAGCGTTGACAGTCTGCCGACCTCTGCCAACCAGGAAGACCACGTGTCGATGGCGACGTTTGCCGCGCGGCGGCTGGGCGAGATGGTCAACAACACGGCAGTGGTGGTGGGCAGCGAAGCGATGGC
>NZ_JABBPF010000012.1 GCF_012927415.1 Polaromonas sp. | reverse complement strand
AACACCAGCATGACCATGCCCTTGATGCCGGGCGCGCTGCGGAATTTGTCGGTCGAATGGCGCAGGTGGTAGAGAAAGTCGCGGTAAAAAAGCGTCTTGCCCTGCTTGGCCAGACCCAGTGCGTTGTAGATTTCGGCGCGCGGCATGCGCGGCATCATGCTGCGCAAAAATTGCACATAAGCCGATGGAATGCCCATGTCAACCATGAAATAAGCGCGCGCAAAACTAAACAGGATCAGCAGGTCGTCCTCGCCAAACAGCGCCGCATCAATCACCAGTTTGCCAGCGCCCGATGAGCCCGAAATGCCTTCGCTGTCGACCTCGGCGACCTGGCCCGGCGCAGGCTGGCTATGCAAAATGGGCAATGAAAAAGGAATCTCACCAAAACCGTTGATTATTTTCCCGACGACGTAAGCGCCCTTGTTTCGAAAGAACAGGTTGGACAGCACCTGAATCTGGAAATTGGCCCGCAACTTGACATCGCCCAACCGTTGACTGATGGCCTGCTCAACGTAACCAGCATCGCGCGCCAGGTCTTCAAACTCGAGACGCAGTTCGAAATCGCCGACCAGCTTGACCAGCGTTTCGTGCAGGTTAGCCCGGCTCGGGTAATAGGCGCGGTAGGTCGGCTGCGCCGTCGGTTCCTCGTTTTCAATGTACTCGGTGCTGACAGCGGGCCGGACGAAAATGAAATCGTTCTGGAAATAGCTGCGGTGCAGGATTTTGGTGGTCACCGAATTGAAAAAGGTTTCGGCCAGCTCGGGCTGCTGATGGTTGACCAGCAACCCGATGTAATGCAGCTTGACCTGATGCCAGACGTCCATGGGCTGCTCGCCCGCCTTGAATTCGCGCTCCAGCCGGATCGAGGCTTCCCGCACCCGCAGGTCGTAGAACTCGATGCGTTCGCGCTGGGCGCGTTGCTGGCCATGCCAGTCGGCCGTTTCAAACCGGTGCTTGGCGCGCGCCGATTCGGTACGAAACAGCTGATAGTGGCGATTGAAGCCGTCAATCATCGCCTTGGCGATGTCATAGGCAACCGTTGAATCAAGACGCTGAGGAAACATGGCTTTCAGTCCCTTTGGAAGCTAGTTTCCAGATGTCCCAGACACGGTCTACCGCCTTTCGATAATGGGCGTCCAGCTCTTCGGGGCCGGAAACCGACATCTGCAAATCTTGCAACAGCCCATCGTGCACGCCAAAAGCCCAGCCATGGACCCTTACCGGCTGGCCACGCGCCCAGGCGTCAACCATCACCGTGCTGACCGACACGTTGACCACCTGCTCGATCACATTGATGTCGCACAGCGCATTGGCACGAACGCCTTCGGGCAGGCTGTCCAGCAATTGACGGTGGCGATGACGCACATCCTGGATGTGGCGTATCCAGTTGTCGGCCAGACCGATGCGCGCGCCTTCCAGTGCCGCCTGCACACCCGAGCAGCCATAGTGGCCGACGACCATGATGTCCTGAACCTTCAGCCGTTCGACCGCGAACTGGATGGCCGACAGCGCATTGAGATCGGAATGCACGACGATGTTGGCGACATTGCGGTGGACAAACACCTCACCCGGTTCCAGCCCGGTGATCTGGTTCGCCGGAACGCGGCTGTCCGAGCAGCCTATCCACATGTATTTGGGCGTCTGCTGCTTGACCAGGCTGGTAAAAAACCCCGGCTGGTCGGCTTCCATCCGGGTGGCCCAGGCACGGTTGTGGGCAAAAAGCTCTTGGATCGATGGGGTCATGAAGGAATCTTAATCAAGTGACTCAAAACAAGGCGCCGCGCTTCGCGCAGGCTCATTGGTGTTTCACACCAAGGCATCGGGGTTTTCAGCGGGTCTCGGCAAACAGTTCGCGGCCAATCAGCATGCGGCGGATTTCACTGGTGCCGGCACCAATTTCATAAAGTTTGGCATCGCGCCAGAGCCGGCCAAGAGGGTAGTCGTTGATGTAGCCGTTGCCGCCGAAGATCTGCACGCCCTCGCCGGCCATCCAGGTGGCTTTTTCGGCGCACCACAAAATGACCGAAGCGCAGTCCTTGCGCACCTGGCGCACATGATCCAGCCCCAGCATGTCGAGGTTCTTGGCGACGGTATAGGCAAACGAGCGTCCGGCCTGCAGCACGGTATACATGTCGGCGACCTTGCCCTGAATCAGTTGAAACTCGCCGATGCTCTGGCCAAACTGCTTGCGGTCGTGGATGTAGGGCAGCACGCTGTCCATCACCGATTGCATGATGCCAAGCGGCCCACCGGTGAGTACGGCGCGCTCGTAATCGAGCCCACTCATCAGCACCTTGGCGCCGCTGTTCAGGCCGCCCAGAATGTTCTGCGCGGGTACTTCAACATTGTTGAACACCAGTTCGCCGGTATGGCTGCCGCGCATGCCCAGTTTGTCAAGCTTTTGCGCGACGGAAAAACCCTTCATGCCTTTTTCAATCAGGAAGGCGGTGACGCCGCGCGCGCCCAGCTCAGGCTCGGTCTTGGCATAAACCACCAGGGTGTCGGCGTCGGGACCGTTGGTGATCCACATCTTGCTGCCGTTGAGCAGGTAATGACCGCCCTTGTCTTCGGCTTTCAGCTTCATCGAAATCACGTCGCTGCCCGCACCCGGCTCACTCATGGCCAGCGCGCCGACGTGCTCGCCAGAGACCAGTTTGGGAAGGTATTTCCGGCGCTGCTCGCTGGTGCCGTTGCGATTGATCTGGTTGACGCACAGATTGCTGTGGGCGCCATACGACAGACCGACAGAAGCGCTGGCACGGCTGATTTCTTCCATCGCGATCATGTGCGCCAGATAGCCCATTCCAGCGCCACCGTACTCTTCACCGACGGTGATTCCCAACACGCCAAGCGCGCCCATCTTTTCCCACAGATCCATTGGAAACTGGTCGTTGCGGTCAATCTCAGCGGCGCGCGGCGCGATCTCGGCCTGCGCAAATTCACGCACTGTGTCGCGCAGGGCATCTATGTCTTCGCCGAGCTGAAAATTGAGTCCGGGCATGTTGGTCATGATTGAGGTCTTTCTCTAAGAATTAGGAGCGCGCGAAGATTAGCGGGTTTTAGGCACCGGAACGATGGTCTGCTGCATCAGCGCGCAGGCGCTTTGCCGGCCACTGGCATCGATGTGCAGCACTTCGGCCGTAGCTACGATGATGCGCTTGCCGGCCTTGGCCACGCGGCCAATCGCGCGCAACTCGCCACCATTGAAGCCGGCCAGGAAATTGATCTTGTATTCGACCGTGGTCACCTCGGAATCGGTACCGACCATAGTCAGGGCTGCATAGCCGCCGGCAATGTCGGCCAGCGCACCCATGGCGCCGCCATGAAAACCGCCCTGTTGCTGGCTAACGCGTTCCGAGTAAGGCAGCGCGACTTCGCACAGGCCGGGCGCCACGCGTACCAACCGTGCTCCCAGATGCTGCATCAGACCCTGGCGTAAAAAACTTGCTTCGATGCGCCGGAACAAGTCTGACGGCGCGCCGGGCGCGGCAGCTACATCCATGGGAAAACCTTGTCTGAAGTGATTTTTTGTTGACGTTTACGTAAACGTCAATTATCGCCTATTTTGATTTTTCGGCCTTGTTAAACAAGGCTTTTGCCTCTTTTTCATGGGTCCGAATCTCATCCAGGTTGGCCTGTAAGTCCACCAGCTGCGCCTCCAGTTTTTTACGGTGGTCGGTCAAAATGACCAGGAATTTCTTCAGCTGCGGGGCGGTGTCACGCGGGCTGTCATAGGAGTCGATGATTTCCTTGGCTTCCATCAGCGAAAGCCCCAGGCGCTTCGCACGCAAGGTCAGCTTGAGCCGGGTGCGGTCACGCGTCGTGTAGATCCGACTGCGTCCCGCCGGCCCCTCGCGCTGGGGCTGCAGCAAGCCCATGTCTTCGTAAAAGCGCATGGCGCGGGTGGTCAGGTCAAACTCTTTGGCGAGATCGCTGATGGTGTAGGTAGTGGCCATGATGGAGAGGATGGTGCGGGCAGTGCAGGCAAAGGCGACAGCGCCCAGCGGACGCAATATCTACAATGGCAGGCATATGACGTTTACGTAAACGTCAAATGTAACGTGGATTGCCATGAACCTTCTCGAACAGCAGCTCGAATATCCGTTTTCCGATACCCTGCCCGCGGCGGGCATCACCCTGGAGGTAGCGCCCGGCATCAAGTGGATCCGCATGGCGCTGCCGTTCGCCCTGGACCACATCAATTTGTGGCTGCTGCGCGACGAGATGGACGACCCGAGGCAACCCGGCAACAAAATCCAGGGCTGGAGCGTCGTCGACTGCTGCATCAGCGGGGAGGAGTCAAAAGCGCAGTGGGAAGCCGTCTTTTCCACGCAGCTTGAAGGCCTGCCGATACTGCGCGTCATCGTCACGCACATGCACCCGGACCATATCGGCCTGGCGTTCTGGATTTGCCGACGCTGGACCACGGCAACACAGGTCTGCCGTTTGTGGATCAGTGCCACCGACTACCACTCCGCCCGTCTGGGTTCGCAGGGCGCCACAGGTTTTGGCGGCGAGGGCGCAGCCCGGTTTTTTGCCTCCCACGGCATGACGGATCTGCAATCCCTCGAAAGCATTCGCGGCAGATCAGGCTATTACCCGAGCCTGGTGCCCGATGTGCCGGGGAGCTACTGCCGGCTGATGGACCAGATGGTGCTACGCATCAACGGGAAAGACTGGCGCTGCATCAGCGGTTATGGCCATGCGCCCGAACACATGGCGCTGCATTGCGAAGATATATTTCCTCACACGCTGCCTGCAACGACGGCCCCGAAAGTGGTTGGCATTGGGGAGGCCCGGCGTCCGGCCGGCATTCTCATCAGCGGCGACATGGTGCTGCCACGTATTTCGACCAATGTGAGCGTCTACGACATGGAGCCGGAGTCCAACGCGCTGACGCTGTTTCTCGCTTCCATTGACAAATTCTTGCCGCTGGCGGCCGACACGCTGGTTTTGCCTTCACACGGGAAACCCTTTCGCGGGCTGCATAAGCGCATCGAACAGCTACATGACCACCACCGCGACCGGCTCGCCGAGGTCATGCAGGCCTGCGCCGCCAGCCCGTGCAGCGCAGCCGATATTTTGCCCCTCATGTTCAGACGCAAACTGGACTTGCATCAAACCACATTCGCCATGGGCGAGGCGCTGGCTCACCTGCATGCGCCGTGGTTCGAGGGCAAGCTCACGCGCTGCCTGGGCGCGGACGGCATTTACCGCTTCAGCGCCGTCTGAGTCCAGTCCCGCGGCAGCGCCTCAAGGTAAAGTGTCGGCCAGGACCGCAACGCTTGCCGACGCGCCCGCCAACGACATGAAAAAGCTGGCCCCGGCCTGGTCGCCGCTTTCAGCCCAGGCGCTGCCGCCATGAAGTTCGGCAACCCTTTTGACAATAGCCAGCCCCAACCCATTGCCGGGAAAATCGGCTGAAGAGTGCAGGCGCTGGAACGCCTTGAAGAGCTGGCCGCTGTAGACCGGATCAAAACCTGCGCCGTTATCCGACATTTCCAGGATCAGCTCTCCCGGCATTTTCCCGGGTATCAGGCCAAGCTTGATCCAGGCTTCGGTCTTTTTGGAGGTGAACTTCCAGGCGTTTTCCAGCAGGCATGCCAAGGCGGTGACCAGGACGTTCTTGTCCGCCACCAGCAGCAAACTGGCCTGCATTTCAATCGTCACGACCCTTCCCGGATCCCGTTTGCGCAACTCGGTGACCAACATCTGACATGCCGGCACCAGATCAAAAACTTCGGCCGGGCCGCTACGCTGCGACAGTTGGGACAGTGTGCGCAAGTCATCCACCAGCTTGCTCAACTGACGAATGCTGGCCTGAATACGCTGGACATAATGCCGCCCTGGCTCATCCAGCACGGCAGAATATTTCTCTGCCAGCCGGACCGAGAAACCATCTGCCGCATGCAACGAGTCCTGCAAGTCGCTGGAAATAGCCTGCGTGAAGGCGAGCAGATCGTGCTGGGCACTTTTCAGCTCATTTTGCTGCGCTGCAAGTGTCTGTTCAAACGCGGTATTGGCCCGTCTCAGGGCGCTGTCGGCAAGGTGGCGCTGGCTGATATCGGCAACACTCACCACCACGGCCTGCTGGTCATGCCAGTCAATGCGGCTCCAGGCCAGTTCGACCAGCACCTGCTGGCCATCCATTTTCTGCTGCTTGCACAGACTCAACTCAGGCTTGACACCCTTGCCGGCGGTGTTGGCATTCAGGGAGTCCAGCAAAGCGCCGGCATCTCCGTCGGGAAACAGCGCTGACACACTGAGTGTGACAAACGTCGTGCGCGGCGTCCGGTAGAAACTGACAGCCGCCTGGTTGGCAGCAAAAATCCGTAACGTGACCGCGTCAAACACCCACATCGCGTTGGGGTTGGCCTCGAAGATCAACTGGTTGTAGCGTTCGCTGTTCGCCAGCAGTTGCTGCACCCTTTGCGTGGCGCCAATGTCCCTGAGGTTGACGATGTAGCCCGGCGCGTGCCGCCTGAAGGTGTATTCGATCCAGCTGTCCGCAAACTTCTGGTGGGCCACAAAGGTGTGCCGCGCCGACTTACCTAGCGCCTGCTCCGTTGCAGCCTGATACTGCTCGGCAATTTCTTCCGGCAGGACGTCCCAGATTTCCCGCCCGCCGGCTGCCGACAGCGCCGACTGCAGAAGTTCGAGCGCCAGCGCATTTGCGTCGGTGATGGCAAACTTCGCATCAAGCAGCACGATTCCGTCATCAGTCAGATCCAGTGGCCCCCATGCCCGATCAGTCGCCCCTTGCGTACCGGTTCCGGCGGGGCTTCCCGGAACCGCCATCCTGAACTTGTCCAGAAATCGGTTCATGATGAGTAATCAGGCCGCATACATTCAGTAATTGAAGTGCGGAGCGGCTAGCGCCATTTGACATTGGCCGTTACGAGGGCCGTCAGATAACCCTGCAGCCAATCAAAATTGACTGGCTTTTTCAGCAGGTGAGCGTGCGGCGGAAGACCGCCACGAGCCGCGATCGCGTCGGTTGGCAAACCGCTGACGACAACAATCTGCATCTCGGCAAGTTGCTGGTTGCGCTTGAGCGCCCTAAGCATTTCGATGCCATCCACGCCGGGCATGGAAAGGTCGGTGATGAGCAAATCCGGCCGCATGCTGGCAATGTCCATCAGAGCCTCCAGCGCTGATGGCATCCAGGTGCAGTCGATCGGCAAGTCCCATTCCTCGAACTGGAAGCGGTACAGCTCGCGGGTTGCTTCATCATCTTCCACCACCAGCACGCGTAAACGGTGCTTGGGGTTGGTGTCGGCACGCAACAGCGGCGAGCTGTGCCTGCCAAGGTAAGCATTGATGGATTGAAGAGCAATACGGCGGTGGCCACCGAGGGTTTTCCAGGCTTCTATCTCACCTTTTTCGACCAGTGATTGCACGGTAGCGACCGACAATCCCAACAGTTTGGCGGCATAGCTCGTGCCACAGTAATCCTCGCTGGAAAAATCTGCTGCGGTGATAGCCGATTCGAAAGACTTGGGCTCACGCGACATGGTTTTTTTCAAGAAAACGTAAATTTATCGTTTTTATCATTTTAGTCAGATTTAAATAATTGCCCTGTGCCAGCGAAGTAGCCTTTTTCCGCCCGGCTTCAAACCGCCCTTGTTACATGGCACCCACCAGCTGCGGCACACCGGGCAGCGTGAAAAAGAAAGTTGCCCCGCGGCCTGGCTCAGCTTCGGCCCAGATCCGCCCTCCATGCCGCTCCACCACCCGGCTGACCGTTGCCAGCCCGATGCCTGTTCCGGCAAACTCCTTGACCGCATGCAAACGCTGAAACGGGACAAAAAGCTTGTCGGCGTAGGCCATGTCAAACCCGACGCCGTTGTCGCGTACGAAAAACGTCCGCGTGCCGGCCCCGTCGACGACCTGACCTACAGAAATTTCGGCATGGAGCTGATGCGAGGTGAACTTCCAGGCATTGCCCAACAAATTTTCCAGCACCACCTTGACCAGCCTGCTGTCACCCTGGGCCTGCAGGTCACTTTCGATGTTGACCAAGACCTTCCGCTCTGGCTGCAGCGTCTGCCACTCCTGCACGACGCCATGGACCAGCGCAGAAAGGTCTACTGAATCGCTACGCAACTGCGTACGCGCCACCTGCGCCAGTGAAAGCAGATCTTCAATCAACTGCCCCATTTGCGCGACACCCGCCTGAATGCGCGACAGATAGTGTTGCGCTTTCTCCCCTACTTCGTTTTCTGACTGGCCCGCTAACAGCTTGGCCAGCAGGCGACTGAAGCCATCCACGGTATTGAGCGGCGAACGCAGGTCATGGGAAACCGAATAGGAAAAGGCTTCAAGCTCGTGGTTGGACAGACGCAAGGCGGCTTCAATGCCCTTGATTTCGGTAATATCCGCGTCGATCCCGACCCAAAAGGCCACCTTCCCGTCGTCGTCCAAGACCGGTGAAGCGCGGTAAGACATGGTGTGATAACCCCCGTCTTTCGCCCGCATGCGTCTCTCACCGATGTATTGGGACTGGCTCGCGCTGGCCACCTGCCATTTCGCCTTGACCTGCGACAGGTCATCTGGATGAACGACAGCAAACCATTTGGAGCCGACCCAGTCCTTCATTTCGCCACCCACCAGATCAAACCAGGCGCGGTTGAAATAAGTCGCCCGACCGACCGGGTCTGCGGTCCACACGGTCTGTGGCGCCTGCTCGGCAAGTACCCGGAACAAGGCCTCCTGGCGCATCAGCGCGGCGGTGCGATCGGCTACTTTTTTCTCCAGACTGGCATTGAGCTGTCCAACTTCGTCAAGCAGCCGTGAATTCTCCATCGCGGCGGAAGCCAAGTGGGCGAGTTCGATAGCGACATATTCATCCTGCTGCGTAAATTCTCCCTCGTACTTGTCTGACAGCTGGAGCACGCCCATATTGGCCCCGTTTCGCCCGGTCAGGGGCACGGCCAGCCAGCCGTGCATGGGTGGATGCCTGTCGGCGTAGCTGCCGAAGTCGCGCCAGCGCGGGTGAGCTTCCAGTTCGGCCTGCGTTAGCCGTATGGAGCGGTTGGTCTCGCGAACCATGGCATAAATTCCGGTGCCGTCGGTCGGCTCGCTCAGGTGCCGGTACTCCGCATATTTTTCGGATAGCGACAGCGCATGTGTGACCGGCCCATAGCCACAGTCATCGTTCAGGCGGATCAATGCCTGATGCGCGCCAACCACGCCGCGCGCCTGCTCCACAATCTCCTGCATCGTGCCTTCCAGCGTCTGGTGCCAGGTAATCGCCTGGGCGGCATCGGCAGCGCGCTGCAGCGTGTACAGGTGCTCCTGCACCTTGCTTTCAGCGGTGACTTGGGCTGTCACGTCCAGCGCGACGACAAAACGTGCTGGACGACCTTCATATTGAATGCCCTGCGAAACAATATGCACAAAAAAGATCGAACCGTCCTTGCGCCGGTGCTGCCAAGTTTCTTTCTGCGTGCGCAGCCGTCCGGCGAGCCGCAGACTCAGTCGGGCACGCTCTGCAGCGGGACGAATATCGAGAATCGTCATCGCCAAGAACTCCTGGGCCGTATAACCATAGGCATCAATTGCCATCTTGTTGACTGCCAGGAAGCGAAAGCTGTCGCTGTCGTATACCCACATGGTGACCGGTGCCAGCTCGAATAGAGCCGCATAGCGCTGCTCGCTATCCACCAGTGCCTGCTCGGAGAGCTTGCGCTGGGTGATGTCCCGCTCAACAGCAACCCAATTTGTCAACCTGCCTTTCGCATCTGAAATGGGCACGATGTCGAGTTCGACCCAGAACTCACGTCTGCTCTTGGTGTAGTTGATCAACTCGGCCCGCACGGGCAAGCCATTTCGCAGTGCCGTGCCGATCCGCTCCAGCTCGGCCCGCGAGGTCTTGGGACCCTGCAAAAAGCGCGGTGACTTGCCCAGCACATCCTGGCAGGCGTAGCCGGTGCGGCGCTCGAAAGCATCGTTGACAAAAACAATTCGCGGACCGGGCTCGACCAGCGGTTCGGCTTCGGTAATCACCACAATGTCGTTCAAGCGGGAAATGCAGGTCTCCAGCAGACGCAACAGCTCCTGCGCCTTGTAATGCTCGGTAATGTCTTGCAGGGCACCGACAAGTCGCACCACCTTGCCGCCTTTCATCAGGGCGCGCCCTTGCGTGCGAACCCAGCAGCGCCGGCCTTTGGCCGTTATCAGCGGCAACTCAAAGTCCCACGGGATGGCGTCCCGGGTTGCCGCTGCCAGCGCCGCCCGCATGAGCTCTTGCGCCTCGGGTTCGTAGTGGCCAAGGGCCGCTTCAAAGTTCACTCCACTGGACGGCTCCAGCTCATGAATGCAGTAAGTTTCATCAGACCAGATCAACACCATGGTCTCCAGAGACATCTCCCATCCACCCACCTTGGCCAGCGCCCCGGTTCGGCTCAACATCTCTTTACTGCGGACGATGGCCATCTCGGAAAGCTTTCGCTCGGTGATGTCCTGTACCACGCCCGAGCGGTAGTTCGACAGTTGATTGGCGGGGCCCGCGTGTACCCGGCCGAAGACATGTATCCAGCGTACTTCGCCAGCCGACGTGACCACCCGGAACTCGGTATCCAGCGCCGCGCCAGGCTGAAGTGCATCGTCCCGCGCCATCTTGAACATCGCCCGATCGGAAGGGTGAACCACCCCAATGAAGCTGTCGTAGCTGCCGTCTAGAACGGCGCGGTCTGAACCCAGCACCTCGTAAACCTCGTCCGAACACGAGAATCGGTCGTGTTTCAGATCAACTTGCCAGTAGGCTATGCGGGCCAGCCGCTGCGCTTCCTGCAGTTTTTCCTGGACTGCCCGGCTGCGCGCCAACTCGGCTTCAAACCTTGCGTGATTCGCCTGCAGCGACTCGGCCATCTGGTTGAAACCGGTGGCAATCCTGGACAACTCACCGCCATCCTGCATCGGCCCGGTCGGCACGCGCGCCTCCAGCCGCCCATTCTCCAGCGAACGGATGGCCTGAAGAATGTCAATAGTGGGTTTCACAATGGCGCGGCTTGCCATCCGCCAGGCGATCAAGCCCCCCAGAGAAGCGACCAGCGAGAGCACCATCAACACGCGGCCCAACTGGGTCTGGACCGGCGCCAGCACGTCATTGCGATCGGCGCTGACAGCCACAAAAAAGGTCGCATTGGCCCCGCTTCCAGCCGGCAGAAAGGCAAAAATCCGCTGCTGCCCCTGGGCATCCGGCCCTTCGCCGACGCCGGTGCGCAGCGTTTTGACCGCTTCCTGAAGGAGTGGACTGGGCACTTGCCGACCGATCCGTGCAGATTTTTCAGGGCCGACAGCGAGCAATATCCCCTCGCGGTCCATGACCGAAACCCGGCTCCCCTGCGGCAACTCGGAATTTGCCAGCGACTTTGACATCTCGCCAAGATCAAGGCTGACAAATGCCACCGCAGCGACCTTCCCTTGAGCGTCCATCACGGGCATGGCAAACGGGACCATCGGCTTTCCGCTGGCACGCCCAATGAAGTAGCCACCAGTCACAAAGCTGCGGCCCGCCAAAGCCTGCTTGAAATACTCCCGATCCCCGGCATAAACAGAAGGAGCGTTAACGTCAACAAGGCTTTGGCAGCGGAAGTAACCATCAAGCCCGATGATGCCGAGATTTCCGTACACCGGAAGCAGCTCCCTCAACGTTTTGAGATAGCGGTGACAGTCTGAAAAGTTTCCCTCCAGGAGCCCGGGCGCATTGGAAATCGCCGTCAGGATTTGATGTGCGGACTCGCTCACCCGGAGCTGGTTGGCAGCGACCAGCGAGGCCGCAAACTTCAGGTTGTCAGCCGCGCGGAGGACGGCTGCATCTGCGTTGCGCCAGGCATTGAACAGCGCCATGCCCAGCAGCGGAATAATCGCCGCAAAGACCAGCAAGACCAGTCGGGCCCGCAATGTGACAGGGGATTTCACAAAAAGCATCGCCAGAAAATCCGACCGTCAAACGGACTGGGTTGCCCGAACCAAGGCGACTCAAACCGCCGCAAGACACTCATTGACGCCAAGCCAGTAGGCCTGCAGGCGATCGAGCTTTTCAGTGAAATCGGCAAAATCGACCGGCTTGCGGACAAAGCTGTTGGCACCACTCTGGTAGCAGGCCAGCATGTCCGATTGCTCACTGGAAGATGTCAGCATGATGACAGGCACCAGGGCGGTTAGCGGGTTGCTGCGCATACTGCGCAACACGTCCAGCCCTGACAGCTTGGGCAGCTTCATGTCCAGCAGGACGAAGCAGGGTTTCCTCTCGGTGTCCCGACCCGCGTGAACGCCTTGGCCGAACAGGAAATCGAGCGCTTCCGCGCCATCGCGCGCCACGGCGATCTCGGCCTTCACGCCCAGATCTTCCAGCGTCAGCACCGTCAACTCCAGATGATCGGGGTTGTCTTCCACAATCAGTATCAAGTTACAGCACATGGGGTGGGCTTTGGAATAGGGTCATAGATTGGAAAAGATTGTCAACGATTTTACTATTTTTGTCATTGTTTCAAATTTTTTCAAATTTCTTAATTCTAGCGTTCACCAGCGCGCAATGCTTTCGTCCTTGAGCTGGGCGCGCAACTCCGCGTAGTCGGGCATGACGCCGCGCACGGTTGCCCAGAAGCGCGCGCTGTGGTCCATCACCCGCAAATGGCTCAGTTCGTGCACCACCACATAGTCAATCACCTCGGGTTTGAAGTCCAGCAGCCGCCAGTTCAGCCTGATGGCGCCGCTCGCGCTGGCGCTGCCCCAGCGGGTGCTGGCGCTGGACAGGCTGAGCTTGCGCCACTGCACGTCGAGATGCGGCGCGAAATGCTGGAGCCGCGCGGTAAAAAGAGGTTTGGCCTGCTGCATGAGCCAGACCTTAACGGCTTGTTTGATGTGCTCCGGCGTGGCCTCGCGCGAAAGCGCCAGGCGCAGGGTCTGCATTGGCGCTACGCCCGGCGCTGCCGCGTGGAGGGCGCTGCTGCCCAGCCGCGGATCCATCACCAGCCTCAAGGGATGGCCCAAAAATGGCAGGATGGCGCCGTCTTGCCATTCAATCCGGCCCGATTCGAGGCGCTGGTGCCGCTCGCGCGTTTCTTGCAGCTTGCGCAGAATCCAGCCGGACTTTTCGCGCACGGCCAGGTCAATGTCACGCAGCGCCACCCATTTCGGAGCGCTCACCGCAAGCCCGGTGGCGCCCACCGAAAACCCGATGCTGCGGCGCGTGCTGCGCCTGAATTCATAGGCCACCAGCACGTCACCGAGCAAGGCTTCGCGCGAGGCGCGAGGGTGGCGAAAAACGGAAGCGGACAAGCCCGGCACTGCTATATTTTCAGTAGCAGAAAGTAACCGGTTTACCTGGACCACAGGCACTATTTGTTTAAAATCGCCAGTTTTTGACGCCACGGCAGGCGCGTCCGCAGCGGCTCCCGGTTCTGATTCGAAAAGGTCGCGCGTGAACTGTAAAAGCCTGTGCATCGTGACAGTTTATCGCCGGTCAGCCGTCTCTTCAGAATCAGGCGCCTGCCGCCCCTGCGTTGCTGGCGGCGTAAGCCTCGGGGTCAAGCCGGTGCATTTCAGCCTCAATCCAGGCTTCCACCTCGCGCATCAGCTCGTCGGGCTTGCGGCCTGCGCTCGGAATCGGCTTGCCAATCGAAAAATCCACCACGCCCGGGGTTTTGATAAAGGCTTTGCGCGGCCAGCATTTGGCCGAGGTCACGGCAATCGGGATCACCGGCACGCCGGTTTCAATCGCCAGCCGCGTGCCGCCGGATTTGTAAACACCCTTCTGG
>NZ_JABBPF010000109.1 GCF_012927415.1 Polaromonas sp. | reverse complement strand
CCGACGCCCGGCACCGAGCACCACACCGGAGAGGTCGTGGCCGCCCTCGCGGCGCGTCTGTGGCAGGGCGCGGCAACGGTGCCCTTGCTGACGTCTTTTTCGCCCGACGCACTGCAAGGGGCTGGCGAAAGCGCTCCCGCTTTGCCGCGCGGCCTGTTGCTGGACCGGTTGGAAGCCGGCTGGCTGCAAACCGCACTCGAACTGGGCTGTGTGGCGGTGGTCGGCAACCATGCCCTGTGGGACAGCGCCAGCGTCGCACAAGTTCATGACGTGGGCCTGCGCGCCCTGAGTTACACCGTCAATGACGAAGCGGTGGCCAGCCGCCTGATCGCGCTGGGCACGGACGGCATCATCACTGACCGGGTGGATTTGTTCAGTCCGGCTTGAAGCAGGCCAGTTCGAATTGATCCAGATCAAACATCGGCGCGGCCAGGCCGGTGCCGAGCGCAGCGTATCAGCGCTTCCAGCCGCCCAGCTGCAGCCACTGGCTGGTGGCCACAGCAAGTACCAGCGCAGCGTAGGTCAGCATTTTTCCGTCGCGGCCCGACAGCAACAACCCGGCCGCCAGCACGACCATACCTACTATGAAATTAATAGCGAGATGCAGCCACCAAACTTGGACTACCGCCTTTTTTAATCCAAAAAAAGCGGAAAAAAGCCGCGAAAACGCCACCAGCAATAGCGCGACCAGCGCGGCAGGCGCCATGAAATTGAGCAGATGGTTGAGCAGCAGGTAAGCGGTCATGGGGACGATTCAAACTAGGCCGGAACAGCCTTGGAAAATTCAAGCGAAAAGACCCTGGCGGAAGATTGATTGGAGCCGGCCGCACCTTCTTGCCCACTTCAATTTTATAATGGAGCCATGTCAGTCTGGACCCTGGGGCTAAATCATCACACCGCACCGCTCGATTTGCGTGGGCGCTTTGCTTACGCGGTCGACCAGATCGAGCCCACCCTGCGCAACCTGCGCGCGTCGCTGGCGCGCCAGTCTGAAGCCACGCTGCTGTCCACCTGCAACCGAACCGAGATCTATTGCGCCGGTGAGCACAGCGACCTGGAGCACACGCTGCAATGGCTGGCGCACAACGGCGGCGTTTCGCCTGCGCTGCTGCGCTCGCACACCTACACGCTGCAGGACGACCAGGCCGCACGCCACGCTTTTCGCGTCGCCAGCGGGCTCGACTCCATGGTGCTGGGCGAGCCGCAGATTCTCGGTCAGATGAAGGATGCGGTGCGCGCCGCCGAGGGCGCCGGCGCCATGGGCACCACGTTGCACCAGCTGTTCCAGCGCTCCTTTGCCGTCGCCAAGGAAGTTCGCACCAGCACCGAGATCGGCGCGCACAGTATCAGCATGGCGGCAGCGGCCGTCCGGCTGGCCGGTCAGCTGTTTGAAGACCTCGGCGACATCAAGGTGCTGTTTGTCGGCGCTGGCGAAATGATCGACCTGGCCGCCACCCACTTTGCCGCCAAAAACCCCAAATCCATGGCGATTGCCAACCGCACGCTGGAGCGTGGCGAAAAGCTCGCCGGCCGCTTTGGTGCCGAGGTCATGCGGCTGGCCGACCTGCCCGGGCGCCTGCACGAGTTTGACGCCGTCATCAGCTGCACCGCAAGCACCCTGCCCATCATCGGCCTGGGTGCGGTCGAGCGTGCCGTCAAGCTGCGCAAGCGTCGCCCTATGTTCATGGTCGACTTGGCCGTGCCGCGCGACATCGAGCCTGAAGTCAAGGCGCTGCCCGATATTTATCTTTACACCATCGATGACCTCGCGCAGGTGGTGCAAACCGGCAAGGACAGCCGCTTGGCGGCGGTGGCTGAAGCCGAGGTGATCATCGACGCGGGCGTGCAGAATTTCATGCACTGGCTGGACCAGCGCGGGACGGTGCCGCTGATCCAGCAGCTCAACGCGCAGACCGACGTCTGGCGCGCAGTAGAAATCGGGCGCGCCAAAAAACTGCTTGCCAAAGGCGAGCCGATCGATGCGGTTCTGGAAGCGCTGAGCCGCGGCCTGACGCAGAAAATGTTGCACGGCACGCTGGCCGAGCTGCACGCGGGTGACGCCAGCAGCCGTGAAGCCACGGCGCAAACGGTGTCCCGGCTATTTCTGCGTGGCCAGCTGCCGCAGGCATCGCGGGGATTGCCCGAAGGCAAAGAGCGTTAGCGCCGGCCTTCGCCGCCTGCAGCAGTCGCCTGTCCAGGTTGCCGACCGCGCCCTCGTCCCGGCTACTTCGCTGGTGATTCCTCTTGATTTTTCGCCTCAGCTCCCCGCCTGCCAATGAAACCCTTTCTTCGTCAAACCCTGGACCGCCAGCTTTTAAGACTGCATGAGCTGGACGCGCTGCTGTCGGCCAGCGATGTGGTGAGCGACCTTGACCGCTTTCGCGCGCTGACGCGCGAGCATGCCGAGGCCAGTGTAGTGGCCGAGCAATACATGCGGCTCACCAGCCGCGAGGCCGATCTGGTCAGCGCCGAAAGCATGCTGGCCGAGGCCAGGAACGAACCTGACATGGCCGAAATGGCAGCGGAGGAGATCGCCACGGCCAAGGCCGACATTGCACAAATTGACGAAGCGCTGCAGCTGATGCTGATTCCCAAGGACCCGGACGACGCGCGCGCGGCCTTTGTTGAGATCCGCGCTGGTGCCGGTGGTGACGAATCAGCGCTGTTTGCCGGCGACCTGTTCCGCCTGTATACGCGCTTTGCCGAGCGCAAGCGCTGGCAGGTCGAAATCATCAGTGAATCACCGAGCGAGCTGGGCGGCTACAAAGAAGTGGTCTTGCGCGTGGCTGGCGCGCCGGACGTCATGGGCGTGGGCGTTTACGGCAAGCTGCGCTTTGAGTCCGGCGGCCACCGGGTGCAGCGCGTGCCGGCCACCGAAACCCAGGGCCGCATCCATACCAGCGCCTGCACGGTCGCGGTGCTGGCCGAACCCGACGAAGCCGTTGCCATCAAGATCAATCCGGCCGACCTGCGCATCGACACTTACCGCGCCAGCGGCGCGGGTGGCCAGCACATCAACAAGACCGACTCGGCCGTGCGCATTACCCATCTCCCGACCGGCATCGTCGCCGAATGCCAGGAAGGCCGCAGCCAGCACGGCAACAAGGCCCAGGCACTCAAGGTGCTAACGGCCCGCATCCACGAGAAAGACCGTTCCGAGCGCGCCGCCAAAGACGCCGCCGAACGCAAGGGACTGATTGGCAGCGGCGACCGGAGCGACCGCATCCGTACCTACAACTTCCCGCAGGGCCGGCTGACCGACCACCGCGTCAACCTGACGCTGTACAAACTGCTGGCCATCATGGAGGGCGATATGGACGACGTCATCACGGCGCTCCAGGTGGCGCGCGGCGCCGAGCAATTGGCCGAGCTAGAAACGGCCAACAACAGCGGCTGATACCTGAAACTCAATTTTTTATGCAAAATTCACTCCACGTCCAAATAATACGGTCATTGTCAGCTATTGTTTTCATAGCAATCTGAAACTGTTAAAACCGTGACTCAAGCCACTTGCGCTCAAGCCCTTGCAACCGCCCAGACCCTGGGACTGGAGCGGCTCGATGCCCAATGGCTGCTGCTGCATGCGCTCGGCAAACGTTCTGTTGAGCGCGCCTGGCTGCTGGCGCACGATACCGATGAACTGACGGATGAGGTGGCGCAGCGCTTTCGCGACTTCAGTTTGCGTCGGGCCAGGGGCGAGCCACTGGCTTACATCGTCGGCAGCAAGGCATTTTTTGGCCTGGAATTGCGGGTCGATGCGCGGGTGCTGGTGCCGCGGCCCGACACCGAAACGCTGGTGCAATGGTCGCTCGACCTGCTTCTTGCGCCTGGCAAGCCACGCGCGCTGGAAGTTCTGGACCTGGGCACCGGCAGCGGCGCCATTGCGCTGGCACTTGCGCACAGCCTGCAGGCAGCTGGCCGCGCGGCGCGGCTGGTGGCGGTGGACGCAAGCGTGGATGCGCTGGATGTGGCGCGTGACAATGCCTCCCGGCTGTGCCTGACGGTGGAACTGCTCCAAAGCCGCTGGTTGCAGCAAGTGACAGGCCGCTTTCACCTGATCGCCAGCAACCCGCCGTATATAGCCTGCACCGATCCGCATCTGGCTGCCCTGGCGCACGAGCCACTGGAGGCGCTGGCCGCAGGTGCCGACGGACTGGACGACTTGCGTCAAATCATCGAACAGGCAGGCGCCCACCTTCTGCCCGATGGCTGGCTACTGCTCGAGCATGGCTACAACCAGGCCGCACAGGTCCGGGAATTGCTGCTTCAGCAGGGATTTTCACGGGTCTGCAGCCGGCAGGACCTAGCAGGGATCGAACGCTGCTCGGGCGGGCAATGGGCGCGGTGACCGACTACCCCTGCCCGGCACGGGAAATCCGCCAGACGGCGATAATCATGGCACGGAATGCTGCTGGCACAATTCCCGGCACTCAAGGAGCCGGCCAGAACGCCGCTTATTGACTTTTCCGGCCTTTTGGGCCCCTCCCTTTAGAAGGATTTCACCATGACCCCTACCGACCCTACCCAACAACGCATTGAACAAATCGTCAAGTCCAGCGAAGTGGTGCTTTTCATGAAGGGCACGGCCCAGTTTCCAATGTGCGGTTTTTCAGGCCGCGCCATCCAGGTACTCAAAGCCTGCGGCGTGACTAAACCCGCTACGGTCAATGTGCTGGAAGACGAAGGGATCCGCAACGGCATCAAGGAATACAGTAACTGGCCAACGATCCCCCAGCTCTATGTCAAGGGCGAATTTGTCGGTGGCTCGGACATCATGATGGAGATGTACCAGAACGGCGAACTTCAGCAGATGCTGGGCACGCCGGAGGCTTGAGACCGGGACCGGCTCGCCGGACGCGAGCAGGTTATCAGCTCAGGACGTATAGCCTTCGCAGGCGCCAGCGTTGACGCGACCCTTGCACTCACGTTTCAGGCGGGTACTGCGCTCCTTGGTGGTTTCGCCGGAGCCGGGCAAAAACTTGATCTGCCCGCTATTGCCTGGTTTGGCCGTCTTTGGAGAGTTTTTCTTCGCCTTGCTGGACGCCGGGCGTTCACCAGCGTCTGCTGGCTGCGACTTGGCATGCGCGCCACCGATCAGCGCCGCAGCCAGCAGCAGTACGGCCCAGACCGGTTTCGTTGTCAACGGTTTCATGCTTGTCTCCCTTTTGTTACCTGTTCTTCACTCTTATTAACGGGTTGAAGGCGGCGTGTCGGCACCGGCTGGCCGAAAAATTCACTGCAATCCGGCATCGCCAGGAAGCGTGTCATCAGGCGGGAGCTCTGCCGGCAACCGAAAGTCTTCGTTGGCCCAGGCACCCAAATCAATGTTTTTGCAGCGCTCACTGCAAAAAGGACGGTAGGGGTTGCTTGTGGCGTAGACACTTGGGCCTCCGCAAGCGGGGCAAACCACTTGTTTGACGGGCAGGGAATCATTACTCATGGCGCACCTGGGGTTCAATGCAAAGGCCAAAAGGCAGGGCTAACTCAGCCCGGATCAACAGCAAAGCGCTAATTCGAACATCGAATCAGCGAGGCTGGTATGCAGGCGGTCATCTTTTTCGAGGCGCATCAGGCGTACTGAAACCATCAGGCGATTGCAGCTTATTTCGGGAATCAAGTCCAGCGATGCGTCAATGTGCAGGCGCAATAACTGAAATGTCCGCCCTTGCGGCAGCATCTGCTGGTACTGGCCGGCGGGGGCCACCACTTTTTGCGGCGCGCCTGAATCGCGCAGGAGCCGCAGCAGCAGGCGTACGGACTCCGCCAATGGGCCCAGGGGCAGAACCCAGCGATGCAGGTCATGCTGACGCGCGGCGGCAGTCAGGTGCTGCCAGGCGTAATAAGCGGGCAAGTCAAACTCGCAGGTGCCACCCGGAATGCCGACCCGGCTGCGAATGCTCATCAGCCAGTCGTTTTCGGTCAGCGACTGCCCGACTTTGCCCGGCAGGTTGTTGACGGCCGAAAAACCGGCCTCAAGCTGTGCCGTGATGCTGTCCAGGACTTCTTCGGAAATCGCCGGGTTGCCGCGGTAACCGTTGAGCACCTGCTTTTGCTTTTCGAGATCCTTGAGCACGTCAGTTTTCAAATCCGCGCGCGCGCCAACGTCCATGATTTCGAAAATGGTGGCCAGTGCGTAGTGATGGTCAATCGGACTTTCCCGCTTTATCAGTTCGCCCAGACGCTGTAGCAGGTGTTCCAGCCGCAAGTAAGTTCGTATGCGTTCGTTGAAGGGATACTCGTAAAGAATCACGGCATTGTTTTTCTTGACTTCATGAATGATGTTTTCTTGGCGCATCATAGCCCGAAGCGGTTTGCCAGCTGACGGACCAGCACCTCAAGCGCCGCGAGCGTCAAAGCGTCGTTATAAATGCAGATGTCGGCGGCCGCCAGACGCTGCGGCCGACCGGCTTGCGCAGCCATTATCTTTTCGACCGTCTCGCGCGCCAGGCCATTTCTGGCCATGACGCGGGTCAGCTGGGTGGCTTCGCGGCAGTCCACCACCAGGACACGGTCCAGTTGCTGGCGCCAGCGGCCCGACTCGACCAGCAAGGGGATATCAAAAACGATACAGGCAAGGCCCGCAGCCACCGCCTGGCCTGATTGCCTGAGGGCTTCCCGGCCCACCAGCGGGTGAATGACGGCTTCGAGCTCCTCCTTGACGGCCGGGTTGCTGAAAGCCAGCTGGCGCATGTAATCGCGGTCCATCGCACCGTCTGCCATGATGACCTGCGCGCCAAACCGGCTGGCCAGTTCGGTCAGCGCTGCCCCGCCCGGTGCTGTCAGCTTTCGGGCAATGGCGTCCGCATCCACCAGCGCGGCACCGCAGGCAACCAGCACGCGGCCCACCGTGCTTTTGCCGCTACCAATGCCACCGGTCAGGCCGATACGCTGAATTGCCATCTGCCGGGCCTCCCATGACCTTCCATTGCGTTATAAGCCAACGAACTGAAGAATCGATTGCGGTCCGAACACCAGCGCAGTAAAACCAGCCCCCGCCAGAAAAGGGCCAAAAGGCACGTAACCGCCTTCGCGCAATCCGCCGGAGAACTTCATGCCGATACCGATGACAGCGCCGATCACCGAGGCCATCAAAATCATGGGGACCAACGCGGGCCAGCCAAACCAGGCGCCCAGCGCGGCAAAAAGCTTGAAGTCGCCATAACCCATGCCCTCCTTGCCCGTCACCAGCTTGAAAGCCCAGTACACCAGCCACAGGGAAAGGTAGCCGGCGACCGCGCCCCACAGGGCCACGGGCAGGCTGACCGCCGGATTCCACTGCAACGCCGCCACAATCAAACCAGCCCAAAGCAAAGGCAGGGTAATGTCGTCCGGCAGCAAGGTTGTGTCCCAGTCGATCACCGCCAGCGCCAGCAAGGCCGCAGAAAAGCCGCACCAGGCCAGCGCGGTCATGGTCCAGCCCCAACGCCACGCGCAAAAGTAAAACAGCGCGCCCGTCACCGCCTCAACCAGTGGATAGCGCAAACCATAGGCGGTGCCGCAGACCAAACACCTGCCTCTGAGAAAAAGATAACTGAGCACCGGAATGTTTTCGTACCAGCGCAGGATGTGGCCGCAACTCGAGCAGCGCGAGCGCGGCGCCAGCAGATTGAACTTCTTGCCTGATTCGGGCACTTTTCCACCCAGTTCGGCGCACTCATCGGCCCATTGCCGCTCCATCATTTTGGGTAAGCGGTAGATGACGACGTTGAGGAAACTTCCGACCAGCAATCCAAACAGGCCCGCGAGCAGCGCATTGAGCGCTGGCGACAAATCCATAAATCCCATCAAACAACCTGGCCCAATTTGAAAATGGGCAGGTACATGGAGACCACGATGCCGCCAATCAGCGTGCCCAGGAACACGATGATGATGGGCTCCATCAGGCTGGACAGCCCCGCCACCATTTCATCGACTTCCGCTTCATAGAAATCGGCAGCCTTGCCCAGCATGTGATCCACCGAGCCTGATTCCTCGCCAATGGCACACATCTGCAGCACCATGGTGGGAAACAGATTGGCATTACCCATGGCCGCTGTCAGACTGGTTCCGGTCGAAACTTCCTGCTGGATCTTTTCGGTCGCATCCGCGTACAGCGAGTTACCCGATGCACCACCCACCGAGTCAAGCGCCTCAACCAGCGGCACGCCGGCGGCAAACATCGTGGAGAGCGTGCGGGTCCAGCGGGCAATGCACGACTTCTCTATCAACGGCCCGAACACCGGCACCTTGAGCAACAGCCGGTCCATGACCTTCTGCATTTTTTCATTGCGCCGCCAGGCTTGCATGAAAAAATAGATGCCTCCACCAATACCGCCAAAAATGAGCCACCAATAGGCCACGAAAAACTCGCTGATCGCAATCACGAACAGCGTGGGTGCCGGCAAATCCGCGCCAAACGAGGAAAATACGCTTTTGAAGGCGGGAATCACGAAAATCATGATCACCGCGACCACCACAAAGGCGACCACCACCACAGAAATCGGATACATCAGGGCCGACTTGATCTTCGACTTGATGGCCTCGGTCTTTTCCATGTAAACGGCCAGTCGATCCAGCAGCGACTCGAGGATACCCGCCGCCTCACCTGCCTCGACCAGGTTGCAATACAGCGCGTTGAAATACAGCGGGTATTTGCGGAAAGCCGCGCTCAGCGAGGTGCCGGTCTCGACGTCGGTGCGCACGTCGTTGAGAAGTTTGGTCACGCTGCCGTTGGGATTGCCACGGCCCACGATGTCAAAAGACTGCAATAGCGGCACGCCAGCCTTCATCATGGTGGCAAGCTGGCGGGTAAAGATGGCGATATCGCGGGGCTTGATGGACTTGCCCGAGCGCATGCGGCGCTTTTTGATCTTGGTCGCCAGTACACCCTGTCGGCGCAAGGAAGCCTTGACCTGGTTTTCACCGGATGCACGGATTTCTCCGCGTACCTGTTTGCCGCCACGGTCTTTGCCTTCCCACTCGAAAACAAATTCCTGAATGCCTTTGGATGCTGCAGTTGCCATGGTGCCTTATCGTTGAATGAACGACCCTGAGGCCGTTTCTTCGCTGCTGTTCCACGCCGATGCGTTGATCCGGCGTTGGGTGGAACCAGGGAAGCGCCTAAACATTGGTACAGCCCAAAACCTCTTCCAGCGAGGTCGTGCCGAGTTTAACTTTGTGCAAACCGGACTGCCGCAGGCTTCTGACGCCTTCAGCCTCGGCCTGGGCCGCGATCTCCAGCGCGCTGCCATCGCGCAGGACGATGCGCTGGATCTCCTCGGAAATCGGCATGGCCTGGTAGATGCCCACGCGGCCTTTATAGCCATTGGTGCACTTGGAACAGCCTACCGGCCGAAAAGGCGTCCAGGAACCATCCACCTGCTCTTCTTTGAAACCGGCCTCCAGCAAGGTCTCGCGCGGGATGTCGGTGGGCGCCTTGCACAGCGGGCAGAGTTTGCGCGCCAGACGCTGCGCGGTAATCAAAATCACGCTCGATGCGATATTGAAGGGCGCAATGCCCATGTTCCGCATTCGCGTCAAGGTCGTCGGCGCGTCGTTGGTATGCAGCGTGGACAGGACCAGATGACCGGTTTGCGCAGCCTTGATGGCAATATCAGCGGTCTCCAGATCACGGATCTCGCCGACCATGATGATGTCAGGATCCTGGCGGAGGAAAGCCTTGAGCGCGACGGAAAAAGTCATGCCCGCCTTCTCGTTCATGCTGACCTGATTCACACCTGGCAAAGTGATTTCAGCCGGATCTTCGGCAGTGGCGATGTTGACGCCCGGCTTGTTCAGAATGTTCAGGCAGGTGTAGAGCGACACCGTCTTGCCGGAACCGGTAGGCCCGGTCACCAGGACCATGCCGTACGGGCGCTTGATGGCGGCCAGCAAACGCTCTTTTTCTTCTGGCTCGTAGCCGAGCGCGTCGATACCCAGCTTGGCACTGCTCGGGTCCAGGATACGGATTACGATCTTCTCACCAAACATGGTGGGCAGCGTGCTGACCCGGAAATCGATCACCCGATCAGGGCCGATCTTGAGTTTCATCTTGCCGTCTTGCGGCACCCGCTTTTCGGAAATGTCCAGTTTGGAAATCACTTTGATGCGCGCTGCCAGTTTCTCCTTGATGGCAACCGGGGGCGACGCAATTTCCCGCAACTCCCCATCGACACGGAAACGGACGCGGTAATACTGCTCAAACGGCTCAAAATGCAGGTCAGAGGCGCGCATGTTGAAGGCGTCGAGCAGCATTTTCTGAAGAAACCTGACCACCGGCGCATCTTCAACTTCCGCCACGCTGGCATCTTGGTCGTCAGAGGTCGAATCTACCGTCGCTTCGTCAAATTCGAAATCATCGCCAATGATGCTTTCCATCGCTTCCGAAGCCGTGGTGCTTGAAGCCTCCAGGAGCCGGGACAGCTTGTCGTATTCAGCAATCACCCAATCGACACCCAGCTGGGTCGAAAACTTGATCTTTTCGGCGGCCTCCTGATCGGACGGATCGGCCGTTGCAACAATCAGGCGGTTGTTGCGTTTGCTCAGAACCACAATCCGGTAGGTCGCGCAAATCTTGCTGTCCAGCAGGCCTTTGGGTAAACGATGGACGTCGATAGCCTCCAGGTCCAGCAGGGGTGCAGCAAACGCCGTCGACATGGTGTGCGCCAGATCGAACGCCGAGACGGCGCCCGAGCCGGTCAGTTCGGCAATAAACCGGGTGCGGCTGCTCTGCGCCTTGCGGTAGATGTCTTCCGCCGCTTTTTGGCCCAGTTTGCCGGCCACCACCAACGCGCGGCCCAAACCGGGCAATGCCATGGGCGGCGAAGGATTGATAGCGGTATCGATAACGGCCATGCGTATCAGCGTGTAAGTAAAAAGAACATCATCGCCTATTGATTACAAGGTGTAAATGGAAAATGGCAAGCCATCAGGCCTCGCGTTGGAACTATGCGAAAAACTGCACAAAAAAATAAAATTTGCACCAAATCGGAATAGAGAAATCCAGCGGCAGTTGGCGCAGACCCGTCAAAAAGCATGCGTTTTCAAGGTAGTGTCCAGAGAGTATCGCCTTCAATAGCTATCATTAAAATAGCATCAATTGCTTGGCAAAGGTAATTCCAGCGTGATTTCTGCGGGTGCACTGACACTGCTGGCCAGCACGGCTCGACGCGCTGTTACCGACTGCAGCAGCAGTCCGCCATCCACAGAGTTACCCACGCGCACCGGCTTCGCAGGCTGGCCGTCAACCGAAATCAGCGCCGCGCCACGGCCGTGCGCTGCGACCACACCAAGCAGCGCATAACGGCTGGCGGCAGCGGGTTTTTCGCCGCCGGCCGACACGGACTGGACTGCCATCCCGCCTCCCAGGGCGCGGGCCAGCGCTTGCGGACTTACATTTGGCGTTGCAGTGATGGCCGCCGTCGGGGCTACCGCCGTACCCGCCGGGCCCCACCCCCCCAGACCCCAATAAGCCGCGCTGGCGGCAGCCAGCGCGGACAGGGAAAATGTCACAATCCTGGTGAACCATAAGCGATAGGCATCTGTCTGCATGGCAGGATTATCATTGAAGCGACCATGAATACACGCAGCTCTTTCCTTACGCTCACCCGCCGCCGCCTGTCAGCGGGTTTCACGCTGATAGAGCTGATGGTGGTGCTGGTCATTATCGGCGTGCTGGCCGCCCTCATCGTGCCCAATGTGCTGGACCGCGCTGAAGACGCGCGCGCTACTGCAGCCAAAACCGACGTCAACAACCTGATGCAGGCCCTCAAGCTGTACAAACTGGATAACCAGCGCTACCCGACAGCCGAACAGGGGTTGCAAGCACTGCTGGTCAAGCCCGGCACCGGGCCGATTCCTACCAACTGGAAATCCTACGTCGACAAGCTGCCCAGCGACCCCTGGGGTCGTCCTTACCAGTATTTGAATCCGGGCATCAAGGGCGAAATCGATGTCATGTCTTTTGGAGCCGACGGACAGCCGGGGGGCGAAGGCAAAAATGCGGATGTCGGCAGCTGGGACTGAATTAGCCCCCACGCTTGCCACTGCGTGTGCTGCGCTGCCCCCCGGGGGGGCTGAACTCCGCTTGGGGCGGCCCGGCGCTTCGTTCGTGGCCCCCACGCTTGCCACTGCGTGTGCTGCGCTGCCCCCCGCGGGGGCTGAACTTCGCTTGGGGCGGTCCGGCGCTTCGTTCGTGGCCCCCACGCTTGTCATTTCGCGTGCTGCGCTGCCCCCCGGGGGGGCTGAACTCCGCTTGGGGCGGCCCGGCGCTTCGTTCGTGGCCCCCACGCTTGCCACTGCGTATGCTGGGTTGCCGCGCGGGGGGAATGAGCTGTCCGATCGGCATCGCGCTCGCGGATTCACGCTACTGGAGTTGCTGATTGTGGTGGCCATCATGGCGCTGGCAACCGCCGGCGTCGGGCTGTCGCTGCGTGACAGCTCTGGCACCGCGCTTGAGCGCGAGGCACAGCGGCTGGCTGTCCTGCTGGAATCAGCGCGTGCCCAGTCACGCATGACTGCCATCCCGGTGCGCTGGCGAATAACCGCAACCGGCTTTGCCTTTGACGGATTGACCAATTCGGCATTGCCCACGCAATGGCTCAGCCAGGATGTGCAGGCGGCCAGCACCATCGTGACACTGGGACCCGAGCCCGTCATCGGGCCGCAACAGATTCGGCTTGTGTCGATCTCGAAACCCGAGCGCAGCGTGACCCTGGCGACCGATGGCGTGCGGCCCTTCTCGGTGCGAACAGACCCGGCGGCAATGGCAGGTACGCCATGACCCTGCACCGGACTTGCAAACGTACCCGAATTCAGGGATTCACGCTAATCGAGGTGTTGGTGGCGCTGGGCATAGTAGCGGTAGCGCTCGCCGCTGGCGTGCGGGCCACCGCCTCCTTGAGCCGAAATGCCGAGCGCCAGTCCGACCTGTTGCTGGCCCAGTTATGCGCTGAAAACGCCCTGGTCAACGTGCGACTGTCCCGGCAAATGCCTGCGGTGGGAGACAATATCTCAATGTGTGAGCAGGCCGGACGCAGCCTGCTCACAAGGCTATCGGTACAAGCCACGCCCAATCCGAATTTTTTACGGGTTGAAGCGCAAATTCTTGACGGCGAGAGCCGGATATTGACGCTCTCTACCGTTGTGGGAAGGTACTGAATTGGCCCCGACGCTTAACGCTTCGTGTACTGCGCCGACTCCTGCACGGGTTCGCGGGTTCACGCTGATCGAGTTGCTGGTCGCCATCGCCGCGATGGCACTGATGGCTGGCTTGAGCTGGCGCGGCCTGGACGGCATGGTGCGGGCGCAAGCGCAACTGCAGCAGCGCGCCGACGCGGTGCTTACCCTGCAAGCCGGTCTGACGCAGTGGGCGGCGGATCTGGATGCCATGGTGCAGCTGCCCCTGACCCCAACCCTGAATTGGGATGGTCGCGGCTTGCGCATTGTCCGTCGGAGCACTGCGATGGGGGGCAACGGCCTGCTGGTAGTGGCCTGGGCTCGCCGCAATCTGGAAGGCACTGGCCTATGGCTGCGCTGGCAGTCCCCTCCGGTGTATACCCGGGGTGACCTGCAGGCTACTTGGGCCAGAGCCGCCCAGTGGGCGCAAAACCCGGGCGATGACGATAAAAAATTCGAGGTACGCATCACCGCGCTTGAACAATGGCAAATTTTCTACTACCGCGGCAACGCCTGGACCAACCCGCTTTCCAGCGACAACGCCACGCAGGTGCAAGGCGCCGACAAACCACCGGAAGTCGAAGTGACCTTGCCCGACGGCGTGCGCCTGGTGCTGACGCTGCCGTCCGGCGAAGCGATCAACGGCCTTCTCACGCGCGACTGGGTCAGGCCAGTTGCAGGGGGGAAAAAATCATGACGAGTGCCCCCCCTGCTCGCCACTGCGTGTGCTGCGCTGCCCCCCTGGGGGGCTGGCCTTGCTTGGGGCGGCCCGTCGCTGCGCCCCCCGCGCGCGAGGCAGGCGCAGCCCTTCTGACGGCGATGCTGACCGTGGCGC
>NZ_JABBPF010000107.1 GCF_012927415.1 Polaromonas sp. | reverse complement strand
CCTGGCTTGGTCAGGTCGTCCCAGTCCTTGATGCCCTTGGGGTTGCCGTTGCGCACCAGAAACAGCATGGTGGAGGTGGTGGGCGAGGCATTGTCGGGAAATCGCTTGGCCCAGTCTTTGGCGACCACGCCCGCGTTAGCCAGAAACTCCACGTCGGTGGAAGTATTCATGGTCACCACGTCCGCATCCAGGCCGTCGGCCACCGAACGCGCCACGGCGCTGGAGCCGGCGTGGGACTGGTCAATCTTGATGTCCTTGCCGGTGGTTTTTTTGTAGTGCGCGATGAAAGCCGCGTTGTAGTCCTTGTAGAACTCGCGCGCCACGTCGTAGGAGCCATTGAGTAGCGTTTGAGCGGAAGCGATACCGCTGGCGGCGAGCGCCAAAGCGACAAAAGCGATTTTAAATTTTGAGGTCATGCGGTTACCAAGGGTGCAAAAGATGAAAAGGGGGAAGAAGAAAACCCGGAGCGAGAAGTCGATGGTGCATCATCGCCCGCCAGCGACTGCAGCAAAGCCAGGCCCAGTGGCCATTCGCCATGACCTGACTCGATGTTGATGTGGCCTGCCTGCTGCAGACGCACAAACTCACTACCCCATGCGCGGGCGTATGCGCCGGCCAGTCGCACCGGGCAAAAGGGATCATTGCTGCTCGCCACCAGCACGTTGCGGTAAGGCAGTTTCTGGAATGGCACCGGCGCAAAGTCGCTCAGAACGGCCCTGCGTTCCGGGTCGGCTGGTGCGACCAGCAAGGCACCCCGAATACGCGCTGCCACGTCGGGCGGCAAATGCGCTGTGGCAATGCAGCCCAGGCTGTGCGCCACCACTACGACCGGCTCGTCCTGCAACAAGATGGTGCGGGCGAGCGTAGCCACCCAGGTCTTACGATCCGGATTCAGCCAGTCATCCTGCTGCACCCGCACAACGCCTGGCAGGCGCCCGGCCCACAGGCTTTGCCAGTGACCGGGGCCGGAATCGCGCCAGCCGGGAACAATGATGAAACGCACCTGAGTCTTCCTCAGCGGTGAGCCGACAAGGCGATCCGCGCAGCACACGCGGTGGCAAGCGTGGGGGCCATATTATTTGTTGGGTTGGGGTGTGATCCGCAGGTAAGGTTTGACGGCCTTGAAACCTTTGGGAAAGCGCTGGGCCAGTTCGGCCGGATCCTGGATGCTGGGCACAATCACCACGTCGTCGCCGTCTTTCCAGTTCACCGGCGTAGCCACCTTGTGGCTGTCGGTCAGTTGCAGCGAATCAATCACGCGCAGGATTTCGTCAAAGTTGCGGCCGGTGCTGGCCGGGTAGGCAAAAGTGGTGCGGATGACTTTTTTCGGATCGATGATGAAGACGCTGCGCACCGTAGCGGTGGTCGAAGCATTGGGGTGAATCATGTCGTAGAGATTGGCCACCGTCTTGTCGGCGTCAGCCAGAATGGGAAAGTTGACTGTGGTGTTTTGCGTTTCGTTGATGTCCTTGACCCATTTTCCGTGCGAGTCCAGCGGGTCGATACTGATGGCGATGGGCTTGACGTTGCGTTTGGCAAACTCGCTGCTCAGTGCTGCAGTCTTGCCCAACTCGGTGGTGCACACCGGCGTGAAATCAGCAGGGTGCGAGAACAACACGACCCAGGAGTCACCGGCCCACTGGTAGAAGGAAATCTTGCCTTCGGTGGAATCCTGGGTGAAGTCGGGTGCCGTATCGCCAAGTCTGAGAGTTGTCATGCTGCGCTCCTGAGTGATTGGAATTAACGCATTGTGCGGAGCAAAGCTTAAAACTCAAAAGAATATATTGCTCTTAATTAATGCAATTATTTGAATATAAACTTATCAGGCCAACCACCGGCAACACTGAAAAATTTTTATAATACTATTATTCCGATAGCAAACAATAACCGTATTCATTCGACCTGCTGCTGATTCTTTATAAAAACAGGTGTCGTCAACAAGCGGGGTGCGACCAGTGTCCCGCACCCGCTCGACCTGCATGTACTGGCCCAAAAAATCGAGAAAGTTGCGCTCGGCGGGCACTTGGCCTCGACTCGAGGTGAAAACAGCCTGCGTCAGGGCCAGCTTGGGAGCGCAGACGGTCATGACGGGCATCAGCAACTCGGCTTGCAGTTCGGCCAGGCTCAGACTTCCCGGCAAAAAGCGGCCGCCCCTTCGGCCTCACCAGCACTTAGGCGCTTCGCCAGTCGGCGTGCAAATGGTTCACCGTGTCCGGTCCGACCAGATTTTCAGGAGTGGACGCTATGCCCTGGCGGCGTAACTGTTAAGGACTTGCCAGCCAATGCCCGGTCGTGGCGCTCGCCTGCCTGACCACCAAACTGCCGCTGTCGTCCAGCCCCGGCGCACCCTCAGTGCGATGTCTATGCCCTCCTCCACCAGATCCACCCCCCGGTTGGTCACGCGCATGTCCAACCCTAACGAGGGGAACAACGCCGCATAACGAGAAACAGGTAGCCCAGCGAACTTTGCGCCAGCGTCGCCGGGCAACGGATGCGCTGCGTGCCGCGCGGCTCGATCTTTAGGGCTGCTGCCTGATTACGCGCAGGCCTACAGCCCAATCCCCAGGCCTTCCTTGCCTGCGCCCCAAAAAAAACCCACTGATTGCGGGTCTTTTCTTTTTCTTTACGGCAGCGCCTCAAGCGTGTTTCTTGACCCAGGCCACGTACTGGTCAACCCAGCCCTGCAAAAACTTCAGGCTGGTTTCGCCAATATGACCGGCAGCGTCATAAAGGCCTTCCTTGTTTTGAATAAAAGCTTCTGGCTGGCCCAGGGTGGGCATGTTCAGGTAAGCCAGCGTGTTGCGCAGATGCTGCTGCGCCATAGCCGTGCCAATCGGACCGACCGAGACTCCAATGACACCGGCAGGCTTGCCATCCCAGGCGCTTTTACCGTAGGGGCGGGAAGCGTTGTCGATGGCATTTTGTAGCACGCCCGGCACGGAGCGGTTGTATTCGGGCGTGACAAACAGCACACCCTGTGCCGCCATGATCTCACCCTTGAGGCGTTTTACCTGAGCTGATTGCTGCGCGTCGTCATCCTGGTTGTACAAGGGCAAGTCATCGATGCGTGCATGGGTAAAGCTGAACTCTGCTGGAAACAGCTTTTCAAGCGCCTTGGCCAGCTTGGCATTAAAGGAATCCTTGCGGAGACTGCCGACGACGACGACGATGTTGAATTGGGCCATGAAACGTTCCAGTAAACCGGTCATGAAGCTGACCGGCAGTTTGATGAAAATATCGGTAGGGACAGCTCATTATGCAAAGTCTGGCCAAACCCTGCTCTTTTTGACTTTCGGCCGCGAATCCTTGCAGCGGCTTTCGGCGTATTGCCCTGTCATCGAGTAGGTTGACAACCCCTGCTGCAAACCGGCTGACATGGCAATGCGCTACCATCGGAAATTCGCTATTTAGGCGGAAAATTGCGTGAAATGGTAAGAGCTGAACGGGGCCAAAACTTGCGAAAAGTTGCGCTGCAACTGCGGGGCAATCTCAATAAGAGTGCTTTTGGGCAGCGCTCTATTACCGGCTTCATCGCATATTCGGGCAATTGCCGAGGCATATCATTCACGGCACTGACCGCAGTTTCCTTCATCCAGAACCTGATACCGTCAAGGACGCACAAGGGTGTCGATATAGCTTCAAATCACCCTTAACAAGGATACTGATGAAACGAGTTGATGATTTCCGCCTGCAATTGGGCCGCCACGAACTGGTGCCCATCATCGTTGGCGGAATGGGCGTTGATATTTCCACTGCCGAACTGGCACTGGAGGTCGCACGGATGGGCGGTATCGGCCATATTTCAGACGCCATGGTTCAGGATGTCTCGGACCGGCGTTTTGACACTGATTTTGTCAAGGAAAAAACCAAACTCTATAAGCACAACATTGACAACTCGGACAAGAGCGTCGTGCAGTTCGATTTGGGTCGCCTTGCTGAAGCGACCAAGCTCCATGTGGGGAAAACCATGCAGGCCAAAGGCGGCGCTGGCATGGTGTTTATCAACTGCATGGAAAAGCTGACCATGAATTCCCCTCGCGACACCCTGCAGGTGCGGCTGAACTCCGCACTTGATGCAGGGATTGACGGCATTACCCTGAGCGCCGGCCTGCACCTGGGCTCTTTCGGCCTCATGGCAGACCATCCGCGGTTTCGCGATGCAAAACTGGGGATCATCGTTTCCTCGGTGCGCGCCCTGCAAATCTTTTTGCGTAAAAATGCCCGGCTTGACCGGCTGCCGGATTATGTGATTGTTGAAGGCCCGCTGGCTGGCGGACACCTGGGCTTTGGCATGGATTGGGCGCAATACGATCTGGCCACCATCATGACCGAAATTGCCGGCTACCTCAAGGCCGAGCAGCTCGACATTCCCCTGATTGCCGCTGGCGGTATTTTTACCGGCACTGACGCCGTTTCTTTCCTCGAAAATGGCGCGGCTGCCGTGCAGGTGGCAACGCGCTTTACGGTTGCCAATGAATGCGGCCTCCCGGCAAAGGTCAAGCAGGAGTATTTCAGGGCCAGCGAAGAAGACATCGTGATCAACACGATTTCTCCCACCGGCTATCCGATGCGAATGCTGAAAAGTACGCCGGCCATCGGTTCGGGCATCCGGCCCAACTGCGAAGCCTATGGCTACCTGCTCGATGGCAACGGCAACTGCGCCTACATCACGGCCTACAACCAGCAAATCCTGCTCCACCCGGACGGCAAAAACATTTCGGTGATGGACAAGACCTGTCTGTGTACCCACATGCGCAATTACAACTGCTGGACCTGCGGCAGCACCACATACCGCCTGAAAGACACTACCCGGCGCCTGCCCGACGGCAGCTACCAGACCATGAGTGCCGAGCATATTTTCCGCGACTACCTGCTCAGCACTGAAAACCATGTGTTACTGCCCGATTAAGCCCGCTGCGCAGATTGGCGACTAGCCTGTCCACTCTTCCGCCCACGCCGCGCAACCGAGGAAAAGAATGAATGAGCAGGCGGCCAGGGATGTGGTCTTGGTGCATGCCATTGAAACCGCTGATCGCAAGCTGGATATCCTGAGCGAATACGATCGCATGGATGCCAGCCGCAGCGCGAAAGAGCTGGCTCATTGGCAGGCCTCCCACAGCTGTTCCGAAGTCACGGCAGACGACTTTCTGCAACAGCGCGCCGGACAAATTCTTAAACGGATCGCTGAACGATTCCCCTCCTTTGCGCTGGTCCTCAAATGGCCGGCGGGCCTGAACCTGCTCTTGACCGCGCTGCCCGTCGCGGCCCTGCTGGCAGGCATGCTGATGGACAGAATCACCGACCCGCACCGCGTCGATCTGCTGTCGGCGCCACTGCTGCTGATCATCGGCTGGAATTTGCTGGTCTACACCGGGATGCTGGTCTGGCGCTGGCTACCCTCCACCAGATCGAGGCGGTTTGACACCGGTTTGACCCGCCTGCACAGCTTGGGCCGGACGCGCCTGCCGAGCAAGCTGCCTCAGGCACTGGCAACCGGGCTCGTCGCTTTTCTGGCTGAATGGACACGACTGAGCGGCAAGCTGACCTCGGCCAGACTGGCGCGAACGGTGCATGCCGGCGCTGCCCTGTTTGCCGGAGGTGCGGTGCTTTCACTGTACGCGCGGGGCTATGTTGCGCAGTATTCGGCGGGATGGGAAAGCACTTTCCTCGACGCCAGCCAGGTGCACGCACTTTTATCAGGGCTGTTCAGGCCGGCCGTGCTGGTTTTTCATCTTCAGGGCTTTTCCATTGCTGACATTGAGGCGCTCCGATTTGGCCAGGCGACGTCGCCGACCGGGGGTGCACGCTGGGTGCATCTGTATGGCGCTACCATGCTCCTGCTGGTCGTGCTGCCGCGCGCCCTGCTCGCAACAATCGCCCATTTGCGGACCAAAAAATGGACAAGAAATTTTCCTCTGGATTTGCAACAGCCTTACTTTCGCAAACTGGTAAAGGCATTGGGCGGCGTTCCCGGCACCCTGCGCGTGTTGCCTTACAGTTTCGCGTTGGACGAAGAACGCGACAAGGGCCTGAACAGGCTGGCAACCTTGCTTCTCGGGGAGCAGGCGCGGCTGATGTTTCGCGCGACCATCGCCTATGGCGAAGAGCCGGCGGACGCGCTGCGGTATTTCAGTCCGAACGATGGCGACGCCACGCTGACGGCGGTTCTTTTCAATCTTGCAGCGACGCCCGAAAAAGAAAATCATGGCGCATTGCTGGATTTTCTTGTGCATGAATCGGCGCGCGGCATTGCCGTTCTGGTTGATGAATCAGGCTACCTTGAACGTGTTGGCACGCACGCTGGCGGCGCGGCGCGCATGACCGAGCGCATGGCACTGTGGCAGCAGTTTTGCAGTTTTCACAAGGCGCCCGCAAGCTTCGTCAACCTGCTCAAGCCCGACGCCCAGCCGCTGGAGCACGGGCTGACTTTATCGGCGACGGCATGAACCCCACCCCGGTCGAGGTCCAGTTTGCACTGATTTCCCACACCAACAACGGCAAGACCACGCTGGCCAGAACACTGCTTGGTGCCAATGTCGGGGAAGTGCGCGATGCCGCCCACGTCACCCTGTTGTCCGAGTCACATGCGCTGCTGACAACGGCTCTAGGCGACTCCCTGCGGTTGTGGGATACGCCCGGTTTTGGCGATTCCGTACGCTTGCTCAAACGTCTCGGCATGTCCGGCAACCCGATTGGCTGGTTCTTGCGCGAGGTGCTGGACCGCTACCGAGACCGCCCCTTCTGGCTCAGCCAGCAGGCGCTTCGAACCGCCAGGGACGCCGCCGATGTGGTGCTTTACCTTGTCAATTCAGCCGAGAACCCCGGTGACGCCGGCTATCTGGCAGCCGAGATGAAAATACTGCAATGGCTGGCCAAGCCGGTGGTGGTTCTGCTCAACCAGACGGGTCTGCCGCGTCCGGCAGCTCTTGAGCATGCAGAGCTGTCGCGCTGGAGCCACCATCTGGCGGATTACCCCGTTGTCCGGGATGTACTGGCGCTCGACGCTTTTGCCCGGTGCTGGGTGCATGAACGCGTATTTTATGAAGCCGTTGGCAAGCTGATCGCGGCGCCAAAAGCAGCGGGCTACGCACGCCTGCTGGCCGCGTGGGAAGCGAACAATGAGGCGCGTTATCATGAAGCGATGCGCCTGACAGCACTGCAAGTGGTGGCCGCGGCGCAAGACAGTCAGCCGGTCAAGTCAGATAACAAGTCGCTGTTCAACGCAGCCCTGCAGGCCGCGGGCCTGCGCAGATCGGCAACGCAGCAGCGCCAGGACCAGGCCATGAGTGGGCTGGTTGAGCGGCTGAATCTGGGCATCGCAACGACCACCCGCCAGTTGCTGGCGCTGCACCGGCTGGACCCCGGAGAAGCGGCCAGAATCAACACCCGGGTGCGCGAGAATTTTGTCATTCGTACCCCCATGGACCGTGCTCAGGCGGGCCTGCTTGGCGCAGTGCTTTCGGGCGCAGCGACGGGCTTGTCGGCTGATCTGTTGGCGGGTGGCCTGACCCTGGGCAGCGGCGCGCTGCTGGGCGGTGTGGTGGGCGCCCTGACCTTTTCCGGCGCCGCCTGGGGATTCAATTCGACGATGAACAGAAATCATCCGTTTGTGCAGTTCACCGACGAGTTTTTGCGCACCTTGCTCGTCACCAGTGTTCTACGTTATCTGACGGTTGCTCATTTCGGGCGCGGTCGGGGCAATTTCGCAGAAGGCGAAGCGCCGGCATTCTGGCAAATCGAAGTGGAGCGCGCCGTTGCCACCAATGAAAAAGCGGTAAGTCGCTTGTGGCAAACGCTGCGTACCCAGTCCGATGCTGACAAAGCGGTTGAATCCGCACAAACCATCCTGCTGGCCATTACTTCAAGCATCCTGAGCCAGCTCTATCCACATTCATTGTCCGGCTCCAGTTTCAAACCCTGATGGGCTTTAGCCAACCAGCCAGACTTGCCGGATGCCTTTCGCAAGACCAGTCAGCGGTCTATGAAATTTCGCGTCACGAACGTTTATCAGCGAGAAGCCGGTGCATGAAAAGGTTTCCATCGCCACACGGCTATTTTTCCGGCGGTGCGGGAGGATCTCATCCGATCGCAACCTCCGTCAGGACAGGCCGGGATAAACAGCAAGGCGATTAGACAACCGCGCCAAACAGTGCGCCGACCCCCGCCGTGATGGCCATGGCCAGCGCGCCCCAGAAAGTGACCCGCCACGCGCCCGTCAGAACGCTCGCGCCGCCGGCTTGCGCTGCCATGGCGCCAAGCACCGCCAGAAAGACCAGCGAGGTTCCGGATACCCAGGGAATCAGCCCATTGCCGGATATTAGCGCTGTCACCGCCAGAGGCAGTGCCGCGCCGACGGCGAAGCTCGCAGCCGAAGCCAAAGCGGCCTGCACCGGCCGGGCAGTCAAAGTTTCGGAGATGCCGAGCTCGTCGCGCGCATGGGCACCCAGGGCGTCATGCGCCATCAATTGCCCGGCCACCTGCTGGGCAAGATCTGGCGCCAGCCCCCGCGCGACATAGATGGCGGTCAGCTCGCGATTTTCCGCGACCGGATCGGTCTCGATTTCCTTGCGCTCACGAGCCAGATCCGCATTTTCGGTATCGGCCTGCGAATGAACGGAAACATATTCGCCAGCGGCCATCGACATCGCCCCCGCCATCAACCCGGCAACACCGGCCACCAGAATGCCTTGCTGGCTGGAACCGGCGGCGGCAACGCCGACAACCAGGCTCGCGGTAGAAACGATGCCGTCATTCGCCCCCAGTACGGCGGCACGCAACCAGCCAATACGATCCGTGCGGTGACGTTCAATGTGGCGGCGTGGCGATTTCATAAGCAGCAAGCTCCAGTTTTGAATGCAGCGGTCGCAGGCGCACCGCTACAATTCCAGTCGAGTGACTGATTGAAGCATATCCATGACTGATTCCGCCAGCGTTGAATCACCGGCGCCCGCGCCGGCTGCCGCAAAGCAAGCCAGACTTCACCCGGATATTCTCAAGCTCGGTTTGGTCAGCTTCCTGACTGACCTGAGCTCCGAGATGATTTTTTCGGTGTTCGCCATCTTCTTCACCACCATCGCCGGGGCATCGGCATCCCTGCTGGGGCTGATTGAGGGACTCGCCGACTTCTCGGCGTCTTCATTGAACTACCTGGCGGGCTGGCTGTCGGATCGCAGCGGCCAGCGCAAGTCGTTTGCCATCGCGGGCTACGGTTTCTCGACACTCGCCAAAATCATCCTGCTGATGAGCAATTCCATCCTCGGTCTGAGCCTTTTTCGCGTGATCGAACGCCTCGGCAAAGGTTTTCGCGGACCGCCGCGCGACGCCTGGCTGTCCGGCGTTGCAGGGGAAAAATCGCGTGGCTACTCCTTCGGCGTTCACAAGGCGCTGGACAAGTCCGGCGCGGTGCTGGGCCCGCTCGTCGCCTACGGCTTGCTGAGGTGGCTGGGCGAGTCGGCCGGCACCTACCGCACGCTGTTTTGGGTCGCTTTCATACCAGCACTACTGGGCGTCGCCATGCTGGCGCTCATCAAGGAGCAACCCGGCGTTCGCCATGAGCGTGAAAGCGTGGCCCAGAACTGGCGGGCGATCAGCACTGGTTTCAAGCGCTTCCTGATCCCGGCGGGTGTCTTTTCACTGGCCTACTTCAGCCTGGGATTTTTGCTACTGAAGGCGCACGACCTTGGCTTTGGCGTGACCGACATCGTGTTGCTCTACGCCCTTTTTAATACGAGCTGCGTGATTGTGGCGCCACTGGCAGGCTTGCTTGGCGACAGGATTGGCCGGAGCCGCATCATTTTGCTGGGCTACGCGGTGTATGGTCTCGTCAACCTCGGCCTCATATTTGCCACCAGCCAATGGGAACTGGTGGTGGTGTTCTTCTTTTACGGCTTTTTCTACGCCATCGACGATTCGCAGAGCAGGGCTTTCATCGCGGATATCGAGCCCGAAAGGCGCGCGACAGCGATAGGTGTTTACAACTTCGTCACCGGCGTACTCTACCTTCCAGCCTCGCTGATCGCCGGCGCATTGTGGACTGTCTCGCCAAACCTGGCCTTCGGTCTGGCGGCGCTGCTCTCATTGGCCGCCATGGCCTGCTTTATCCTGCTTCAGCCTGCAAGACATTGAGTTGGCCTTGATGCCGTCAAGGCTGTTGTTTTACTTTAACAACCAAATTTGCTATTAAAATAATAGCTGCATACAACGGTATTAATTGGACTAGAGCGCTAAATCTCCGGAAATAACGCAAACGGCAAGCCCACCCAGTTCCGAAGACCGCCGGGCCTGCAGCACCAGCCCATGCACGGCGGCAATGCGCTGCACGATGGACCAGCCCAGTCCACTGCCACTTTCAAGGCTGCCGGGCAGCCTGAAAAAACGCTCGCCCAGCCGTTCGCGGTCGGCGTCCTCCAGTCCCGGCCCGCTGTCTTCCACGCTCAAGATAACATGTCCGGCCTGCTGACTCACGGCCACCTTGACGCGCGCCCCGGGCGGGCTATATCGCACCGCGTTGTCGACCAGATTGCGCACCAGCACGGCCAGCAGCGTTTCGTTGCCCGGCAGACTGCTGGGCTCGGTACCCTCGAACTCGAGCGTCTGGTTCTTGGCAATCGCCCGGGGCGCAACTTCGGCCACGACACGCTGGGTCAACGCCCGCAGCCCGACCGGCGCCATGAGGGGTGAGCCAACAGCTTCCAGCCTGGACAGGGTCAGCAACTGTTCCACCAGCCGCGTGGCCCGGTCGCAACCCTCCAGCGTGCTGTCGAGCGCGTGCCTTCGCTTGGCCTCGTCGGCTTCACCCAGCGCCACCTGTGCCTGCGCCCGGATGGCCGCAATCGGGGTACGCAGCTCGTGTGCCGCATCCGCCGTGAAGCGTCGTTCGGATTCCAGCAACACGCTGATTCTGGCAAACAATTCATTGAGCGCCGTAACCATGGGCAGCATCTCGGACGGTGCTCCATCAAGCCCCAGTGCTTGCAGCGCCTGCGGCTCGCGCTTAGCCAGCACGCGCCCAGCCGACGCATGGGGGGCGACACCACGGTAGACAGCCCACCAGATCGCCAGCGCCAGCAGCGGCAGCGCCACGGCCATCGGCCACAGCGTGCTGCGCAGCACGGCCCACAGAATCGAGTCCCGGGATTTCATCTGCTCGCTGACATACACCTGCACATCGCGTTCGGCTCCGTAAGTGGCAAAAACGCGCCATGTCGTTCCTTCCCGCTGCACGGTTTTAAAGCCGGTATTAAAGGCCTCGATCATCGGCTCGATCGGTGCGTTGGACGAGCGCAGTGCCAGCTGCCCCTCGTGAAAAACCTGGAACGCCACCTTGGGGCCATAGCGGTGCAGCGCGGGCGCATCAATATTGCGGTTGTCCTCGTCATCGATGGCTGGCACCTGTTGGGCCACCAGCAGCGCGGCGGCCTGCGCCAGATGGCCGTCGAGCAGCTCGTCAAGTTCGTGGCGCGCATCGAACCATGTCATCACCGCCGTGGCCAGCCAGACCACAACGACCACCGAGAGCACGAGAAGCAGCAAGCGGCCCTGCAGCGAGCGCGGCGACCGGATCATGATTTAGGCACGTCACGCTGCAGCATGTAGCCGACACCGCGCACGGTGTGAATCAGCGCCGGTCCCAGCTTGCGCCGCAGATTGTGGATATGCACCTCGACGGCATTGCTTTCCACCTCCTGGCCCCAGCTGTAGAGTTGCTGCTCCAGCTGCTCGCGTGACAACACGCGCCCAGCGCCTAGCATGAAGGTCTGCAGCAGGTCAAATTCCCGGGTGGACAGCATGACCAGCTCGCCCGCCTGGCGCACCGAGCGAGAGGCAGGGTCCAGAACGACATCCTGCGCGCACAGGCATTCCTGCGGCTGCCCATGCGCCCGGCGGACCAGCGCGCGCAGCCGTGCGGCCAGCTCGTGCAGGTCCACCGGCTTGACCACATAATCATCGGCGCCCACATCCAGCCCGCGGATGCGGTCAGGCACGGCGTCACGCGCGGTCAGCACCAGCACCGGCGTCAGGATTCCCGCACCGCGAACGGCGGCCAGCACGTCCAAGCCATCCTTGCGCGGCAAACCGAGGTCGAGCACGGCCGCCGCATAAGGCTGTGCGCGCAGTTCGCGCTCTGCGGCCTCGCCATCGCGCACCCAGTCCACCTGAAAGCCCAGCTGACGCAGCCCCGCCCGCAGTCCGTCGCCCAATAAAGAGTCGTCTTCAGCAAGCAGGATGCGCATGGGGGCCTCTCAGTCTATGTAGCAGTCTATGTCTTAGTCGCTGTCATTGTTGCGCTGATTATCAATCCGCACCGTACCCTGCAAAGCGGCATCGCCCTGAGGCGCTGCGGTCCACTGCCAGCCCCAGAAACCCATCACGCAGGCCAGCACTACCGCAGCCAGGATGCCGTGGTTGCGCTTTGCCAGATCGGGGCCGGGGCCGGCAACGCGGCCGGTCAGCATGGGCAAGGCCTGGTTCTTGCGCCGCAGCAGGCTCAACATGGCAATCAAGCCGATGTGGACCAGCACCACCGCGAGCATGGCGTTGCCAAAAAATTCATGCACGTTTTCCAGCCATTCGCCGCCCCATTCATCCCAGACTGCATAACCGCTGAGCGTCAGCGGCAAGACCACGCACAGGATGAGCAGCACGGCCAGCGCCATGAGGAAATTCTGGCCCTGCCGCCAGGCAGGCTGCAGCGTGCCGGGTGACTTCACCGCAGGCAGCGACTTCAGCCAGGCCGGCAAACCCTTCAATTTGCGCATCAGGACCGAGAGCCGGGCATGGCGCGGCCCGAACAGGCCCCACAACACGCGGCACAGCAGCAGCCCAGCCAGGGTGTAGCCCAGCGTCACATGCACCATCCGCCAGCGCTCGCCGTCGGCGGTCAGGTAGGCACCGGCAAAACTCAGCGCCATCAGCCAATGCAGCATGCGCGTGGTCGCATCCACCACGCGGCGACTTGCGGGAAGGGGCGCCCGGGTTTGTAGTCCAGCCGGTGCGGCGGCGGATTCTGAAGAAGGAAAGGTATTGGCAGTCATGGCTTTCTCACTTGGGGATACGGATGTTGTCTTCGTTGAAGTCGCCCTTGTCGGCACGGGTGTGGCAGGCCGCACAGTTGGCGCGGCTGCCGACGGCGACCCGTTTCCAGACCTGGGGAGCAACTTCGCGGTGCTTGCGCTCAAACCAGGCCGAGGTGGTGATGCGGTCTTGCGGCGGCTCTTCGCTGACGCGTTTGTAAGTCCCGGCATTGGCGGCCAGCCACGTGGAAAGCTCCTTCACCGTGGCCGCGTCCAGCGATGCGTCGGTTCCGTAATGCTTTGGCAGGGTTGCCATGACCCGCTTCCACGAAGCAGCAGGCAGCATGCCGGGCGGATAAGCCAGATGGCAGGCCGCGCATTCCTGCTGGTATTTGGGCAACAACGGCACCATGCGCCTGTCGCCATCGGCCATCGCCGCTTGCGTGATGCCAAAGGCGGCGAACAAAACGAACAGGACCTGGGTAACAAAGGGAAAGGGGTGAAATTGAAGTGACATGCCTGTTTATCCTTGCGAGTGAAAGAAGTGCTGAAATAAGGTGGGGTCAGCGCTTGAGCGTCATCAGCCAGCTCAGCACATCGGCTTTTTCGGCTGCCGTGCATTCGCGGCCCGCAACATCTTTGCAGTTGCGGCGAAACCACTTTTCAGTTTTGGCCGAATCGGTGAAACGCTCAGGATTGAAAGCCGGCGCCAGCGCGCTGATTGATTTGCCGGTTGACGCATGCTTCCCAGCCTGCGTGGGCAAAGCGCCATGACAGGAGCCGCAACTCCATTCACGGCCCTGTCGGGTATTGAAAAATTGCTGGCCACGCGCTGGTACCGCAGGCGATCCCGCCTGGGCGGTGTAACCCGCCAGCTGCTCCATCGGCGTCGCGGCATGCGCCACCGGAGCGATGGCAGCACAGGCCAGGCCTGCCGTGGCCAGAATGGCTAAAACCGATGATCGATGCAGAGGTAACAGCTTCATGAGGACTCCTTGTTTTAGGCTTGTCCTCATGATGCGGCGGGCTTCTTAGCGCTTTCTTAAAAAGCAACGCATCCCCTCAGACGGCCTTAAGCGGCAGCCGTCAGGATTGACCCATCCCTCCACTCCGCAAGG
>NZ_JABBPF010000106.1 GCF_012927415.1 Polaromonas sp. | reverse complement strand
GGGCGCCCTGGACTGGGCGCGCCTGATCCTGCGCGAGGACGCGCGCGCCGGCGGGGCCGATCATCTGGCTGAACCTTGGGCCGTACCGCTGGAGGAAGCCCGGCTTTCTACTTTTCTGGCTTCCGACAAAAGCAACCTTTCCGACAGTGAGAACAGCGCCTCCCAGGCATTCCTGTCCGGCTCGATCAATGACCTGCAGGCACGGCTAAACGTGTTTAATCTGGTAGAAGGCGGCAAGGTGTCCGAACTCGCATTGCGCGCCTTCGCCAAACTGTTTGAGCAGCTGGCCCTGCCGCCGGACGAACTCGCGGCAATGGCCGAGAATTTGCGGCTTGCGCTTGACATCACCACCAGCGCCAGTAGTAGCAGCTCATCCCTGATACCGCAGCGCGTGAACCAGCTGGTATGGCTCGGCCTGTCGCCCACCAGCCTTGCCACCCTGCGGCCCTTCATCACACTGTTGCCCGCGCGCACGGCTGTCAACCTCAATACAGCCAGCGCCACCGGGCTGTACGCCAGCATTCCGTCGCTGGACATGGCCCAGGCCCAACGACTGGTGAGCAGCCGGCAGACCCGCCACTTTAGAACGCTGGCCGATGTCACTGCGCTGATTGGAGAACAGAAATCTCCTTTGAATGAGGCTCAACACAGCGTAAGTTCACGCTTTTTCGAGGTGCGCGGGCGCCTTCGGCTGGACCAGTCGATAGTGGAGGAACACTCGGTGGTCCAGCGCGATGGCCTGGAGGTGAAGACCTTGTGGCGTGATCGGGGGCCACCAGAATGAGGGGCCAGCCCCCTACAATGGCGCACTAATTCGACCATGACCACCCTGATCGTCACCCTCCCCCCGACGCTACCCACGGCGGCGACGCCCTGCGAGGGTGTGCTGACTGATGACGGACTTGCCGTGCTGAGCCGCGTGGAAACAACGGTGGCGCTGCTGCCCTCGCCTTCAGGCGGGGAAATCGTGGCCATAGTGCCAATTTCGCGCGTGTCCTGGCACAAGGTCGAACTGCCCCAGGGCGCCATCAGCAGGAGCCTGTTTCAGAACGGCGGCGCGGGTCGGTTGCGGTCCGTGCTTGACGGGCTGCTGGAAGATCGGGTGCTGGACGAAACAGCGCAGCTGCACTTTGCCCTTGAACCACAAGCCCGCTCGGGGACTTCCGCATGGGTGGCAGCCTGCGATCGGGCGTGGTTGCACGCCTGGCTGGCCGAGCTGGAACAGGCCGGACGTGCCGTTGCGCGCATCGTGCCAGAACTGGCACCAGCCCAGGCAAGCACTGCCGACACCGGCGGCAGTGCCTCACTTCATATCATGGGGACGCCAGAAAAAGCCCGCTTGGTGCTTGCCGGTCAGGACGGCGTAACGGTATTGCCGCTTTCGTCGACTACAGCGGCTTTAATGGTCTGGCCCGAAGGCGCTCCGTTAGTGGCAGAACCGGCGGTTGCAGCGCTGGCGGAAGACTATTTCAAGACGCCTGTGACCTTGCAGACGCCTTCCCAGCGCTGGCTGGCAGCGGCGCAGTCCGACTGGGATTTAGCACAGTTTGATCTGCTTTACAACCGCCATGCGCGCATCCGAAAACGCTTGTCAGCGATTGGCAATGCCCTGCTGCAGGCACCGAGATGGCGTGCGGCGCGCTGGGCCACGTTGCTGCTGCTGGTTGTTAATCTGGCAGGCCTTCAGGCCTGGGCCTGGAAAGCGCGATCAGCGCTGGCGGACAAACGCACAGCCATCGGCAACACGTTGACGGCAACCTTCCCGGAGGTGCGGGTGGTGGTAGATGCACCCTTGCAAATGGCACGCTCGCTGGCTGGTCTGCAACGCCGCAACGGTGCCGCCTCACCCGCCGACATGGAGACCATGCTGGGGCAACTTCAAGCTGCAGCTCCTGACATACCTGCACCATCAGCTATAGAATATATAGCTGATGAACTCAGGGTAAAGGGACTGGATGCGGCTGCTCCCGGGTTGAGCGGCATTTCTGCGCGGCTTTTGGCCCAAGGCTACAGTGCCCGGCTTGAAGGTGACAGCCTGATTCTGAAAGAGGAGCGCCGCCCATGAGCCTGCTCGATGCATTCCAGCCAGTAACTGCGCGCTGGACCCAGCTCGCGGAGCGGGAAAAAAACCTGGTCCGGCTGGCGCTCGGGCTGGTATTGGCTACTCTTCTGTGGTTGCTCATCCTTGCACCCGCGCTGACCACGCTGCGCACGGCCGATGCGCAAGCCAAAGTCCTTGACGCGAAACTCCAGCGCATGCAGACACTGCAGGCACAAGCGCAATCCCTGCAAAAGCAGCCCCCGCTCGGGTTTGACGACGCGCTGCGGGCGCTCACCGCCGCCACCAAACAGACGCTGGGAACCTCGGCACAGCTGAATGTGGCGGGAGATCGGGCTAGCGTCACCCTGAAAGGGGCTTCGGCCGACGCACTGGCACAGTGGCTGGTACAGGCACGTGTCAATGCCCGCTCGGTACCGCTGGAGGCCCGGTTGGTGCGTGGCACGGCCACTGGCGCTGCCATCTGGAACGGCGTGCTTGTGATGGGTTTGCCCCAGCGCTAAGACCATGCAACACGCAGCACCACTGCCCCCGGACTCCGCTGCTGCGCCTTGGGGCTGGGCGGTGACGGGTGCGCTGACAGGTTTGCTGCTGGCGCTATTGCTGTTTGCCCCGGCCCGCTGGCTGGGAGCGCTGGTGCAGCAGGCAAGCGGCGAGCGAATAACATTGTTCTCGCCCCGCGGCAGCTTCTGGCAAGGTTCGGCTCAACTGGTGCTTTCGGGCGGCCCGGGCAGCCGGGACCAGGCAGCACTGCCTGGCCACCTTGCCTGGCGCATCCGTCCGGCCTTGACTGGCATGACCCTGCAACTGACCGCCGAATGCTGCACACCGAAAGCCCTGCATCTTGGTGTGACGCCCGTGGGCTGGGGCGGTGTGAGGCTGGTACTGGCTGACGGCCAGTCGAGCTGGCCGGCAGGGCTGCTGGCTGGTCTGGGAACACCTTGGAACACGGTGCAGGCCCAGGGTCAACTCGTCGCTTCCACCGCTGGTTTTCAGGCAGATTGGGTCCAGGGCCGGCTCAGCCTGGCAGGGCGCGTCCAGCTTGACGCGACCCAGATTTCTTCACGCCTTTCCACCCTGCAGCCCATGGGCAGCTATCGTGTCACCCTGCAAGGTGGGCCCAGCTCCACCATACAGGTTAAGACCCTGGACGGCAGTTTGCAACTCACCGGTCAGGGCCAGTGGGTGGGCCAGCACCTGCGTTTCGGTGGCGTGGCAAGCGCCACGCCAGAGACCGTAGAGGCACTTTCCAATCTCCTGAACATCATTGGACGGCGCAGCGGCGCACGCTCCATTATCAACGTGGGTTAACGCCGAATGAAACTTTCAATCTCAAAACCCCGTCAAGTCGCTATAACTTCGATAGCAAGCTGTGCCCTTTTAATATGGACCATGGCGCTTTTTCATTCAAATTCTCAGGCCCAGACACCAGCCGCTGCCCCCAAGCGCGGCGAACCCGTCACGCTCAACTTCGTCAATGCCAACATCGACGCCGTGGCGCGCACCATGGCCACCCTGACGGGGCGCAATGTGGTGGTCGACCCGCGCGTCAAGGGCACGATCACCCTCACCACCGAACGCCCGGTCAGCCCTGCCGTGGCCTATAGCCAGTTTCTGGCAACCTTGCGCCTGCAGGGTTTTACAGTGGTAAACACTGCCGGTCTGGACAAGATCGTGCCGGAAGCAGAGGCCAAGCTGCAGGGTGGCGCCGTCTCCACCGAAGCACCGCTGTCGGGCGGGCAGATCGCCACCACCATCTTCAAGCTCGACTTCGAGAACGCCAACAACCTGCTGCCCATACTGCGTCCGTTGATCAGCCCCAACAACACGATCAATGTCAATCCCGGCAACAACACGCTGGTCATCACCGACTACGCCGACAACCTGAACCGCCTGGGCCGCATCATTGCAGCCCTCGATGTGGCCAACGCCACCGATGTCGAGATCATTCCCGTCAAGAACGTATCCGTCACCGACATCGCGCCGCTTGTCACGCGCCTGCTGGAAAGCAGCACGCCGGGAACGGTGGCGACGGCTGAAGCCAGCTATAGAACCACTGTCATTGCAGAGCCGCGCAGCAACTCGCTGATCGTGCGCACGGCCAACGCGGCGCGCATGGGGCTGGTCAAATCGCTGGTGCAAAACCTCGATCAACCCTTGCTGAACGGGCCCAACGGCGCCGCCGGCAACATTTATGTGGTGTACCTGAAAAATGCCGATGCCACCAAACTGGCGACCGTGCTGCGCGCGGCCCTGACAGGAAATTCGGCAACCAGCTCCGGCAGCCAGGGAGTCGCCAGTGGCTTTGGCAGCCCGGTCAATGCGCTCGGCGCCGGTGCGACATCAGCCAGCGCGGGCGGCGCAGCGCAAAACAGCGCAACCGCTCCTGTCACGCCCAGCGCCGGGCCATCGACGGGCGGCCAAATTCAGGCTGACACGGCCACCAACTCCCTCATCATCACGGCATCTGAACCGCAATACCGCCAGCTGCGCGCGGTGATCGAAAAACTCGACGCCCGGCGCGCCCAGGTTTATGTGGAAAGCCTGATCGCCGAGGTCAACATGGACAAGGCCGCCGAGTTCGGCATCCAGTGGCAAGGCCCCATAGGCGGCAAGGGCGACAGCCTGATCGGTCTGCTGGGCACCAACTTCAGTAGCGGTGGAAAAAACATTATTCAGTCGGCCTTCGCAGCCGCCAGTGGCACCCCCGTGGCACCCGGCGCGGGCCTGAACCTTGGCGTGGCAGCACGTAGCAACGGCGTGTATTTTTTGGGCTTTCTGGCAAACTTTTTGCAGACGACGGGCGCTGGCAACATCCTGTCAACGCCCAACCTGCTGACACTGGACAATGAAGAAGCCAAGATTGTCATCGGCCAGAATGTGCCTTTCGTCACCGGGCAGTTCACAAACACCGGCGGCGGCGGCGGAGGCAACGGCAGCGTCAACCCCTTCCAGACAATAGAGCGCAAGGACGTCGGCCTGACTTTGCGGGTCAAGCCGCAAATCAGCGAAAACGGCACCGTGAAGATGGCCATCTTTCAGGAGGTGTCGAGCGTGCAGCCGGGCTCGGTCAACTCAGCCACCGGGCTGATCACCAACAAGCGCTCCATCGAGTCGAATGTGCTGGTCGAAGACGGCTCCATCATCGTGCTGGGCGGGCTGCTGCAGGACGAGTATTCGGGCAATCAGGACCAGGTGCCGGGGCTGGGTGACGTGCCGCTGTTTGGCAACCTCTTCAAGTCTGAAAGCCGCAGTCGCAAAAAGACCAACCTCATGGTATTTTTGCGGCCGGTCGTGGTGCGCGATGCCGCGGCTACCAACGCCCTGTCGATGGACCGCTACGACATGATGCGCACCAGGCAACAGCAGGCGCAGCCGGTCAACAGCAACCTGCTACCTGTCAATGAGTCTCCGGTCCTGCCCGCGCTCATGCCGGCCCCGCCGGTTACCCAACCTGCCATACAGCAGGTACAACCCGCGCCACCGCCCATGACCGGAAGATAAGCATGCCGACCCTTGCGCAGTATCCCTTGCCTTATGCATTTGCACGTAGCCAGCAGCTGCTGCTCGAAGCGCACGACGGCGAACTCACGCTATGGCTGCACAGCCTCGACGCCGAGGGCGCTGCCGCAGGGCTGAGCGAGGTGATGCGAAAATTCGACGTGCAGCAGGTCAAAACCGAGGCTCCGGAGCTGCTGCAGCAGCGCATCAGCGCCGCCTATGCGCAGAGCGAATCGAGCGCTGCGACGGTGATCAGCGAAGTCGAAAGCGACGTCGATCTTTCGCGCATGATGCAAGCGCTGCCTGCGATCGAGGATTTGCTCGAAACCTCGGACGACGCCCCCATCATCCGCATGCTCAACGCCCTGCTGACCCAAGCCGCGCGAGACGGCGCCAGCGACATCCACATCGAACCCTATGAGCGCCATTCCAGCGTGCGCTTTCGGGTCGATGGCTCGCTGCGCAATGTGGTGCAGCCCAACCGCGCACTGCACGCCGCACTGATCTCACGCCTGAAAATCATGGCCGATCTCGACATCGCGGAAAAAAGGTTGCCGCAAGACGGCCGAATCTCGCTGCGCATTGGCACGCGGGCCGTGGACGTGCGCGTCAGCACCCTGCCCAGCGCCCACGGCGAACGCGCGGTGCTGCGCCTGCTTGACAAAAGCGGCGATCGACTGAACCTGGAAGCCGTCGGCATGCAGGGCGACGTGCTGTCACGCTTCGAACACCTGGTGGCACAGCCGCACGGCATCATCCTGGTGACCGGTCCCACCGGTTCGGGCAAAACCACTACGCTTTACGCCGCCATGGAGCGACTCGACACGCGCCGCCAGAACATCATGACGGTCGAAGACCCGATCGAGTACGAGTTGACCGGTGTCGGCCAGACTCAGGTCAACGCAAAGATCGACCTGGATTTTGCCAAGGCCTTGCGCGCCATCCTGCGCCAGGATCCGGACGTCATCATGATCGGTGAGATCCGAGATTTCGAAACCGCGCAAATCGCCATTCAGGCCTCGCTCACCGGCCACTTGGTGCTGGCCACACTGCACACCAACGATGCCGCGAGCGCGGTGACTCGCCTGACCGACATGGGTATTGAACCGTTTTTGCTCAGTTCCTCGCTGCTGGGCGTGCTGGCGCAGCGGCTGGTGCGCAAGGTATGCGTTCATTGCAAAGGCACGGGTTGCTCAAGTTGCGGACAAACCGGCTACAAGGGCCGCACCGGCGTGTTCGAATTGCTGGCGACCAACGACGCCATACGGGCGCAGATTCATCACCAGGCTTCAGAAGCGGACTTGCGCGAAGCGGGACTAAAAAATGGCATGACGCTGATGCGCGACGACGGCGAGCGGCTGGTGCAAAGCGGCATTACTTCGCGCGAAGAGCTGGTGCGGGTGACCCGCGACTAGAACATGGCCCCCACGCTTTTCACTTCGTGTAATGCGCTGCCCCCCAAGGGGGCGGAACTGCGCTTGGGGCGGCCCTGCGCTTCGTTCATGGCCCCCACGCTTTTCACTTCGCGTAATGCGCTGCCCTCCAAGGGGGCTGAACTGCGCTTGGGACGGCCCTGCGCTTCGTTCATGGCCCCCACGCTTTTCACTTCGCGTAATGCGCTGCCCTTCAAGGGGGCGGAACTCCGCTTGAGGCGGCCCGGCGCTGCGGTCGATGGCCGTCAGCAATCGGGCTGATTAACGAGACCACCATGCCCGCCTATTCATTCGAAGCCCTGAGCGCCGATGGCGCGACCCGAAAAGGCATCATAGAAGCTGACACCGCCCGGTCCGCCCGCAGCATGCTCAGGGCGCAGGCGCTTGTGCCGCTGGCCGTGGCGCTAGTGGGGGCCGGGGTCGGCGGGGCAAAGCGGGCCGACGCTTCGGGCTGGAATGCAACGCTCTGGAGCAAACGTGTTTTTAACGCTACCGCTCTCGCCATCTGGACGCGCCAGATCGCCGGACTGGTGAGCTCGGGCCTGCCGCTGGAGCGCGCGCTCACCGCGCTGGCCGAGGAGTCCGACAGCGAGCCCCAGCGCCAGCTGGTCGCCGGGTTGCGCGCCGAAGTGAACGGCGGTGCGCCTTTTGCCACGGCGCTGGCCCAGCACCCGCGCGAATTTTCAACGACCTACTGCGCTGTCGTGGGCGCGGGCGAACACAGCGGCAACCTTGGCATGGTGCTGGAGCGTCTGGCCGACGACCTGGAGCAAAGTCAGGAACTTAAAGCTCAGCTGGTGGGTGCCGCACTGTACCCGGCCATCGTGACGCTGGTAGCGATTGCCATCGTCATGTTTCTGCTCGGCTACGTGGTGCCGCAGGTGGCCCAGGTGTTTGCCGGCAGCAAGCGTGCGTTGCCGGTACTGACGGTCATCATGCTGGGGCTGGCAAGCTTTGTCCGCAACCAGGGATGGCTAATTCTCTTAGCTATTATTTCAATAGCAGTAGGTGGCCGTATTGCTTGGACCAGCGCCTCATTTCGTGAAAGATTTGATGCCATGTGGCTGACCTTGCCGATTTTGGGAAAACTCGCTCGGGGCTACAACGCTGCCCGTTTTGCCGGCACCCTGGCCATGCTGGCGGCGGCGGGCGTGCCGATTCTCAAGGCGCTGCAGGCGGCGGCCGACACCCTGTCCAATCGCGCCATGCGCGCCGACGCGCTCGATGCCCTGGTGCTGGTGCGCGAAGGCGCGCCGCTGGCCTCGGCGTTGACACATAAAAAGCGCTTTCCTGGCCTGCTCAGCATGTTTGCCAGACTGGGTGAGCAGACCGGACAGTTGCCGCTGATGCTGGATCGCGCCGCCCGTCAGCTCGGCACCGAAGTGCAGCGCCGCGCCCTGCAGCTGGCGACCCTGCTGGAGCCGCTGCTGATTGTGGCGATGGGCCTGGTCGTGATGCTGATCGTGCTGGCGGTATTGCTGCCCATCATCCAGCTGAACCAGCTGGCTAGATAGGCTGGACGCCTGACTCCACGGCAAGATGCAAGATCATGCCTGATGGTATGGAAAGTCCTTCCTTTGAGCTGACGTCAATCAAATAGGCAGTTTGACACCTGGCAGTCCATTCTTTTGTTTCTTCCGGTCTCGTTTTTCGTTTACTTCTGGCCCAAATCGCAGGCGTAGCGTTTTGGCGGGAAAAGTCTGGCGGGTGGTAGCAAGCCTGTTTGTTTTTACGCCTATTGGGACATCAGCTATTTGCCGCTGATGCTGGCGTCCATACTTTTCAATTTCGCTCTCGGCACCGGTCTTGCAAAAGCGCACCCCAAATTGCAGTATCCGGCTTAAGCACGCCACCGAAAGTTCAACAAAAAAAAGCGGTTTTTTCAGACACCGATCCCGTAACCCGCCTACTCGAATTCCCAAATGTAACAACGGAGTTTGACTATGACTCCAGACCAGTGATCCAGAAAATCGGAAACCCGAAAGTCGCTACGCCCAAAAAACTACTTTTTTGATTGCCGCTGACGTCGCGCTTAACAGGAAAAAAGTGCTTTGGCTACAGGACTCATTGGGATACCCAATGCCTCCGCGCAACAAGCCGGCTAGCTTTTCAAGGACGGTTCAGCTTGACCAGCAAGAGGCCCTCAACCCTGGCGGCTGCTTTTTTGCGCTGATTAAAAAGTGGAAACCCGACGATGGGTTGATTACGGTTGTGGAGCGGCACGACAGAAAAGAGCGAAGCGTGCGGTTCACGATCCAGCCAGGCTCGCATTTGATCAACCTGCGCAGTGCACCCGAACGGACCATGGGTGAAATTATTAATCGACTTTGCTTTGATATCGATTTGGAAGGCGCGTGCGCTGGACTGAAATGGGTCACCCCGTCCTTGAGACAGATAGCAGGCGATCAGGCAGCAGGCAAAACTGCGTGGAATGCGATTCAGTTCGGACCAGTCTCGCACGAAGGCCTGATGGCCTCGCTTAAGCCGCTCCAGGCAAATGATTTATGGCTTGCCAACTCAAACTCAAGTGGTGGAGAAATGGCAATAATGCCGTCTTTGGCGTCGTGTCGAATTGTGAAACGTAATGGCAGCTTGCTTGCGTAGCTTTTGCGGCCGCTCGCTGGAACTTTCGTCAGAGTGCCGTCAAGAAGAACGGAATAAACGCCATCTTCGTAAGGGCCAAATTTCCAGCTGAGAAGTTGATGATCAAGGAAAAGCGCAGCATTAAGGGGCTGGCCTGAAACGGCGTGGTCAGCAAAGCTATTGAGCTTGCCCAGCGACTCCTCCCTATTTTGCGTGACATCCCTCGTGCAATTGCAAGACTCTTCATAAGCCAGTATTGTGTTGCCGGCTTTGGCAAATGCGCACAGTGCAGCGCTGTCAACAATCAGCTTTGCAGGTTCCAAGGACTTGTTCACAAGCTGCCTTGTGGCTTGCCGTGCACCATCCAGGACTGTCTTGTAGTAGGACCGGTCCGGCGGCAGTAACAGCGCAGTGCGGTTGTCAAGATGCAGGGCAGCCTGATAAAGGCCATCCTGCATGGCCAGTTGCGGTGCAATACGTTCATGTTCAGCGCGCTGGGCATACAAGGTCAACCCCGTCAACGCGGCAAAGCAGGCCAGCCTTAACGGAACTCCGACCCCATGCTTCCTGAAACTGCTCACAAAAACAGCCAGCAGCGCAGCGCAAGCCCACCACACCAAAAACAGATAGCGGTCGGCTGCATTCAATCCCGGAAAGCGGGTCAAAGGCACCAGCGGGAGCACCAGAAGAGCCAGCGATGCAAAAATCAGCATCCAGGAAAGGCGGCTTCGCCAGGCGGCCAGAAAACCCAGCAACGTCACACCGGCGAAAACAGCGAGATTCAGGCCGCTACGTCTTTCAAGGAAAGAAACTACATCATCCGCTTTTGTCCATCCTGCCAATAGCAACGGAATTGTGAGCAGTTGCCGAATCTGTTCAACCGGGCTGATATCGACGGCAACATAGCCTCCCACCAAGCGCCCCAGAATCGCATAACGCCATGCGGTGTACGCGACGGCCACGGCGACATACGGCAACGCTGCCCTGAGGCGTATCTGGAGGCTCCCCACCGGAAGAAAGGGTAGCAGCAGCACCAGCGGTACAAATACCTCCTTGCAGGTTGTCGCCAGCAGGTAAAAGGCAGCACCCAGCAGATTCAGGCGCAGGCTGCCATCCCTGACACACAAGGTGTAGCAGTGCAGACTGAGCACGGTAAACAGCAACCCCGTTGCATAGTGGCCCGTCATCAGTTGCTGGGCAACATACAGCGTCGGCAAGCCAGTTAAAAAAAGCACCGCCGCCAGCAGCGCTATCAACGGTTCTTGCCATAACCTGATGAGCCGGTATGTTGCAAAGGCCACAGCGCCCAGCAGGGCAATCTGGTGCGCGTAATGCCAGCGCGGCACCATGCCGAAGAGCGCCAGATTGACATCATAAAAAAATGCGTTGTACGGCGCAACATTGGCGTACGACTGCAAGATCGTGATGGAAGGCTGTAAAAAATACTGCCAGGGCGCATAGGTGGCAGCGAACAGAAGATGCGCTCCGTCGTCAAAACGCCAAAAGCCGTTCAGCGCACCATGGTGCAAAGCCAGTGCGGCAAGCGCAAGGACAATCAATGCGCCGCTGTTTTCATGACGTCGAATCACCCGCCGAAAATCGTCAAGCCGTGCTGGGCGACCTATTTCTTTCATTCTGCCCAAGTCCACCGGTGATGAGCCATGAATGTCAACGCCGGGAGGGCGACAAAAACCAGGGCGGTACCAATCAGATAATGCCAGCCCATCATTTCGGCAAACGCAGTACAGGCCGCCGTGATGGCAAGGCCTGCCAGCGAAACCACCAGAAATCGCCGGTAGCGGTCTCCGGTCAAAGGCGTGCCGTAGTTCCAGCGGCTATTGGCCCAGAAAGAAAATGAATTGGCGGCCGCGAAAGCCAGGCAATTGGCCCAGACCGGGAACACGTGAAAAAACTCCACCAGACCTGTAACGACGGACAAGTGAATCAGGGTGTTAAAAATTCCGATCAATGAGAAGCCCGAAAACCGCTTCAGAACTTTATGGGTCGACAAAAATTTAATCACCGGGCGGAAATCCGTGTTTGCTTCGGACGACATAAATGGGCCGCTGCTTGACTTCGCTATAAATACGGCCGATATATTCTCCAAGCACCCCGATCCCTATGAGTTGTACACCCCCCAAAAATAGGATGGCGCTGAGCAAGGAGGGGTAGCCTGGCAGATCCGTACCGGAAATGATGGTGGTGATGACGACCTTCGCAGCGTAGCTCAACGCCACTATCGACACAATTCCGCCAACGTAAGTCCAGATACGAAGCGGAACCGTGGAGAAACTGGTGATGCCTTCCAGGGCGAGGTTCCAGAGCTTCCAGCCGCTGAAGCTTGATTTTCCGGAATAGCGAGGCTCAACCTCGAACTCGACGATGGTGCTGCGAAATCCAACCCATGAAAATATGCCCTTCATGAAACGGCGTCGCTCTGGCAGAAGGCGCAAGGCGTCAACCACTTTCCTGTCGAGCAGCCTGAAGTCGCCCACATCCGGCGGAATGGCATGTTCGGCCAAAGCGTTGTGAAATCGGTAAAACAGAGTTGAAAACCAGCGCTGCGCCCACCGATCGGTATTTCTTGATGATCTGCGGCACAGTACAACGTCGTAACCCTGTTCCCAGCGCTGCAGCATTGTCGGGATGAGCTGCGGTGGATGCTGCAGATCAGCGTCAATTGGAATGACGGCTTTTCCCACCGCAACATCAAGCCCCGCCATCATCGCGGCTTCCTTGCCAAAATTGCGCGACAGGTCGATGACGCGCAAACTCGGGAATCGTCGGCTGGCATCGAGCAAAATCTTCAGCGTGTCGTCTTTGCTGCCATCATTGACCACAATGATTTCATACGACCTGCCGGTGGCGTCAAGCACTTCTACGGCAATGCGCAAAAACAGCTCAATGTTGCCTGCTTCGTTATAAGCCGGAACCACCAGTGAAATATCCAACGTTTCAAGCATTGCTTTGGTTTTCTTTGGACGGCTTGCGCTTCGAGCATTGGATGGCAGCGTTTTAACCCGGTTGAAGCCTTGTTAGCACGGCGTTTTGATAATCCCCAACTTGCCAGGTCGATGCATGGGGCATCAATTTCGTTTTCGACACCAGGAACGAAATTGTTTAATCTACACCAACCTTTCTGCAAGGTCTGCCTTGAAAAGAAACTGGCCGGAGTGAAAGGATTTGAACCTTTAGACTTTGCGTACCGAACGTAGCGCTCAGCTGGTCAAGCTCTGCCCCGCCTTGCATTGATGATCACGAGCGCCTCGCCAGTAATTGGGAAGCCAATTGTTCCAAAGCGTCACTGTAAGGGTTTTGGGCCAGGGTTAGCAAGGCATCGAGAGCGCGCTGCGCCTCTGCGGTTGCCGCATCCCGGGTCGCCTGCAGGGCACCGGTCTGCTGCACGATGGCAACAATCTGCGCCATCTGGTCGGTGCCGCCGGTTTCAATCGCCTGCCGGATCGTCGCCCGCTCGGCGTCAGTGCCGCGCTGCATGGCAATGATGAGCGGCAGCGTCACCTTGCCTTCACGCAGGTCGTCGCCCAGGTTTTTCCCCATTTCCGCCACATCGCCGTCGTAATCAAGCACGTCATCAATCACCTGGAACGCGGTGCCAAGCGCCCTGCCATAGTCGGCGCAGTGTTGCTCGACGACCGGGGAGGAATGTGCCAGCAAGGCTGCCAGCCGGGCGCTGGCCTCGAACAGTTTGGCGGTCTTGGAACGGATCACGCGCAAATAGCCTTCCTCCGACAGCGCCGCATCATGCATGTTCATGAGCTGCAGCACCTCCCCTTCGGCAATCACGTTAGTGGCTTCTGCAAGTGTTTGCATGATGCGCATGTCGCCGACTTCCACCATCATCTGAAAAGCGCGGGAATACAAAAAATCGCCCACCAGCACACTTGCCGGGTTGCCAAACACCTCATTGGCAGTCGAACGGCCGCGGCGCAGCGTCGATTCATCAACCACATCGTCATGCAGCAAGGTGGCGGTGTGAATAAACTCCACCACCGCAGCCAGGTTCAGGCGTTGCTCGCCGCGGTAGCCCAAAGCGCCGCACATCAGCAACACCAGCGCGGGGCGCAACCGCTTGCCACCTGCCGCAATGATGTATTGCGAAACCTCGGAGACCAGCGGCACGTCCGATTGAAGTCTGCGGGCGATGACCACGTCCATCGCGCTCATGTCGTCGGCGATCAGGGCAAGTGCGGCAGCGGTGCTTGAGGAATTGGCAGACAAAGAGAAATCCCGACGTTAAGTGTGCAGAGATTATAGAAAGCCCGACTGCCAGTGCAGGCTTGCGGCCACTCCGCTAATTGCGCTCGACCCGCCCGACTGGTCATTTTTTACGCATCGTGCTAAAATCGTGGGCTCTGTGGAAATCCGTCCGCAGAACTCAATTTACGAGGTCTTACATGTACGCGGTCATAAAAACCGGTGGCAAACAATACAAAGTTGCTGCTGGAGAAAAAATTAAAGTAGAACAGATTGCTGCGGACGTAGGCCAAGAGATCGTTATTGACCAGGTATTGGCTGTCGGAGAAGGCAGTTCAATCAAGGTTGGTACGCCCTTGGTGCTAGGTGCAACTGTTACAGTCACAGTCATTTCCCACGGCAGGCACGACAAGGTTCGCATCTTCAAGATGCGTCGTCGCAAGCACTACCAAAAGCGCCAGGGACAC
>NZ_JABBPF010000105.1 GCF_012927415.1 Polaromonas sp. | reverse complement strand
GACTTCCGTGGCGACACCCGCACCTCGATCTTTGACGCCGACGCCAGCATTGCGCTGGACGGCACCTTCATCAAGATCGTCGCCTGGTATGACAACGAATGGGGTTATTCGAACAAGTGCCTGGAGATGGCGCGGGTCGTTTCGTAGCAAGCACGGTTTTGAACCCTCAAACGCGCCTTCGGGCGCGTTTTTTATGGGCGGTGATTGCTACTATGTTTTTTATAGCAAGCTAGAGCGATGAAAAATGGAGCTGGGGCCTTCCTCCAAAAACCCCCGTTTCAAACAGTCAGCTGTCGGCAATGTTGATGGACGCAAAACAAGGGATTTCTAGTTACTTGGTAGATAAGCCCACCTTAAAAATCGATCCTGATGAAGGAGGCAACCTAGCCTTCAAAGTCGCCCAAATCAGCGAAGCCGTAAAACAGCAATGGATCCTAGAACGGGATTCTGGGGTCAGGTCTCCCATCCAGCAGAATAAGCCAAGCTGGTTTAATTTTTGGGCATGGTCAGACCCTTGCGCATTGAATATCCAGGTGCCAGGCTTTCAGCGGATGCACAAATACCGCGCCTTCAAGGCCATGCGTCTGCGCCGCCGTTGGTTTGGTTTCTAGCGCGCGACCCTGCCTTCGTGCAAGCCTATTCCACGGGCTGCCACAGCATGCCATGCCGGCAAGAGATTGCCGGGGCCTTTAACATTCACTACGCGACCGTGAGTCGGATTATAAAAAAAGGAGTGAAGAATGTATGAACACAAGACCTGACCCCAATTTTTTTTAAGATCCGACCTTAAAAAGCTCTAAAAGACCGCAAAAAAGGGGCCAGCTTACGCGGACCCCTCATCACAAAAGCACTTATTTATTGAGCAGGTCCATAGGTGTAGCCGGAGGCACAACCTGTGCCGGTACAGGTAGTGGTCAGCATGTTCACGATGATTTTGCCGGTATTGTTTTTGGCGTGGAAATGGCCTACGCCAGATGTATCGCCGCCCGACACGTTATACGGCCAGCCTGTCGTGTAATCCCAGTTCACTTGTTGCGTGTCGGAGCCGGCGCCAACGTTGATTTGCGCTTTTACATTGGTGTACGACCGGAACTTCGGGCTATTGCCGCAAACCGAATAATCAGAATAGGTTGAACACATGATTTGGTCCTTGGTGCCAGCGTACAGCGTGTAGAAACTGGTGTTGGGCGCTTGCGCAGGCGCCGCTGGCAAGCTGTACCACGCGCCATTGTCAGCAGTCCACGGATTAATGCCAGGTGACCAGCTATCCGGAAAGAATCCAAACACCCATCCATCGTAGACATTCTGGGAGCCGCAAGTTGGCGCATACGCATTGGAATAGCCGGTATAGATACAAGAATCCAGTCCATGCAAGCCACCTGCAATATTGATAAAGCGCCTTACGCTGCCCCAATTGTTGTAATAGTGGAGCGTCGCGATTGACATTGACACCCCGAATGAATGGGAAATGATGTCGACCTGCGACTTACCAGTGAACGATTTGACTTGTTTGATGAAGCCATTAATGATGTCAAATTTCGATTCTTGATGGTAGTTCATGGCAGCTGAGCCACGCTCGGATGAATTCAAATAATTGACTCCGTAGATCTCACAGTCTTTGTAACCGGCGTTTTTGAGTTCTTGATATACCGAATTAGGTGGCTTCGAATAGCCAGGCACTTGGTAGGTGTTGGCGGCCAAGCTATATGCCCAGTCCGTATTGCCATGAATAAAGATGACTGGGGTTCTGGTAGCCGTACAGCCCGTGGCACCGCCGAAACCACCATAGCCGACCGTCGGGCTAAAGCCGCCCCCGAACTGTGGATCGACTGCGCTCTTACACATCTTGTCGTCGGCTGTGGTGCAAATAAGTGCTTGCGCGCTTGGACTGAACCCAATGAAAGCTAGACCCACTGCGGTCATCGGCGTCAATGCCCCAAATACAGTGCAAAGTAGTGAAAATATATTTGTCACTAGCGTGGGGGTAGAAAGAGAATAACTTTTCATAAAAGGTCTCGTTGTGTAGTTGTTAGTAAAAAAAGCGCATAACCGTCGTGTGCTTAGCGCCGGGTGAATATCGGCTATTCATTTCCCGTAGTCAAGAATTTTTTGTTGCTGCAATGCAATAGTGCAGACCAAAGAAAGGATGATTGACAGCACGTGATTGACCATTTTTGACCCGACGTCACCACGCAATGCACCTTGCAAAAGTTTCCTCAATGGAACAAAGTTTGGATGTTGTGTGTGGTGGTTGATAAATGATCGAAAATGCGGATTTGAAGACAAGAAATCAACATTCGGAAAAGTTTTTTTGTTAATACTTATTAGAAAAACTTATTAAAAAGTTTACGCAAATAACGACCATGGTAAAAAGTTTTGCAAGTAAGACGGTCAAGCCGTTGTTAGTCAGCTGCGCTACTTTGCTGACGTTGGCGGGTTCGTATTGGGCGTGGTACGCGTTGCAGGCGGAAAATGACGAGAACACACCGTCCATGTCCAGCACACCGCATGCTTTGAAAGACAATTCCTCGGCGCTAAACGGCTTTGCCAATCCTGGGTCAAAAGGATCAGCTAGCGCATCGCCGCAACCGGAGCGCACCATGGCGACAAACTCATCAGACCTGAACGAGAGGGCGCTTAACATGGGAGTCGCTCGTGATTTGCGTACCAACGCTGTCGCTGACGCAGCGGCCTTGCGCGTATTGGTGCTTCGCTACGATACCGAACGCGATCCGCATGCACGTGAAATGATCAAGGCACTTTTATCGACTATCAATCAACCTGAAGTCATTGAATTATCAAAGCGACTCGCCATGAGCGGCGATGCAGAAAAGCGGCGCGACGGCTTGGAGCTTATTCAGCGTCTATCACTCGAGTCGGCCGATGTCCGTAATGTTGTAAAACAAGTGTTGGTGACTGAGCAAATGCCCAGTGTATTACTGCAAGCATTGTCGGCATTAAAGCCGATTGCTGTCGAGCCGAGCGAAGCGCATGAGATTGTGGCGCAGCTTGAGAGCCTTTCATACCATGCCGATGCTGCAGTCAGAAGCCAAAGTATTTTGCGGCTTGCTCAATGGGATGCCAATGGGGAGTCGGATGAGCGGCTCACACAGTTATTGACTGATCAAGCACCTGACGTCCGGCACGCGGCGATCTTTGCACTGTCCCAAATAAAAATGCGCAAGGAAAATGCAAAGACAGCGAGATTGAGCACCATCGGTAATGGTGATGAAAGCGTAAAGTAGCGATTAATTAAATCTACTGGGCGTGCCTTTTATTGCAGCCGCATTAGGAAAACTCTGCAAAAGTGGCCCCCGACTAGGAGAGGACCCAGGGTCAGGTCTCTCAGCTTGCAGAATAAGCCAAGCTGGTTGAGTCTTTAGGCAGCAGCCGGTAACCAAAGTCGACGTCGATCCGCCATAGGCCTTGATCGATGGATCAAACACCTAAACAGCAAATCTATCTGGGCGACGATGATTTCATAGCCCGCATGCAAAAACATGCCGGGCTTGACGCTAAAAACCCAAATAAAGAAACTCCGCGACGCAAAGCCAATATCAGCAAAATACAGTCAAGCGCGCCAGCCCTGTTCAGCAATATCAATCGCTTTGCGGGTATCAAGCACCACACCAAACAAGAGCAAAACCAAAATATAGCCAACGCTTTTTATCAGGGCGGGCACAGTCAAACTGCAATAGCGTTGGCGTTTGACATATCAAGCTCGACTTTAAGTCGGGTTATCAAGGGGTATGAGAATGGGGGATGGATGGCTTAAACCAATTGAAGACATTCAAGTCGGCGACTTGGTGCTGACTTGACAGACGGTTGCCCCGGCGTCGCACCACCAACTCCCGCGTTTCCCTCGGCACGCAACCCGGGAATGTCATGTTTCGTGTCTTGCGCGGCCCTTCACATCCCCCAGCGGCCAGCGCCGGTCTTGCGGTTTTGATTTGGCGTGCAGTAGGGCGACTTGGCGTCAAACCGCGTCGGGCCGGGGCAGGGTGTGGACGCCACGCCGACGATGGCGAACTGGTCGCAGCCGGAGCGATAGAACAGCACGCCGTCGCCCACCCGCAGCGCATCCCGTATGAAATCACGCGCCTGGTAGTTGCGCCTGCCGACCTCGCGTACCGTTGCGCTGTGCGCTGCCAGCGCCACGTCCACCGAGCATTCGCCGAACCCGGTTTTCATCAGCCCGTAGTTCATCGCCTCAACCCTGCCAGCGCCGGGCTGATGTTGCACTCGCTCGATTCGCGGCGCGGCGTCATGTCATCCTAGAATTGTTTGTCCAGTTCCACACAAGAGAGTTTCAGTATGGCCGGCATCCCGCACATCGAACAACACACCGCAAAAATAGGCGTCAGGGTTGCTGTCATGGGCGCCGGCGCTGTCGGCTGCTACTACGGCGGCATGCTGGCGCGCGCCGGGAATGAGGTGGTGCTGATTGCGCGGCCCCAGCACGTTGACGCCATAGCCAGAGACGGCCTGCGCATGCAGACCACGACCTTTGACGAACAGGTGCGCCTTTTCGCCAGCAGCGAGCCTGGCGCGGTGCGAGGCGCGCAACTGGTGCTGTTCTGCGTCAAGTCGCTTGACACCGAAGCGGCTGGCGCCCTGCTTAGGCCGCACCTGGCGCCCGATGCGCTGGTGCTGACCCTGCAAAACGGCGTGGACAACGCCGACCGCTTGCGCACCGTGCTGCCGCAGCACGCGGTGGCCGCCGCGGTGGTTTACGTCGCCACAGAAATGGCCGGCCCTGGCCACGTCAGGCACCACGGTCGCGGCGAGCTGGTGATTGAGCCCGCCAGTGCCAGCGAAACCGTGGCGCAAGCGCTGATCGCCGCCGGCGTGCCGACAGAGATTTCTGGCAACGTGCGCGGCGCGCTTTGGGCCAAGCTGATTCTCAACTGCGCCTACAACGCCGTCTCGGCCATCACCCAGCTGCCCTACGGCAAGACGGTGGCGGGCGAGGGCATCAGGAGCGTGATGCGCGACGTGGTGGCCGAGTGCCTGAGCGTGGCCCGGGCTGAGGGCGTGCAGGTGGCGGGCGACGTGCATGCGGCCGTGGAGAAGCTTGCAGGCAGCATGCCCGGCCAGTATTCATCGACCGCGCAAGACCTGGCGCGCGGCAAGCGCAGCGAGATTGATTACCTCAACGGGTTGATCGTGCAGCGCGGCGAGGCGTTGGGGATTGCGACGCCGGCGAACCGGGTGTTGTGGGCGTTGGTGAAGTTGATTGAGGGGACGCGGGCACCTTCGCGGCCTTGACCGGCACCGCGTCGAAGCAGGCGCGATTCCCTTTCTGGCGCGTCATCTGCGCCAAGTGCAGGCCCATTCGCCACTTCCAACAGGTCGCTGCTGCCCCAGGCCGTACCACGGGTCCATCGCGCAGTCGTGGCCAAAGGAGATATTGACGCCGGCGGCCGTCAGCTCGGGCACGCGGGTCCTGCCGCAGCGCCTTGGGTATGGGCCGTGACCAACCTTTTATCGATTTCGTTCAGCTTCTGTTCACCCACTCTTTCGTAAGCTCTGTTTCACATCAACCAAGGAGCTCTCCATGAAACGTACTGCCATTCTTTGCCTGACTACGCTGCTGGCAGCGGGCGTTCAGGCCCAGACTTTCAACGACACTGCCCGCGTGCGCAATGTCACCCCACAGCACGAGAACATCTCTGTGCCACGCAACGAATGCACCAGCCAGTGGGTCACCGAGCAGCAGGCCGTGCCGGCTTCGCGCAATTACGGCGGGCTGGCGATCGGCGGCGTGGCCGGCGCGTTGCTGGGCAACCAGGTCGGCGGGGGCCGCGGCCGTGAAGCCGCCACCGCCGTCGGTGCCGTGGTCGGCGCGCTGACCGGCGAGCATCTTGCCAACCAGGGCGGCTGGGGCGGCTACCCACAGGCCGCGCCGCCGCAGCAGCGCCAGGTGCAGAGCTGCCGCACCGTCAACGACGTGCAGTCCCGTCTCACGGGCTATCAGGTCGAGTACGAGTACCGCGGTCAGGTCTACAGCACGGTGACCCGCGAGAACCCGGGCCGCACTCTGCCCGTGCGCGTTTCGGTGGCACCGGCGGATTCGGTGGGGCGCGATTACCAGGGCGTAAGCGAATACCAGGGCAGGCGCGATGACCGTGGCGGTCGCGAGTACTATGGTGCTTACAACCGATGAACGTATTTGCCAAACTGCTTTGCGCCACCTTGTTGCTGGTGTCCAACCTGGCCTGGGCCGACCTGAGCCGCGACGACGCGGCCGAAGCGGCCCAGAGGGCCAGTGGCGGCCGCGTGCTGTCCGTGGACAGGTCCGAGTCTTCGGGCCAGCCGGTGTGGCGCGTCAAGGTGGTCACGTCGGCGGGTGAAGTCCGCGTGATCCAGCTGGACGTCGCCACCGGCCAGGTCCGCTAGGGCCGGCCTGCGGCAGCTGCAAACCCATGCGCCTTTTGCTCATCGAGGACGATGCCGCGCTGCGGCTCACCCTGGCGCGCCAGCTGGAGGCCGATGGTTACCGGGTCGATCAGGCCAGGGACGGCGAAGAGGGCCTGTTCCTGGCGCGGGAGTACCCCCTCGACCTGGTCATCGTTGACCTGGGACTGCCCAAGCTGAACGGGCTGACCATCGTGCAGCGCCTGCGCCTGGAGGGGAGCGCTTTGCCCATCCTGATCCTTACCGCGCGCGGCAGCTGGCAAGACAAGGTGGTCGGGCTTGAAGCCGGCGCCGATGACTATCTGGTCAAGCCTTTCGAATATCCGGAGCTGGCGGCGCGGCTCAAGGCTTTGCTGCGACGTTCGCTCAAGACCGCATCCGACGTGCTGACGCTCGGTCCCCTCAGCATCGACCTGACGGCGCAGGCGGTGCGGCTCAATGGCGCGGTGCTGGAGCTCACGGCCTTCGAGTACCGCCTGCTCGAAACCCTGGTGCGTCAGCGCCCGGCCATCGTCACCCGGCAGGCGCTGTCGGACTACCTGTACCCGCACGGGGAAGACCGCGACAGCAACGTGCTGGAGGTGCTGGTCGGCCGGCTGCGCCGCAAGCTCGACCCGCAGGGCAGCGTCGGCCCCATCGACACGGTGCGGGGACGGGGCTACCGGTTCACCCTGGAATGAGGGCCGGCCACTCCATCCGTGCCCGTCTGCTTCTGGGTGCTGCCGTGGTGCTGCTGGCCTTTTTGACGGGCGCAGGACTGGCGGTGCAGCGTGCCAATGCCGAAAGCGTGCAGGCGGCCTATTTCGGCCGGCTGCACAGTACCATCTATCTGTTGCTGGCAGCTGCTGAACTCGATGCCGGCGGTGCTCTGGTGATGCCTCCGGAGTTTTCGGAGCCGCGTCTTTCGCTGCCAGGTTCCGGCCTGTACGCCGGCATCTACAACCTATTGCTGGGGGCGCAGTGGCAATCGGCCTCGACCCTGGGTCGACAGCTGCCGTTCCGGCGCAGCCTGCAACCCGGTCAATGGCGCGACGAGACGGTCGATGGGGCCGGCGGATCCTTCCTGTCGGTGAGCTATGCCGTCACCTGGAAAGCCTCCGTGCGTGAGGCGCCGCTGGTGCTCACGGTGCTGGAAGACCGCGCGGCGTTTGACCGCGAAGTGGGCGCCTTTACCCGTACCCTGTGGCTCTGGCTGGGCGGCACCGCCGTTTTGTTGCTGCTGGCCCAGCTGTGGCTGCTGCGCTGGGGCCTGGCGCCACTGCGGCAGGTGGCCAGCGAGATCCGGCGTATCGAAATGGGCGAGCAATCGCGCATCGAGGGTCGCTACCCCAGCGAAATCTCCGGCCTCACGGACAACCTGAACGCCCTGATCCAGCAAGAGCGCGTGCGCCAGACCCGGCAGCGCGACGCACTGAGCTTTCTGGCCCACAGCCTGAAGACCCCGCTGGCCGTGCTGCGCAGCGCGCTGGCCGAGCCGGCGCAACTGCCAACCACCGTGGCCCAGCAGGTGAGCCGCATGGATGACATCGTGCAGCACCAGCTGGGGCGCGCCATCGCCGGGGGCGCCGCGCGTTTTGCGCCGCCGCTGCTGCTGGCGCCGATCCTGCAGCGCATCCGTGACGCGCTGGCCAAGGTCTATGCCGAAAAGGACTTGGACTTCAGCGTCGAATGCCCGCCCGATCTGGCGTGGCGCATCGACGAGGGCGACCTGTTCGAAATGCTGGGTAACCTGCTGGACAACGCGGCCAAGTGGGCGCGCAACCGGGTCGGGGCGCAGGTGTGGCGCGAAGCCGGGCGCTTGTGCATCTGCATCGAGGACGACGGCCCCGGGTTCAGCGACACCGAGTCGGTGCTGCGGCTGCATGTGCGGGGGGACGAGCGTGTGCCCGGGCACGGCGTCGGGCTGGCGGTGGTGAGCGACTTGGTGGCCAGCCATCAGGGGGAGCTCAAGCTCTCGCGCGGCGGAATGGGCGGCGGGCGGGTGGACATCGTGTTGCCGGTGCCTTGAGGGGCATGCGCTTCAGGCTAAAAGTCAGAATTCCTGATTTACCTTGAAGAAGGAGGTCCTGGCGGGTCGATTGGCGACGGTCAAGCGAGCGATGACCTCCGGCGTCTCAGCGACCAGCTTTCCCTTCCTCCAGACCTTCAGCCGATTAGCCCGCAACCGGATCGCCTCCGCTGCATCCCGCGCCTGCAGCAGCACAAAGCTCGCATCGCAGCCCACCTGTAGCCCATAGCCCTGCAGGCGCATCACCTTCGCCGCATTCACTGTCACCGCGTCGAAGCAGTCGCGCATGCCATTCTGGCTCGTCATCTGCGCCACATGCAGGCCCATGTGCGCCACTTCCAGCATGTCGCCGCTGCCCATGCCGTACCACGGGTCCATCACGCAGTCGTGGCCGAAGGCGACGTTGACGCCTGCGGCCATCAGCTCGGGCACCCGGGTCATGCCGCGACGCTTGGGGTAGCTGTCGTGCCGGCCCTGCAGCGTGATGTTGATCAGCGGGTTGGCGATCACGCTGACGCCGCTTTCGGCGATCAGCGGCAATAGTTTGCTGACGTAGTAGTTGTCCATGCTGTGCATGGAGGTGCAGTGCGAGCCATTGACGCGTCCCTGCAGGCCCAGGCGCTGCGCCTCGAAGGCCAGCGTCTCGATGTGGCGGGACAGCGGGTCGTCAGTCTCGTCGCAGTGCATATCTACAGACAAGCCGCGCTCGGCCGCCAGTTCGCACAGCAGCCTGACGCTGGCTGCGCCTTCGGCCATGGTCCGCTCAAAATGCGGAATGCCGCCAACAACGTCCACGCCCATGTCCAGCGCGCGCTTGAGGTTTTCCACACCACCCGGGCTGCGCAGCACGCCGTCCTGCGGAAAGGCGACCAGTTGCAGGTCGATATAGGGCGCGACGAGGCGCTTGACCTCCAGCAGCGCCTCCACCGGCAGCAGGCTGGGGTCGCTGGTATCCACATGGCTGCGGATGGCCAGCAAGCCTTTGGCGACGGCCCAGTCGCAATAGCTCAGCGCCCGTTCAATCAGCGCTTCCTGGCTCAATAGCGGCTTCAGCTCGCCCCACACCGCAATTCCTTCCAGCAGCGTGCCGCTTTCGTTGACGCGCGGCAGGCCGTGGCTCAAGCAGGCGTCCATATGGAAATGGGCATCGACGAAAGGTGGGCTTAGCAGCAGGCCCCCGGCGTCGATGACCTCGTGCGCCGGGACATCCAGGCCTGGCGCGATTTCAACAATCAGGCCGCCACGCACGGCCACTGACATGTGGGTCCGGCCATCGTGCAAGCTGGCGTTTTTGACGAGTAAATCAAGCATCTTCATCTTTGCTGCAGGGGTTTATCAGGCTTGAGGGTAACTGGCTTTGACTCAACACTCCGTGCTGGCAGCCTTGAAACGCACAACTTCCTTTCAGGCGGTGAAGGCGTGGTAGGCTTTTATCTGAATCTGTTTCGCAAGCGTCCTGATGACCGTTCAGGGTGCGAAAAATCGTTAAGACTTTGCTTTTTGCCCTTTGCACTGCGCATAAAAACCGGATCAACCACCATGAATCAACTGAGCCTGCATCGCGTTAACGACCAGGTGTTTCGTGTGCTCTCAAGCCAGGGTGAGCACGTCGGCTATCTCAAGCTGATTGGCGGCGCGTGGAAGTTCAAGGCCATTGGCCAGGATTCAAGCGGTCATGTCATTCCTGGCGGTGGCCCGCTTACCGGGCGACACAACACGGTCTTTGCCGTGGCTGATGAATCATCGGTCAGTGCCGGACTGAATGCATAAGCCCTGCCGTGTCAGCGCGGTACGGTGAAGGTCAACGGCCCGCCGTCGCACATGCCGTCCGACAGCACCAGCAGCTTGTAGGCCGAAGGCGTTTCTTCCAGTACTGTCATGGCCTCGGGTTTCAGCTCCTTGTCGCAATTGCGCAGTTTGACGCCGCCCAGATCCAGCGCCGCCAGCAGCCTGGGCTGAACCACGCTGGTGCTGCTTTCTCCTGGCTTGCCGTCCCACCAAGCCAACACCCAGCCGACGTTCTGGCTGGCGCTGCTGTCGTCCGGACCGGCCAGCAGCAAAATGCCGGTCTTGACGGCCACCATGTCGCGAATGCCGCGCCGCTGGCCTAGCGCAAGGCTGGTCATCGTCGTCTCGAGCGCGCGGCCGGCCTCACTGCCAAACAGTGCATCGGCATCAACTGCCAGCACTCTGGCCACCCCATCTAAAACCGGGCCGCGAAAGCCAAAATACAGCTGGCCGTCGCGCACTGCCAGACCTTCGATGTTCACGCCCTGCTGCCCGGCCTGGGTGGGCGCCTTGGCCGGTGGCTCGGAACCCAGGCATTTGCGCTCGCCCACATGAGGCGCCAGGGCGGGCTGCGCCTGCATGAGGGACCACAGCCTGCCGGTGTCGGCATAGTCCACCAGCGCGCCGCTCGCGTTGCCTGAACTGGCTGCCGGTGAGCGCAGGGCGCGGCCGGTGGCCGGGTCCAGCCTGAAGCGAATCACATGGCGGCTACCGGGGTTGCTGGCGCAGTCCCCGCGCTTGGCCGAGTGCGAACCCGTGACATAAAAATAACGCCCGTCAGTGGCTGCGCCTTCGGCGTCCAGCTCGTCATTTGTTTGGCGTAGCACCACCGGCTCGGCATCGACAGTCAATTCCCGGTTGCCTATATACGCGTAACGCGCCTCTGCGCCCTCGTCAAAAGCCAGCAGGCAAATACGCCGCCGGTTTGCGTCGAGATTGCAGGCCACGCCGCTGACGGACTGTCGGGTTTTTTGCAGTTTTTTCCTGCCCAGATCAAAGTAAAAACCGGCGCCGCTGTCCCACAGGCCGCCGTCGGGCTTGAGGCTGACTGGCGGCAGCTGCGCGCCGGCGCCCGCGCTCAAGGCCAAACCAGCGACGAGCAGCGCCAGTTGAACAAATCGGGGTGGCAGAGGTTGAGGCGTGGTGCGCATCGCAGCACTGTAGCTGACAGCACACACAGACGCAGTCATCGTTGCGCGCAAGCGTTGTGAAGTTTGTCTTTACCCACTGACCGCCATCGCGGCAGCGGACGGAACTGCGGCGGGCAACGGCCTTTGAGAAAGCTGCCCATCGGCGCGCAGTGTCACCTCCATCCGTTCGATGCCGCCCGCGCAGGGAAAAGCCGTTGTAATTGGCTTTCCATTGCCGCTGTCCTAAGGCTTAAGTGCCAATGTAGCGTCAGCGCCTTCCGAGAGGGTCGTCATGAACGGCGGCCAGTCAGCGCCGCTCATTCGTTGGATTTGGTTTTATTGATGAAATAGCCGTCGTGTCCAGCAGATATCGGCATTCTCAGCTATAAAAAAAATAGCAAACTGCAAGCTGATAAGGCTTGGCATCGGACAAATTGGGGGGGCAGTCGCCGCCATGGGTGCGGCTTTCGCGCCGCCGGCAGCGTCTAATTGAGGTTTGCCGGTTGGTTGCGCTGTACTGCGTCATGCTCGGCCTGCTGCGCATCCGTGGTGTCGATATTCGCCGTCTGCTCACGGCAATAAGCAAACAGCGCGTCGAGTTCAGTGGATTTATCGAAGACTGCGTCAGCCCCAAGCTCGGCCGCGCGCTTGCGGATTTCAGCTGTGGCGAAGTTGGTCAGGAGAACAACTTTCTGGTAGGGCTCGCGCTTGCGGCAGCCTGCCAACACGCCCAGGCCGTTGCCTTCCTTTAAAAACAGGTCAACAATAGCGAGGTGCCATGCACCGTCATGCAGGTCCAGCCAGCGGCTGGCTTCGGCCTGGGTGGCAGAGCACGCGGCCACCTTCACATCCGCAATCTCGCGCAATGCGTCAATCAGGTTCTCCAGGATGATCGCATTGTCTTCCGCCAGGTAGGTGATGAGTGTTTTCATGCGTGGTGCGCGGGTTATTGCGTTGCCGGTTTGCAGCGCATGGTCTTGACCATCCTTAACTTATCTGAACACTCTGTGCAGAGCAATGCTGCCATCCTGCAGCGCGCTGCAAGGTAGGACAACGCACTCCTCCGGCAACTTGGGTGGCCGCCGATATTCAGCGTGGCGGTGCGAGCTTACTGGCCCGGCATATTGCCGGGTGCCGGTCTTTCTTCACGCCCGCCGGGGTGCCGGGCAAATCGCGCCGGATCGCGCCCATGCACAGGCGCCCCGTCAGGCCAGGGCCAGCCGCCAAACTGCGTGCGGCGGTAGTCGTCCATGGTCTGCGCAATTTCTGCCTGGGTGTTCATCACAAACGGGCCGTGTTGCGCCACCGGCTCGCCGATCGGCTTGCCCTGCAGCAGCAGGAACTCCGCCTCGGCGTTATCACCGTTGATCAGTTCAACCTCGACGCCGGCGCGCAACTCAATCGCGCTGGGCTCCTTCACAATCTGCCCGCCCACCGTCACTGAGCGCCCCTTGAAGTAGTAAAGCTGGCGTCGCGTGCCTTTGCCGGTGGCGGCGGGCAGCGTCCAGCGCGCGCGCGGTGCCATCAGGATGGTCCAGATCGCCACATCGGCGTCGGCCTGCGCAGCCCACGAATCGGGCGGTGGAGCCGGCGGCGTGGCCACATCCTGCAGTCGACCCGCAATCGCTGCCACCTCTGTGGTGCGACCCCCCGCGTCGGTCGCCAGCAGGCGCGGTATGTCCTGTGACCAGAGCATAGTGAAGTGTGGCGCAGACATTTTGGACGTTGCCGGCAAATTCAGCCATATCTGGAACAGCTCCAGCGGGTTCGGGCGGTCCTGCTCGAGCAGCGGAAACATCTCGGAATGCACCACGCCCCGACCGGCGGTCAGCCACTGCACGTCACCGCGCCCGAAGCGCGCTGTCGCACCGAGCGAATCAGCATGGTCGATCAGACCCTTGCGCACAATCGTCACGGTCTCAAAACCGCGGTGCGGATGGGCCGGAAAACCAGGTACCGTGGTGCCGTGATACATGCTCCAGCCGTTGTTGTGGCTGAAGTCCTGCCCGATGGCGCGACCGGCCAGCGCGACGGCGGGCCCCAGCTGTGCATTGGCCTGCGGATAGGCGTCATCGTGATAGACGCAAAACAGGAAGGGGTCTATGGTTTTCCAAGGAAAGCCGAGTGACTCGATTTGAACGATCGGGCTGGTGGTCATGGCGGGGCTTTCAAACCAGTCAGCTGAGGCTGCGCTAATAGGCTTTCAAGGGCTGGCCCTGTCGGCGTCATCTGGCGCGTCAGGGTCGGGCGGATTCACCCTTTGAACCGATCTGAAACCGGGCATATCGTTACAAACAGTCGTGGGCTCGTCCTACGTACCGCGCGCGGCGGCACGGCTATGATTAAGGTTCGCCCTGTGTAGCTACCCAAAAATTATTTTAGGCAGTTCATGGTCGAGGCAGCAAAAACTGTCCGCGCACAATTTAATGCGCATTTTTCGCTCACTTCCTGAAGGACTTCTCATGAAATACTCACTATTGCTGGTCGCATTGGTCGCTGCCCTCGGCCTGAGTGCCTGCGAACGTACCGTAGTTACTCCCGGCCCGGCAGGCGCAACTGGCGCCTCAGGTTCTACCGGCTCCACTGGCTCCACTGGCTCCACGGGTTCTACTGGCTCTACTGGCTATAGCGGCTCTACCGGCGCTACCGGCGCTACCGGCGCCACTGGCGCAACCGGCTCCAGTACTGGCGTTGCAGGCCCGGCTGGCGAAGCGGGTGCCACGGGTGCTACCGGCGCGACCGGTGCGACCGGCGCCAAGGGTACTTCTGGCGACACCGTGGTGGTCGTTCCCGCAAAGTAAGCTGACCTGACCCGCGCTAGCGAAGCGCGGGTCAGCGGTCGGTCAAGCGGACTCAAGCTGGCTGATTTTTTCGCAGGGTTGGCAGGCCGACGCCTGCCGACGCAAAACCGCCATCGACCGCCAGCACTTGGCCATTGATGTAGCTGGCAGCCGAACTGCACAGAAAGCCTGCAGCAGCAGCGATCTCCCCCGTCGTGCCATAACGGCCCAGCGGAATCACGT
>NZ_JABBPF010000104.1 GCF_012927415.1 Polaromonas sp. | reverse complement strand
AAGCCAGGCCTATTGCTGCGCCGGTGCCCACATAGACGCCGCCGGGTCTGGCCGCATCGGGCGCGTAGCCGAGCAGGATGACCATCGACGCGGCTATCACCACCGAACTCACCGCATGGTCGAGCGCTTCGCTCATCCAGACGATAGCCGCGAAGGCGAGGGTGACCAGCATCACCTGGCCTGCTGGCGGCAGTCGCTGCGGCGTTGGCATCCAGACGATGGCCAGCAGGGCGGTCAGCGCAGCGACGAGGCCGGCGCGCTTGACGGAACCGCCGCCGGAAGCGGTAGGCACAGACGCGGTCGGCGACGGGCTCGAGGCTGTCTTCATGGGTTTGCGTCCTTCACGCTTCAATGATGACTTTAAGCGCCTTGGTGTCGGCCGCCTTGCCGAAGGTGTCATAAGCTTCAAGAATCTGGTCAAACCCGAAGCGGTGGGTGATCAGCTGCGCGGCGTCGATGCGTTTGGATTGCACGGTCTTGAGCAGCATCGGAATCGATACCGTGTCGACCAGCCGCGTGGTGATCGTCACGTTGTGCGACCACAGCCGCTCCAGGTGCAGATCGACCTTGCTGCCGTGCACGCCGACATTGGCGATGGTGCCGCCCGGCCCGACAATGTCCTCGCACAGCGTAAAGGTGGCGGGGATGCCGACCGCTTCGATGGCCGTGTCGACACCGCGCCCGCCGGTGAACGCCATCACCTGCTGCGCGGCGCTGCCATCGGCGCTGTTCACGGTGGCGGTCGCGCCAAAGCGCTTGGCCACGGCCAGCCGGTTGTCGTCCAGGTCGATCATAATGATCTGTGACGGCGAATAGAACTGCGCCGTCAGCAAGGCCGCCAGCCCGATTGGCCCGGAACCGACGATCGCCACGCTTGATCCCGGCGCGACTTTGCCATTGAGCACGCCGCATTCAAAACCTGTCGGCAGGATGTCGCTCAGCATGACCAGCGCCTCCTCATCCGCGCCGTCAGGAATCGGATACAGGCTGGTGTCGGCGTGCGGCGTACGCACATACTCGGCCTGCGTACCGTCGATCGTATTGCCGAGGATCCAGCCGCCGGTGGCGCAATGCGAGTACATGCCGCGCCGGCAGTACCCGCACTTGCCGCAAGACGAGATGCACGAGATCAGCACCCGGTCGCCAGCACGGAAAGTGCTCACGCCGGCACCGACCGAGTCGATGACGCCGACGCCCTCGTGCCCCAGGATGCGCCCTGCTGTGCAGGTCGGCACGTCGCCCTTGAGAATATGCAGGTCGGTGCCGCAAATGGTGGTCTTGACCATTTTCACGATCGCGTCGCCGGCCGCCTGGAGCGCGGGCTTGGGACGTTCTTCAAGCGCTTTCAGACCGGGTCCGTTGTAGACAAATGCTTTCATCACATTCTCCTGGCAGTTGAAAATTGCAGGCTGATGCCGAAGTCCAGGCGGAGCAATCGGGGCAGGTCGTTGGGCGCAGAACGCGTCCCATTGCCCTGCAGTTTAGGCATGCCGTGCCGGACGGTCTGTGTGGTAGCGCACTGCACTTGTGCTGCCGGAGCCGGTTGCGGTCCCTGTTGATGGCCGCTGACTGAAATATCGGCAATGCGCGGGCATTGCCGGCGGCTGCGCCAGCCGAGTTTTTAAGCAGTCACTGGTGCCTAAAACACGGACCCGTACCGCTACAAAAAAAGGAACGGTGCAACCCGTCCAGGCTGCTCAGAGCGAAAAAATCTTGCCTGGATTCATGATGTTTTGCGGGTCCAGCGCGCGCTTGATGGTGCGCATCATCTCCACGGCGCCGTCGCCGGTTTCCAGAACCAGGAAGTCCATCTTGTGCAGGCCTATGCCGTGCTCGCCGGTGCAAGTGCCTTCCAGTCGCAGGGCGCGGCTCACCAGCTTGTGGTTGAGCGCTTCGGCCACTTCGCGTTCTTCAGGCTTGTCAGGGTCAATCAGGTAACCGAAGTGAAAGTTGCCGTCGCCCACATGGCCGACCAGAAAATAGGGAATGCCACTGGCATCGACTTCGGCAACCGATTCGAGCAGGCAGTCAGCCAGGCGTGAAATCGGCACGCAGGTGTCGGTGGAAATCGCACGGCAGCCGGGACGCGACTGGATGGCGGCGAAATAGGCGTTGTGCCGGGCGGTCCAGAGCCGGGTGCGTTCTTCAGGCGTACTGGCCCATTCAAAGGCCTGGCCGCCGTGGCCGCTGGCCAGCTCCTGCACCAGCTCGGCCTGCTCCTTCACGCTGCCCGGCGTACCGTGAAACTCCATCAGCAGCATCGGTTCCTCGCGCAAACCGAGCTTGCTGTGCGCGTTGACCATGCGCACGGTGTTGACGTCTATCAGTTCGACTCGCGCAATCGGCACGCCGAGCTGGATCACCTCGATCGTGGCGCGCACGGCCGCTTCGATGCTCGGAAACGAGCAGATCGCGGCCGAGATTGCCTCGGGCAGCGGATAGAGCCTGACGGTCACTTCGGTAATGACGCCGAGCGTGCCCTCGCTGCCCACCATCAGCCGGGTCAGGTCGTAACCGGCTGACGACTTTTTGGCGCGGGTGCCGGTGCGTATGATGCGGCCGCTGGCGGTGACGACTTCAAGCGCCAGCACGTTTTCGCGCATGGTGCCGTAACGCACGGCGTTGGTGCCGCTGGCGCGCGTTGCGCTCATGCCGCCCAGCGTCGCGTCGGCGCCGGGGTCGATCGGGAAAAACAGGCCGGTGCTTTTGACGGCCTCATTAAGCTGCTTGCGCGTCACGCCCGGCTGCACCGTGACGGTCAGGTCATCGGCGTTGATGGACAGCACCTGGTTCATGCGGCTCACATCAATGCTGATGCCGCCCTGCACGGCCAGCAAATGGCCTTCAAGAGAACTGCCCACACCAAAGGGAATAACCGGCACGCTGTACTGGCTCGCCAATTTCACGGCGTCGGCCACGTCCAGCGTGCTGTGGGCAAACACCACGGCGGCGGGTGGCGGCGCAGAAAACGAGGATTCGTCGCGGCCGTGCTGCTCACGCACCACCAGGGCGGTGGAGCAGCGTTCGCCGAAGCGCGCTTTCAGTGCCTCCATCAACGCGGCTGGCGTTTCGCGCTGGCGGATTTCGGGCAGCAGATATTCGGGTAGCGGTGCGTTCATGGGTCTCTCCGGAGCTGACCTACAGTTTACGACCTGGGCGCGCAGGCCGCCTGCCGGGTTCGCACCAAGGGCGTGAGAGATGCCGGTCATGCCTGGTCGGCACCCACGGCTTGCTGACCGCATCACTGCGCCAGGATCAGGAGCCCACATCGGTCGCCTGGTCAAACTCGTCGCGCGCGATGAAGTTGTCGTGGTTGCCGTCGATCTGGTCGAAGCGCGCTTCCACCGCCGGAAAATGCCGGGCTTCCTCGCGGCTCAGCTTGCCATCCGCGTTGGTGTCGGCCCGGTTGAAAGCCGCCTGGACATCCCTGGCCAGGATTTTGTCGGGCGAAATGATGTCGGCGGCAGTAGCCGCTGCGGCCAGCTGGGCCGAAGCAGGGCTGCTCCCAGGCGGGAAGGGCGGGATGGCCTGGGCGTGCGTCGTAAGGGCTGCGCCTATGGCCAAGGCTGAAAACAGCAGCACGCTGCGGAGTTCAAAGTTGGGCATAGAATGTTTTTCGCTGTCGTACGCACGATCATGCGGCTATCCTTCGAGGTTAAAAAGCTTTCCATTGCATATCAGCCGGCGAAGGGCTGCCAGCAGTTTTGCAGGCTGTTTCCTCGCTCACATGTGAGCGTACGACGACACATTTTTTTGCCCGGGGTAACGCCCGGAAAATGTCCCGGATGCCGCTTGCGGCCTCTTCATTGATTGACTCAACCCGTTGCGTTAGCACGCACCTCACCATCATGGCCAACCGACTTTCCCAGATTGCAACGCGCACCGGCGACAACGGCAGCACCGGGCTGGGCGACAACACCCGCGTTTCCAAAGACAGCCTGCGCGTCCATGCGATGGGCGATGTCGATGAATTGAACTCGAATATCGGTGTGCTGCTCTGCGAAGAGCTGCCTGCTGGCGTGCGTGATTTGCTGGTGGAAGTACAGCACCAGCTGTTCAACCTTGGGGGTGAATTGTCGATCCCGGGCTATGAATTGCTCAAGGTCGAGGCCGTTGCGCTGCTCGATGACGCCCTGGAAGAGTACAACGCGCAATTGCCGCGCCTGGCCGAATTCATCTTGCCGGCCGGCTCCCGCGCAGCCTCACTGGCCCACGTATGCCGCACCGTGGCGCGCCGCGCCGAGCGCGCGGTGGTGGCGCTGGGCAAGGTCGAGCCATTAAACGACGCGCCACGCCAGTACCTCAATCGACTGAGTGATCTGCTGTTTGTGCTGTCGCGCGTGCTCAACCGCATGAACGGCGGCGACGATGTGTATTGGAAGAGTGAGCGCATGGTGCGCATGGCCCAGGAAGACGAGGCGTGACCCAGGCCTTGTAGCAACCGTTTCTGCAGCGAGACATTTGTTCGCCCGTCCTCATAGCGCGCGAGTGCGAAGGCAGCGCCTTATCCAGCAGCCGCGGCATGTGCTGGCCCGAAGGCCCTTTTTCGGCCCGCTCGAAGTTATCCAGCGGCGCGCAGCGCACGACGTGAACGTTCGATATTAGCAGGCGGCCCCCCCCTAAACCAAGGGAAAACCCTCGGCCTTCGCCCGCCCCAGCCCTCGAAAACATAGTAATAATTTGCGCAAGTTTTACGCCGGTTTGAAACGGACGCAGCATGAAAGACGCCCGCAGCGATTATTTTTTTGCTACGTATTTAATAGCTAATAGTGGCCGAAATATCAGGACTTCAGGCTATTTTTTCGCTGATCTTGGCATCAGCACCGCCATCGTGATGCGCGACACGCAGGTCAGCTCGCCAGCGTCGTTGCGCAGCTCGATCTGCCAGACCTGGGTGCTGCGGCCGATGTGCACCGGCCGCGTGATGCCGGTGACCCAGCCGCTGGTCGTGCCCTTCAGGTGGTTGGCGTTGACTTCCAGGCCGACCGTGCGATGTCCCTCTGGCGCTGAAAAAGCCGCGCCACAGGAACCCAGCGTTTCGGCCAGCACTACCGACACGCCGCCGTGCAGCAGGCCGTAAGGCTGGATCGTGCGCGAGTCCACCGGAACGCGGGCGCGAATGAAGTCGTCGCCCACCTCCAAAAATTCGATGCCCAGATGGCTGACGGCGGTATTGGCGGCGCTGGCGGTGAGCAATTCAACGGAGATGGTTTGCTTCCATATGCGCATCGAGGTTTCCGGAGGAGGGGGTTGAGACATCCCCCACTATAAAGCGCTGATCAGGGCACTGACTAAGGCGCTGGCCTACAGCGCTTATGGCAACTTTTCACCGGCAGCCGGAAGCCCGGCTGTTTATGCTTGCCACATGGAATTGATACCAGAGGTCCCGATGCGGCGCACGCGAAGGTGGCTGCTTGCCGGAAGCATTGTTGTGGCCATGCTGGTGGTGGCGGGCGTCGGCCTGTTCAGTCTGCTGCCGTCCAATGAGGAGCTGGCCCGGCGTGCCGCCACCGAGCTTGAAGCCGCCTTGGGCGTGCCGGTCAGCGTCGGTTCCCTCCATTGGCGCTTACGACCCTCAGTCATGGTCGAGCTCGAAAACGTCGCCACGCAGCAAAGCCAGCCTATCGTCATCAAGAAACTCACGGCCAAGCTCAATGTGGCAGCGCTTTGGCAACGGCGCCTGAAACTGGAACGGGTGGAAGTCGATGGCGCCGTGCTGCCCCAGCTGTCACTGCGCGGCTTGCATGCCTCTGCAGGCGAGCCTACAGAGGCCAAACCGGGCCGGTTGCAACTCGACGAACTACCGATCGATCAGCTGGTTTTTAGGGATGTGACCTGGATTTCGCGGCACGGTACCCATGTGGTGTACGCGGGGGAAGCGGAATTTGACCCCGGCTGGCGGCCGCGCAGTGCCCAGCTGCGGCGGCCGGGTTTCCTGCCCACCACTGAGCTGAGCCTGACCCGTCGAGGCGAAGATGACCGCTGGGACACCCGTATCAACCTGGGCGGCGGCACCGCCAACGGCGAGCTGCAATTGCAGACCCGCGCCAACGGCCAGCTGCACATCGCCGGCAAGCTCCAGCCGCGTGGCATTGAAGCGGTCAGTGCGCTTGCCGCCTTCAACCGCCGCTCGGTCATTGCGGGCAAGATCACGGGTGAAACCACTGTGTCAGCCAGCGGGGCTGGGCTGGCCGAGCTTGCGCGATCGCTGCACACCACCACGCCTTTCACCATCGGCCACGCCACGCTGCTGCGCTTTGACATGGAGAAGGCCATTCGCAGCGTGGGTAAGGACCATGCCGGTAAAACCGCGCTCGATTCCGTGACCGGGCAGCTCGATACGCAAAATACGTCAAATGGCATGGTGCTGGACTTCGGCAAGGTGAAAGCGGTTTCGGGCGCGCTCAGCGCAACCGGCAAGGCGCACATTGCCGACCGGCAAATTGAGGCCGAACTGGCCGTCGATCTGGTTGAGGGCCTGGTCGGCGTGCCGCTCAAGCTCAGCGGCCCGCTGACGCGCGTCAATGTCTCTGTGCCACCCGGGGCTCTTGCGGGAGCGGTGTTGGGGACGGCCGTGCTCCCCGGCGTGGGCACCGCGATCGGTGCCCGCCTGGGCGCTGCGCTGGGCAATATCTTCAACTCCGGGCCTTCAGTCCAGGCAAAAGCCAAGCCGCCCGCGGCTCCTGGAAAAAGGTCCTGAAAGTAATCGCAACACGAATGTCGGGCAGATCCGGCACATTTCCAGGCGGCAACCGGCACACTGGAAGTCCGTGTTGGGTATATATTCACGATCTGGCGATACCTAAGCTTCTTTTTTTGGAAAGGCTGGTTTTTGCTGCCGACCGGCCCTCAATTCACCTTTTTCATCATGATTCAGTCACTGCCGGTTTCTCCATCCTCAACGCCATTGCGGCAGGCACTCGTTCAGAGTCAGGCCGTCAAGAATACGGTGGAGCAATCTGCCGCCGAACTGCTGGTGATCAATGCGGTGCTCAAACTGGAAGTGCCGTCTCATGTGCAGACCGGCGAGGTGGCGCTTGCGTTGCAGAAAACCGACGAACTGGAAGACCGGATACAGGCCTCCGCCGAAGACCTTGGCAGGGTCAACCAGGCCCTCAAGCAGGAAATCGGCGAGCGTGCCAGGCTTGAGCAGGAATTGGCTGACACCAAGGCTGACCTGGCCAAGGTCCAGGGTCAGCCTGACGCGACCTAGGCCCGATCTGGGCCCCTTTACCGGGCCTGCTGCGCTGCTGGCTGGCGGGGCTTGAGGTTGAGCAGCGCGTACAGCAAAATTGCCCCGAAAGTGGCGGTGCCGATGCCGCCAAGCGCAAACTGGCCAAATTTCAGGGTGAAATCGCCGGTGCCCAGCACCAGCGTGATGGCCGCAACCAGCAAGTTTTTGTTGTCTGAAAAATCCACTTTGTTGTCGACCCAGATTTTGGCGCCGGCCACGGCAATCAGCCCGAACACCACAATGCTCACGCCGCCCATCACAGGCAGCGGAATCGCCTGGATCAGCGCACCGAACTTGGGGCTGAAACCTAGCAGCACGGCAATCAGGCCGGCCACCATGAACACGGCCGTTGAATAAATCCGGGTCGCGGCCATCACCCCGATGTTCTCGGCGTAGGTGGTGACGCCAGTGCCGCCAGCGCTTCCCGAGATCATGGTCGCAACGCCGTCGCCGATGAAAGCGCGGCCCATGTAGCCATCCAGGTTTTTGCCTGTCATGGCGGTCACCGCCTTGATGTGACCGAGGTTTTCCGCCACCAGAATGATCACCACCGGCACGATCAGCAGCATGGCGCTGGCCGTGAACACCGGGGCAGCAAAGCCCGGTGCCCCCAGCCAGGCGGCGTTCGTGACGCCCGCCAGGTCGATCGGCTTGCCCAGACCCAAGCCGTTGGTGAGCAGTGCGTAAATCAGACTGGCCGCGATCAGGCCGATCAGAATCAGCAGGCGCTGCAGCATGCCGCGCGCCATCACGGCGACCAGTGCCACGCTGACGAAGGTGACGACCTGCATCCAGGCGTCAAAATTGCTGGCGGCCATGTTCTTGATCGGGATACTGGCCAGGTTCAGGCCAATCACGGCCACGACCGCACCCGTCACAACGGGCGGCATGAGGCGTTCGATCCAGCTGCTGCCGAGCGCCTGCACGACAAATCCGATCAGCGCATACACCGCGCCACAGGCAATGATGCCGCCCAGCGCCACGCCGATGTTGGCGTTCGCGCCCTTGCCGGCATAGCCGGTGGCGGCAATCACCACGCCGATGAAGGCGAAGCTGGATCCGAGGTAGCTGGGCACCTTGCCGCCGGTGACCAGAAAGAAGATCAGCGTGCCAATACCGCTCATCAAAATAGCGACATTCGGGTCAAAGCCCATCAACAGCGGCGCCAGCACCGTGGCGCCAAACATCGCAATGACATGCTGAACACCCATCGCGGTGGTTTGCGGCCAGGGCAGGCGTTCGTCAGGCCCGATGACACCACCTTGTCGCAGCACCGCGCCGCTTTTTTTCGTCCAGTCCAGCATGCCCATCGCGCTCCCCCGTGTTGTAAGTGGCGCAATGCTAGCAGTCCGCCAGCTTGCCCAATGAAAGGAGCGGCGAGACCAGACAAAAATTGTTAATTTGCTATTAAAAAAATAGCAACAAGTAACCGTAATTGCTGGACCTGACCGATATTTTGTTAAAAATCAGGGCTTGGCCCGGCGCTGCCGATCATCCCGGCGCGACATGGAGTGCTCCGGCATCCGGCCGGTGCCCCGACGTGAGGCGGATATGCAGCGAGAGGTCGGTTTTGGAGTCGGCCTGATCGATCGCCTGCTCCTGCGTAATTTCGCCGCGCAGATACAGCTCATAGAGAGACTGGTCGAAAGTCGCCATGCCCATCTCGGTGCTCTTGGCCATCGCGGCCTTGATCTCGTCCGTCTGGCCCTTCTGGATCAGGTCGGCGATGTAGGGTGACAGCAGCATCACCTCGACTGCCGGAACCCGTTTGCCGCTGGTGCCCGCGAGCAGCCTCTGGCCGACGACACCTTTCAGGTTCAGCGACAGGTCCATCAGCACCTGGTGCTTCGCGGTTTCAGGAAAGAAATTAAGAATGCGCTGAATTGCCTGGTTGGCGTTATTGGCATGTAGCGTCGAGACGCACAGATGGCCGGTTTCCGCGTATGCCATGGCATGCTGCATGGTCTCGCGGTCACGGATTTCCCCGATCATGATGACGTCGGGCGCCTCGCGCATGGCGCGGCGCAGGGCTTCGTCGAAAGATCGGGTGTCCAGCCCGACCTCGCGCTGGTCGACAATCGATTTTTTGTGGCTGTGCTCAAACTCCATCGGGTCTTCCACCGTCAGGATATGGTCGCTTGCCATTTCGTTGCGGTAATCCAGCATCGCGGCCAGTGAGGTGGACTTGCCGGAACCAGCCGCACCGACCATCAACACCAGTCCCCGCTTGAGCATTGCCAGCGTTTTGAGAATGGGGGGAAGGTTCAGTGATTCGAGCGATGGAATCTGGCTGTTGATGTGGCGCACCACCACCGCAATTTCGCCGCGCTGGCGGTAGACGTTGACGCGAAAGCGCCCCAGCCGCTCCATCGCAATGGCCAGATCGCACTCCAGTTCGGCCTCAAACTCGCGGATCTGGGATTCGCGCATCATTGAATAAGCCAGCGTCTTGATGCGCGATCCAGTCAGCGGCTCCTCGGGCAGCCGCCGTATCTTTCCCTGGATTTTGAGTGAAGCGGGCGCGTCGCTGGACAGGAAAAGATCAGAAGCGCCATGCGTCACCATGAGCGCCAGATAGCGGCCGAGGTCGTTGGCGTCCTGGGGCGGGGGCGGGGCTTGTTCCATAAGGGGGTGAGGTCTTGCGATGGCGCTCCAGTTTACGAGGAATTGGTCAATTCCCGGCATTTTTGCGCCGGCCGGCCATGCTTCAAATTAAACCTGCGCCGCCGATCGGGTGTGAGCACCCGGCAGAAATCACCTGCTACGCTTGGCAACCATGAAACCTATCGTGAAATGGGGCGCTGCCGCCCTGCTCGTGCTCGTTGTGGCCGGTGCCGCCGTGCTGGCCAGCCGGCGCGGCGCGCCAGTGCAACTGGTGGCGGTGGCGCGCACCGGCATCGTCCAGTCGGTGGTGGCCACCGGGCGGCTCAACGCGCCGGCGCGCATGGATATCGGGTCTGAAGTCGCCGCCACCGTACTGGAAGTGCGCGTCCGCGAAGGCGACCGCGTCAAGGCCGGCGATGTGCTGCTGCGCCTGTCGGATGCCGAAGCCAGAGCCGCTCTGCAGCAGGCCAGAGCCGCCTTGACTGAAGCGCGCGGCCGCGCCACCCAGCAGGCCACTGTGGCCGCGCCGGTGGCTAGTCAGGCCGTGGTGCAGGCGCAGGCCGCCCTCACCTCGGCCGAGCGCGATTTTCAGCGCACCCGGGAACTGGTGGCGCAGGGTTTCTTTTCGCAGCAAAAGCTCGATGAGGCGCGGCGCGCCCTCGACACGGCCAGCAGCGCGCTGCAGTCGGCCCGGGTGCAGTCCCAGGCCAACCAGCCCGGCGGCGTCGAGCGCTCGCTGGCCGTCTCGCGCATTGACCAGGCCGCTGCCGCCGTTGAAATGGCACAGGCACGGCTGGCCCGCCTGGCCGTCACCAGTCCGGTCGATGCCATTGTGCTGACGCGCAGCGTCGAGCCCGGAAGCATGGCCCAGCCCGGCCATGTGCTCTTGAGCCTGGCGGCGCAGGGGGGCACCCGGATTGATGCCAATGTGGATGAAAAAAACCTGCGCCTGCTCACGCCCGGCATGCCCGCCCGGGCAGTGGCCGATGCCTACCCAGGCCAGTCGTTTGACGCCCAGCTGAACTACATCGCACCGGCGGTCGACCCGCAGCGTGGCACCGTGGAGGTCCGTCTGGCGGTGCCCAATCCGCCGGCATTTTTGCGTCCGGACATGACGGTCTCGGTGGAACTGGTGGGCGGCACCAAAAAGGACGCGCTGGTGCTGCCCTCCGGCGCGGTGCGCGACGCCGACCGCCAGGCGCCCTGGGTGTTGCTGCTCTCAGGCGACCAGGCCTTGCGCAGGCCGGTCAGGCTCGGCCTGCGCGGTGGAAATCCTGGAAGGCCTGAAAGAGGGCGACCAGGCCATTCCGCAGACCGAAAAGGCAGCGCCCGGTGACCGCGTTCGGCCCGGCCCGGTGCTGACGCCAGGCAAGGGCATGGAAGTGCCGTCCTTCATTCGCTGACGGTTGAGCTGAACCCATGTTCTTTACCCGCCACCGCCCCGCCGCAAGTTCCTGGACGCGCTGGATGCCTTTCGAGTTGCTGGTGGCGTTGCGCTTCCTGCGCGAAGGCCGGATGCAGAGCGTGCTGATCCTGGCCGGCGTGACCGGCGGCGTGGCGGTCATCATCTTTCTCACGCAACTGATCAACCAGCTGCAGTCAACCATCATTGACCGCGTCCTGGGCTCGCAGGCGCATGTGGTGGTCCGTCCGCTCGAGGAAGTCACGCAGCGCGTGCTCACGCCCAGTGCTGATCGTTCGGTAGCGGCGGTGGTGCAGCCGCGCGAGCAGCGCCTGCGCTCGGTCGACCAGTGGGAGCGCATTGCCGCGCTGGCAGCGGCCACGCCGGGCGTGCTGGCAGTCTCGCCGGTGGTCAGCGGCCCGGCCTTTGCGTCGCGCGGCAACAGCAACAAAAGCGTGGCGCTGCTCGGCGTGCAGCCCGATGCCTATCGCCGCGTGGTCCGCATGGACGACTACATGACGCGCGGCCGCTTCGACGTGACCGGCACCGGCGCATTGATCGGCACCGATCTGGCGCAGGACCTGGGCGTCAGCGTGGGTGACAAGCTGCGTGTCACCAGCGCCGGCGGGCGCAGTGAAACGCTGGACATCACCGGCCTGTTCGACATGGGCAACCGCGACCTGAACCGCCGCTGGGTCTTCGTAACACTCAAACTCGCGCAGACGCTGCTCGACTTGCCCGGCGGCGTGTCCAATATCGACCTCACGGTGAAAGACCTGTTCGGCGCCAACCAGGTGGCCGACGCACTTCGCGCGCAGACCGGCCTGACGGTGGACAGCTGGATGCAGACCAACGCGGGCCTGCTCAACGCCCTGAGCAACCAGACCGTGTCGAACAACCTGATCCGCAGCTTTGTCATCATCATCGTGGCGCTGGGAATTTCCAGTGTGCTGGTGGTCAGCGTGGTGCAAAAGCGGCGCGAAATCGGTATCCTGCGCGCCATGGGCGCTGGAAGGCGCCGCATCATGACGGTGTTCTTGCTGCAGGGTGGACTGGTCGGTCTGGCCGGCTCGCTGTTCGGCTCGGCGCTGGCCTTCGGCCTGCTGGTGGTGTTCTCTCATATTTTCAAAAGCCCGGACGGCAACCCGCTGTTTGCCGCGCAGCTTGACCCCATGCTGGTCGTGCTGGCCTCGGTCGTGGCCTGTGGCGTGGGGCTGGCGGCGGCAGCGATTCCGGCGCGCAGCGCCGCACGCATGGACCCGGTGCAGGCGATCCGGTCGTGAGTGGGAGTTGGCAGCGGGGCAGGGTCATGCCTTCAAAGCAAGCCTGCATGAGTCACGGCTAGAACAGCCGGTTTGCAGCGGGAGCTGCCACTTATCACTGGCAGCTTTCTGGAAATTCAATTACACGGCTTGACTTGCCAGTCAGCCGTCGTTCATGGCGATCAACAACGGGCCCATACCGGCTGTACAGAGTTCTCCGAAGCGGACCTATAGTTTTGCCTGAAATCGTTCGCCGCCTTCCAGCAGCGGCTGATTTCTTCATCGGATTCTGAGGCTCGCTACCGGATCGGTTTACCCCAAAGTTTAAGGTTGAATGGCCACGACCCCTACGCCTATCTCAAGGACGTGCTCACGCGACTGCCAACGTAGCGTGCCAGTCAGGTCGCCGATTTGCTGCCGCATCGCCGGCAGTTATCCCACCATCACCACGCGACTGATCATTACCCATGACCGCTTGCTCGCGGTCAATATGCGTTCACCGCGCGTTTACGAAAGACGAGCTATCTGCGCACTAAACGAAAAGCCCTGACTACGAGGACTTCTATCATTTCTCGCTTCACCATATTCCTGATAAATAGACTTGCTTCACAACGGGCTTGTTCTTTTTCAAATCGTCATATCCAGCCGTTTTGGCACCAACACGTGAGCGGCTTGATGATGGTCAGTGCATCGGCCGGCCGAGCTGTTTGCTTGCCCTTGATATCGCGTAGTTAACCAGGCAGTACAGCACCGCTACTACAAGGTATACGGGCACCAGCGCGTGGTAGTTGGCGATGAGCACCTTGGCGTTCTGCATCAATTCGCCGTAGGTGACGACGTAACCGAAAGTGGTGTCCTTGACCACGATGACCAGTTGCGCGACCAGTGCCGGGACAATGTAGCGTAGGGCCTGTGGGAAGACGACGAAGAAGAAAACCTGGGCTTCGGTCAGCCCCAGGCTTCGCGCAGCATCTGTCTGGCCGCGCGGAACTGCGAGCACGCCCGCGCGGTAGACCTCGGCCACCACTGCGGCGGTGCTAAGGCCGATGGGCAACGTCAACATCCAGTACGTGTTCAGCTTAATCCCGGCCGACGGAAGAACCAGAAAACCCACATAGATGAGCAGCAGCGTCGGCACGCCGCGCAGGAACTCGATGACCGCGACGCTCGGCCAACGTGCGAGCCGCAACGGCGACAGCCGCCCTACCAGCAGTACCAGCCCGAGGACCAGCGCGATGACGGCGGCCGTCGCCGCCGATGCGAGCGTGCCGAGCAGGCCCTTGGCCAAGAAGGCCCACGTCGTCGGCCAGGCGAAGAATTCCCAGTACCGCGCGTCGAACTGCCCTGCGGCATGAAACCTGAACACGATGCCCGCAGCCAGCAGGAGCAGCACGACCGCGGCGGTCACGCTCACGGCCCGAGTGACGGTCTGCGCCTCGCGGCCCGGATCACCAAACAGAATGTCTTCCAAAGGACGGCTCATCGCAATATCCGCATCTTCTTTTCAAGGGTGGCGCCAGCCCAGGCGATGAGCAGCCCCGACGCCACGTACATCGCAGCGGCCACCGCGAACGCGGGCATGCCGGCGGCGGAGTCGTTGGCGAGCTTGGCCACGAGCGCGGTGAGTTCCCGGCCTGGAAACGGCACCTGCGACGCCAGCGAGGTCGACAGCATCAGCGCAATGAGCAGCGAGGTCATCGGCTGCACCACCGCGCGCAGCGCCTGCGGCAATACCACCGCAGTGATGATGCACATCGGGCGCATGCCCAAGCTGAGTGCGGCCTCCACTTGGCCGCCGTCGACGGTGTTGATGCCCGCACGCAGGTAGTCCGCCGTGAATGCGGAACAGACGAGCGTTAACGTCAGGATCACGGCGGGCTCATAGTCGATCAGGACCTGGAGATCGGGCAGCGCGAACACGATGAAGATCAGCAGCGCAGCGCTGGGAAT
>NZ_JABBPF010000017.1 GCF_012927415.1 Polaromonas sp. | reverse complement strand
TATAAAAAATATAGCAAATTTGCCGGATGCTGTGACGCTGCCTTGACGCTTGCGGCGCGGAGCACATGACTTTTGTGCCCCGGCAGCGTCTGCCGCTGGCTGACGCTTGCCGGAAAAAGCTGCGTGGCGCTATGGCAGACGCTGCTGGCAGGGCCGAATTCTGGCTGCTTTTACACCCGCCAGTTCTGCGCCTGCCAGAATGGGGGCTGCCGATTCAACAAAAAGGAGTCTGTCATGGCCAAGTCGCCCACCACCGCCCGCCCAGCCCGCCACGCTTTCGCAGGCACCGTCAAGAGCTTCACAACGCCCTCGGGCAAGAGCGGTAAGTTTTACTCCCTGCCGGCTCTGGCCAGGCAGTTTCCCAAGGTGGCGCGCCTGCCGGTGTCGATTCGCATCGTGCTCGAATCGGTGCTGCGCAACTGCGATGGCAAAAAGGTGACGGCGGCCCACGTTGAGGAACTGGCCAATTGGGCTCCCCGGGCAAACCGGAGTGACGAAATACCGTTTGTGGTCTCGCGCGTCGTGCTGCAGGACTTTACCGGCGTGCCGCTGCTGGCCGACCTGGCCGCCATGCGCCGCGTGGCGCACAAACGGCCAAAAAACCCCAAACCCCTCGCCCCTCTGGTGCCGGTCGACCTGGTGGTCGACCACTCCATCATGGTGGACTACTACGGAAAAAAGAATTCTCTCGACCTCAACATGAAGCTCGAATTCCAGCGCAACCGCGAGCGCTACGAGTTCATGAAATGGGGCATGCAGGCATTTGACACTTTCGGCGTCGTGCCTCCGGGCTTTGGCATCGTGCACCAGGTCAATCTCGAATATCTTGCGCGCGGCGTGCACAAGACCAAAGACGGCTTGTATTACCCCGATTCGCTGGTCGGTACCGACAGTCACACCACCATGATCAATGGCATTGGCGTGGTCGGCTGGGGCGTGGGCGGCATTGAGGCCGAAGCTGCCATGCTGGGCCAGCCGGTCTATCTGCTGACGCCCGATGTGGTGGGCATGGAATTGACCGGCCGGCTGCGCGAGGGCGTGACTGCCACCGACCTGGTGCTGCGCGTCACCGAGACCCTGCGCCGCGAGAAAGTGGTCGGCAAGTTCGTCGAGTTTTTTGGTGAAGGCACGCGCAGCCTGGGCCTGCCCGATCGCGCCACGATCGGCAACATGGCACCTGAATACGGTGCCACCATGGGCTTTTTTCCGGTCGACGAAAAAACCATCGAATACTTCAGGGGTACTGGTCGCACCAAGAGCGAGATCGAGGCCTTCGAGGCTTACTTTCGCGCGCAGGGCCTGTTCGGCGTGACCCAGGCGGGCGACATTGATTATTCGCAGGTGGTCACGCTTGACCTGGGTGATGTAACGCCCAGCCTGGCCGGCCCGAAGCGGCCGCAAGACCGCATCGAACTGGGCAACGTGGCGAGTCAGTTCGCTTCGCTTTTTAGCAAGCCGATTGCAGACAATGGCTTCAACCAGCCCGCCGCCATGCTGGCAACCCGGCATTTGTTGCGCCACATGGACGAAGGCCGTGCCGACACGCTGCCGGGAGCACTCCCCACGCCGGTGGGCGCACCGCGCTCGGTGGTCGAAATGGAGGGCAACCGCCCGACGCTGGCTTCGATGGTGGCGGCCCACCCGGACGTCCCTACACCTGATTCACAAAAGGCTGGCGTCAGCATCGGCAACGGCGACGTGTTGATTGCCGCCATTACCAGTTGCACCAACACCTCCAACCCCAGCGTGCTGCTGGCAGCTGGCCTGCTGGCCAAAAAGGCGGTGGAAGCGGGGCTGCGGGTAGCGCCCCACATCAAGACCTCGCTGGCCCCGGGATCGCGCATCGTGACCGAATACCTGACCGAAACCGGTCTCCTTCCTTATCTGGAAAAGCTGGGGTTTTCGCTTGCCGGTTATGGCTGCACAACTTGCATCGGTAATTCGGGCGACCTGACGCCCGAGCTGAATGAAGCGATCAACAAGAGCGACCTGGTCTGCGCCGCGGTGCTGTCGGGCAACCGCAACTTTGAAGCCCGAATTCACCCCAACATCAAGGCCAACTTTCTGGCCAGCCCGCCGCTGGTCGTGGCCTATGCCATTGCCGGTACGGTGAGGCGCGACCTGATGACCGAGCCCGTCGGCAGGGGCAAGGGTAAAGATGGGAAGTCAAGGGACGTTTACCTGGGTGACATCTGGCCGACCAGCGAAGAAGTCCAGAAGCTCATGAAGTACGCCATGAATGGCAAGGCCTTCCGCACCAACTACGCCAAGGTAAAGACCGAGCCCGGCAAACTTTGGGAAAAAATCAAGGGCGTCACCGGCACGTCCTACACCTGGCCGGCCAGCACCTATATTGCCGAGCCGCCGTTCTTCAAGGACTTCGCCATGGAGATTCAAGCGGCTCCCGCAGAGACCAGCGGCACGAGCAACGTTTTTGCCGTGAAGGGCGCGCGCATCATGGCGCTGTTTGGCGACTCCATCACCACCGACCATATCTCGCCAGCCGGCTCCATCAAGGCCAGTTCGCCAGCCGGCTTGTGGTTGCAGGCGCACGGCGTGCAGAAGGCTGATTTCAACAGCTATGGCGCGCGCCGTGGCAACCATGACGTGATGATGCGCGGCACTTTTGCCAATGTGCGCATCAAGAACCTGATGATTCCCGCTGACAGTGAAGGCTCGCGCGAAGAGGGTGGCGTGACCCTGTACCACCCGGCCAGCCGCATGCCCGACAGCGGAATCCAGAAGATGCCGATTTACGACGCTGCCATGAAATACATCGCCGAGGGCACGCCGACGGTGATTTTTGCCGGCGAGGAATATGGCACCGGCTCGTCACGCGACTGGGCTGCCAAGGGCACGCAGCTGCTCGGCATCAAGGCCGTGGTGGCGGGCAGTTTTGAGCGCATTCACCGCAGCAACCTGGTTGGAATGGGCGTGCTGCCGCTGCAGTTCAAACCCGGTGAATCCTGGCAGACGCTGAAGCTGGTGGGCTCCGAATTCATTGAAGTGATTCCGCACCCCGAGCTAAAACCGCAAAGCGAAGCCCAGCTGGTCATCATGCGGGCCGATGGTTCGCGCCAGGAAGTCAGCGTCATCCTGCGCGTCGACACGCCAATTGAGGTGGACTACTACCGCAACGGTGGCATCCTGCCCTACGTGCTGCGGCAGTTGCTGGCGGCATGAGCGCGCAAGTACCCACAATTTCCCGCAGGGCAGCGCCCGGGAAAATCAGCCCCCTTTGGGGGGCAGAAAGCTGCGCGGGGTGAGTGACCGTGGGGGTCCTATTCGGCAGGCCTTGATTGCCGGTGGCGGCATAGGCGGGCTGGCAGCGGCACTGGCCGCGTCGCGCGCCGGTTGGGAGGTGCGTCTGTATGAGCGCACACCGGTGTTCAGCGAAGTCGGCGCGGGTATTCAGCTCGGCCCCAATGTGGTCAGGGTGCTGCACGGCTGGGGACTGAAGACCGAACTGGCCCGCGTGGCGGCTTTTCCTTACCGGTTGCAGGTGCGCGATGCGATGTCGGGCCGGGAGCTTGGCGTGCTGCCGCTGGGTGAGCGGGCGCTGCAAAAATACGGCGCACCCTACGTCACGGTTCACCGCGCCGATCTCCATGACCTGTTGCTCCGGAGCGTTTTGGTGCAGGACAAGGTGTGGCTCAACCGGGACAGCTGTCTGGCCAGCTATGAGGACACTGGTCGCGTCGTGACGCTCAAAACCACCCAGGGACTGGAGGTTGAAGGTGATGCCCTCATCGGCGCTGACGGGCTGTGGAGCCGCGTGCGCGAGCAACTGCTGCTGAATGATGGGCCGCCCCGCGTCACCGGTCATCTGGCCTACCGCGCCATGCTGCCACAAGCCAGCCTGCCCGAGCGGCTGCGCAGCCAGCAGGTGACCGCCTGGCTGGGCCCCAAACTGCATGTGGTGCAGTACCCGGTGCGGGGCGGCGACTGGCTCAACGTGGTCGCCATCGTCCAGGGGCAGATCCAGAGCGACCTGCAAAGCTGGGATCACAGCACCAATGCGGCTGATTTGCAGGCGGCCATCCAGCTGACTTGCGCGCCGCTGCGTGACCTGATCGCGGCTGTGACGGAATGCGGCGCCCAAGCGGGTCCGGCATGGCGACTGTGGGGCTTGTGCGACCGGCCGCCCATGCGCGGCGCACATCAGCAGGCTCAAGGCCGTGTCGCTTTATTGGGCGACGCCGCCCACCCGATGCTGCCCTATCTGGCGCAAGGCGCGGGTATGGCGATTGAAGACGCCGCCGAATTGGGTGCTGCCCTGGCTCAGGCGCTGGACCCGGCTTTTGAGCTGCCAGCCCTGCTGCAGCGCTACGCGCAGAACCGCTGGCAGCGCAACGCCCGGGTTCAGGCCAGGGCGTTACGCAACGGCCAGATATTTCATGCCGAGGGCGCGCTGCGCTGGGGCCGGGACGCCTCGCTCAAAGTGCTGGGCCAGAAGCTTCTGGACCTGCCGTGGCTGTACGGCGGGACCAATTCAAACCAACGGTGAGTTGCTATTAAAAGTATAGCTAAAAGAAGCCATAAAAATTGGACATGAGCCCTGTTTCTGGCAATTCCCCAACAATTTCCCGAATGCGGCAATCGACTTTCCAATGACTATCGCGCCCGGCCAGTTTGGCGCGACAAAATTCAAACTGCGTCGCCTTGGAAATCACGTCATGGCGAATGGAAGAAGTTGTTTATCGGTAAAAAGCTTCTACCTTGCCCTTCAACTTGATCAATAGAGGATGGCCCTTGCGATCCAGCGTCTTGCCAGCGGGCACCTTGACCCAGCCCTCGCTGATGCAGTACTCCTCGACATCGAGCCGCTCCTTGTCATTCAGGCGAATTCGAACTTCATGTTTGAACACGGCTGCGACGTGGTGCGGACTGTGCGCGTCGATCGAGAGGCGGTCAGGCAGCGGAGGGAGTTGCGGTAGTTGAGTGGCTTCGTTCATGGATATCAATTCTGCACAATTTGGCTCTGGTCTGGCCTGGCGCGCCCTGATTTCAAATGACCCCTGACCCCTGACCCCTGGCCCGAGCGCCTGGGTGTGACGTCAAACCCGGGTTCAGCGCTTGTTACTGATTAGCCCGCCAAGCCCACATAAATCTGCTGCACATCCTCGTTTGCATCAATGGCGGCCAGAAAGGCTTCGACTTCTGCCAGATCCGCCGCGCTCATGCCGGACGGATCGATCGGATTCTTGGGCTTGTAGCCCAGCTTGACCGACAAGACATTGAAGCCCTGGGCCGGCAGCGCGCGGCTGACCAGGTCCAGGTCGGCATGGTCGGTCAGGAATAACGTCGTTCCCTCTTCCTCGCCCGGCTCAAAGTCCTGGGCTCCGGCCTCAATGGCGGCCAGTTCCGGGTCGGCACCTGCCTTGACGGGCGCGGCCTCAATCATGCCCACATGGTCAAAGTCCCAGGCCACAGAGCCGGAGGTGCCTAGGTGGCCTTTGCGGAACAACACCCGCATTTCTGGCGCGGTGCGCTTGACGTTGTCGGTCAGGCATTCAACCATCACGGGCACCTGGTGCGGCGCAAAGCCCTCATAGAGAACATGTTCGAAGTGAACTGCATCGTCCGTCAGACCGGCGCCCTTCTTGAGCGCCCGATCCAACGTGTCCTTTGGCATGGAAACCTTGCGGGCCTGCTCCACCACCAGCCGCAAGCGCGGATTCATCGCCGGGTCGGCGCCGTTGCGCGCGGCCACCATGATCTCCTTGACCAGCTTGCCGAACACGCGGCCCTTGGCGCTCGCCGCCAGATCCTTGCCTTTTGCTTTCCATTGCGCGCCCATGTCGGATGCTCCTTGAGTTCGTTGTTGGTCGGTGCCGGTGCATGTCCGGCCGCAGCGAGGTTTATACACCCGGGTGGTCAGCGCGCACGCTAAAACCCGGTGCCGCTGGTCTGCATACCATTTGCGATCAACCCAAAAGCCGCAGGTTGAGGCCAACGGGTTTTCCTGGCCGGATTCCCGTCTGATCTGTTAACCGTCGGGTGACTCCAATTACTATCAAAAAAATAGCTAACCACAACCGATTTATACGGACCAGATCGTTATTTTTCCCGCAAATACGTGCGCGGCTTCCAGTTTCAGGAAAAAGAACCACGCCCAGCATCTTGCGCAAGCTGAAAGTAAATTAAATGCCAATTGCTTTGGCGCTTGAAGCGCGGCGACGGCCACCTGGCTAGGGCAGAATCAGCAAAGCGGGCAACGCCAGGCTGCTTCGGCGATCCCCAACTCCAGAGACAAAGGCATCAAACATGAAATCGAACGACAAGGTTGCGCTGGTTACCGGCGCGGGCACGGGCATTGGCAAGGCGGTTGCGCTGGCGTTTTTGCGCGACGGCTACCGGGTGGTATTGGCCGGGCGCCGGATTGAGCTGCTCAACGAAGTCGCCAGCGAAGTCGCCAGCGAAGGCGGCGTGGACCGCGCCTTGCCGGTCGCTACCGATGTGAGCCAGCCAGAGTCAGTTGCCGCGCTGTTTGCGCAAATCAGGCGCAAGTTTGGCCGCCTCGATGTGCTGTTCAATAACGCGGGGGTGAATTCACCACCCGCGAACTTTGAGGATCTCGGATTTGAGCAATGGCAAAACGTGGTCAACATCAACCTGAGCGGCTCCTTCTTATGCGCGCAAGGGGCTTTCAGGATGATGAAGGAGCAGTCGCCGCAGGGCGGACGCATCATCAACAACGGCTCCATCTCAGCCCATGCGCCACGGCCCAATTCCGCGCCTTACACGTCAACCAAGCATGCCATCACGGGGCTGACCAAATCGATTTCACTCGACGGGCGCAAGTACAACATTGCCTGTGGCCAGATTGACATTGGCAACGCCATGACCGAACTCTCGGCGCGCATGGCGACGGGCGTTCCCCAAGCCAACGGCGAGATGGCCATCGAAGCCATGATGGACGCCAGCGAAGTAGCCGACGCGGTGCTTCACATGGCCGCGCTACCGCTGTCCACCAACGTGCAGTTCATGACCATCATGGCCACCAAGATGCCGTTCGTGGGGCGTGGCTGAGTTTCGCCTCCAAAGCTTCGGGAGGAAGGGCTGCGAAGTGTTGTTTCGGGGCGATGATGGCCCGCCCGATAAATGGCATGACGTAAATTATTTTGCCGCTTTCGCGCCTCGACCAAGATGGGTTGCGCTATTATAATGAGAATCATTACCATTATTTAGCAGGTGCAAGCATGACCAAACGACCCACTCCATGAGCGGCGAAGCGGATATCGGACTTCATGAGCTGCCCCAGCGCCAGTCAGCTCGGGTGCTGAGGCTGATGCCTGCCACAGATGCCGAAGAAAGCGAGGTGCTGCTTCGTCTGCTGGAAATCGGGTTTCTTCCCGGCGAGCCGGTTCGTGTGATGGCGAGGGGTTTTCCGGGCAGCGATCCGCTGGCGGTGCGGGTGGGACACACCACTTTTGCCCTGCGTAGCCGGGAAGCGGCGCTGATCCGCGTGTGTCCAATTGCAGAACAAGGAAACAGGGCATGAGCAGCGCTGTCAAACCCATGACCGGGCTGCTTCGTGTGGCCTTACTGGGCAACCCCAACTGTGGAAAGACGGCGCTCTTTAATTTGCTCACGGGCAGCCGTCAGAAGGTGGCCAACTATGCCGGCGTCACGGTTGAGCGCAAGGAAGGGCAGGTGCTGACCGCCTCGGGCCATCGCGTGATGGTGCTGGACTTGCCCGGTGCCTACAGCCTCAACGCGCTTAGCGCTGACGAAGCCGTCACCCGCGATATAGTCATCGGCCAGCGCTCTGGCGAACCCTTGCCTGACCGGCTGATCTGCGTAGCCGACGCGACCAATCTGCAACTCAACCTTCGCCTTGTGCTGGAAGCGCGTGCACTGGGTCTGCCCATGGTGCTGGCGCTCAACATGAGCGATGCGGCGCGGCGCGCCGGCATTGTGATCGACCACCAAGTGCTTTCACGTGAGCTTGGCATGCCGGTGCTGGAAACGGTGGGGGTGCGGCACGATGGCGCCCGCGAACTGCTGCAGTTTCTGGGCGACTGGCAAGTTCCCAGCGCAACGCCTGCCAGCGCAGCGGCCTGGCAGGCGCCGAGTTTCGACCAGGTCATGGACACCCAGCTGGAAGTACGCCGCATCATGCGGCTGACCGTGCACTCGCCACCCGACAGTCTGCATACCGATGACGCCATTGATCGGGTGGTGTTGCATCCGCTGTGGGGAATGTTGCTGCTGGCCACGATCCTGTTCATGATGTTCCAGGCCGTCTTCAGCTGGGCCACGCTGCCCATGGAGGCGATCAAGTCAGCGGTGGATTGGCTCTCCAGCCTGTTGCGCACCTACATGCCTGAAGGGGTGCTGCTTAGTTTGCTGGCCGACGGCATTCTGGCGGGTGCGGGCGGTGTGCTGGTGTTTTTGCCGCAAATCCTGATTCTGTTCTTTTTCATTCTGACGCTGGAAGACTCTGGTTATTTGCCACGCGCCGCTTTTTTGCTGGACCGCGTCATGGGCAGCGTAGGACTGTCCGGGCGCTCTTTCATTCCGCTGCTGTCGAGTTTTGCCTGCGCGATTCCCGGCGTGATGGCGACGCGCACCATTACCCACTGGCGCGATCGACTGGTGACCATCATGATCGCGCCGCTAATGACCTGTTCGGCCCGTCTGCCGGTGTATGCGCTGCTGATTGGCGCTTTCATTCCCGAGCGGACGGTAGGCGGCATTTTTAACCTGCAGGGCTTGGTCATGTTTGCGCTTTACGCTGGCGGTATTGTGAGCGCGATGGCAGTGGCGGCCGTGTTCAAACTGTGGCGCGGTCATGCGCGACCCACGCCGCTGATCATGGAATTGCCGGCTTACCGGGTGCCAAGCCTGCGCCAGCTGGCAATGGGCCTTCATGAGCGGGCGCTTATCTTCGTGAAGCGCGTAGGCGGCATAATTTTGGCGCTTACGGTGCTGCTTTGGTTTCTGTCCACTTTTCCGGCACCACCCGAGGGTGCGGCCGGCCCGGCGATCCAGTACAGCCTGGCCGGGCGGCTGGGCCACACACTTGAAGTCATTTTTGCACCGATTGGTTTCAACTGGCAGATTTCCATTGCGCTGGTGCCAGGTCTGGCCGCCCGCGAGGTGGCTGTGGGCGCGCTCGGAACGGTGTATGCGCTGTCGGCGACCGGCGGAAATGTGGCTTCGGCGCTAGGGCCGGTGATTGCCCAGAGCTGGTCATTGGCCACGGCCTTGTCGCTGCTGGTCTGGTACGTGTTCGCGCCACAGTGCATTTCCACTTTGGTCACGGTGAGGCGCGAAACCAACAGCTGGCGTTACGCTCTCTTCATGGCGGCCTATCTGTTTGCATTGGCCTATGGCGCAAGCTGGATCACTTACCGGCTTGCTTTGCGGTGGGGGGGGGGTTAGTCATGCTGCAGCAGTCGATTGCCGGCATCATGGTTGTGGTGGCTGCCGCTTATGCGCTGTGGTACTGGATGCCCTCAGGATTGCGCCGCCGGCTCGGCCGGCTGCAAAAGGGGCTTGGGGAAAAGCCGGGTTGTGGCGCCTGCAGCAGTTGTGTTGGCTGCGCCATGGTGGGACAGGCCGGTGGTGTGGATGCCACTGGCAGGGAGGGGCGCCAACCTATCTGGATAAAGCCAAAGCCTTAGCCCGCATGGGTCCTTGACCGACCCTAAGCGTAAAGGTCTGCTTCAGGTGATCTTGCCCAGCAAAAGGTATTCCATGAGGGCTTTTTGCGCATGCATTCGGTTTTCCGCTTCGTCCCAGACCACGGACTGCGGGCCGTCAATCACCTCGGCTTCGACTTCTTCACCACGATGCGCGGGAAGGCAATGCATGAACAGGGCGTCAGGTCGCGCTGCGCGCATCATTTCGCTGTCCACACACCAGTCGGCAAACGCCTTTTTGCGCGTTTCGTTCTCGGACTCATAGCCCATGCTGGTCCACACATCCGTGGTGACGAGGTCGGCACCGGCGCAGGCCTGCATCGGATCCTGAAAGACCTGATAACTTTCAGTGGAGCGGATGCCGGCAATCGATTGGTCCACCTCGTAGCCGCCCGGTGTGCTCAGATGGACCTTGAAACCCAAAATTTCGCTCGCCTGCAGCCAGGTGTTGGCCATGTTGTTGCCGTCGCCCACCCAGGCAACCGTCTTGCCCCGGATCGAGCCGCGGTGCTCGATGTAGGTGAAGATGTCCGCCAGGATCTGGCAAGGGTGAAATTCATTGGTCAGGCCGTTGATGACCGGCACGCGCGAGTGCGCTGCAAAACAGGCTATCTTGGTTTGCTCGAAAGTGCGGATCATCACCAGATCGACCATGCGGCTGATGACCTTGGCACTGTCTTCGATCGGCTCGGCGCGGCCCAGTTGACTATCACCCGTTGTCAGATGTACCACGCTGCCGCCGAGCTGGTACATGCCGGCTTCAAAACTCACGCGGGTGCGGGTCGAGGCCTTTTCGAAAATCATGGCCATGGTGCGGTCGACCAGGGGCTGGTGTTTTTCGTAGGCCTTGAATTTCTTCTTGATGAGTGCGGCGCGCTCGAACAGGTAGTCATACTCCTCAGCATTCAAGTCACTGAACTGGAGGTAGTGCTTGATATTTTTTGCTCCCATGCTTGACACTCCGTATGCTGCACCGTCCCCTGTTTCGGCTAATTTTTCCAACAGCGGGCTACTGGAAAATTGTCCGTTGTCAGTCATGCTTTTTCTTTCAGGAACTGCTTGATCAGGGGGCACAAAATGGACGCTACTTCATCGGCCTCGACGGTCGTCATGATGAGCGACGGCACCAAGCGGATCACGGTGTCAGCGGTGACGCTGATCAGCAGGCCGTCGTCGGCCGCGCGACTGACCAGGTCGCCGCAAGGCTTGGTTAGCTCGACCCCAAGCATCAGTCCGCGACCACGGACTTCCTTAAAGCCCGGTACGTCGCCGAGTTCTCCGATCAGGAGCGCGCGCAAATGGTCTCCCACCGTGACAGCATTGGCCAGCAAACCGTCTTCTTCCATGATGCGGATCGTTTCCACGCCAGCCCGCATGGCCAGCGGATTGCCGCCAAAGGTCGTGCCGTGGTTGCCCGGGCCAAAAATGTGGGCGGCTTTGGGGCCGGCCACCACCGCCCCCACCGGCACGCCCGAACCCAGGCCTTTTGCCAGCGGCATGACATCGGGCTTGATACCTGCCCACTGGTGCGCAAACCATTTGCCCGTGCGGCCCATGCCGCATTGCACCTCGTCAATCATGAGCAGCCAGTCGCGTTCGTCGCAAAGCTGGCGCACTTGCCGCAAATACGCATCCTTCATACTGTGGATGCCGCCTTCGCCCTGAATCGCCTCAAAAAATACTGCGACCACATTTGGGTTGCCCTCGGTCGCGGCGTTCAGGGCATCCATATTGTTGACCGGCACGCGAATGAATCCTTCGACCAGCGGGCCAAAACCGGCCTGCACCTTGGGGTTGCCCGTGGCACTCAAAGTGGCAATGCTGCGTCCGTGAAAGGCTTTTTCGTAAACCACGATTTCGGGGCGATCAATGCCTTTGTCGTGGCCGAACTTGCGCGCCAGTTTCAGTGCGGCTTCATTGGCTTCCAGTCCGGTCGAGCAGAAAAATACGTTTTCAAGGCCAGACAGTTCCACCAGTTTGGCCGCCAGCGTTTCCTGAAGCGGTACATGGTAGTAATTGGAGCAATGGATGAGTTTGCTGACCTGGTCCTGCAAGGCGGGAACCAGTTTCGGGTGGTTGTGGCCCAGGGTGTTGACGGCAATGCCGCCCAGCGCATCAAGGTAAGACTTGCCATTCACGTCCCACAGCCGGCAGCCCTGACCATGCGACATTGCTATTGGGAGGCGGCCATAGGTATTCATGACGTGAGGAGAAGCAGCCTCGATGTGGCCGGGAAGGGCAGCGGTCATGGTGAAAACTCCAGGGGCAGTGGCAAAAAAAGAAAGATCGCGCTGACGATGACGATCGGTGAACTGATTTTAGGCGCAGACTTCGCGTCCTTCCGTGAGGGTGTTGCATCCCGCAAATGCAACCGAGGAATTTCTGGTGGGCTGTGCTCAAAACTGGACTGAGTCTTATATAAGATAGAATTGTTGTGCGGTGCAGCATGGGGTTATACCGTACCTCTGGCCCGCAAGAAAAACCTTCCACCCGATGGTCTCCAATTCCCCCAAAGAAGTTTTTATTCAGGGCCTTACCCATGACGGCAGAACCTTCCGGCCCAGCGATTGGGCCGACAGGTTATGCGGGGTCATGAGCCAGTTCCGTCCGGGTGGCGCACAACCGGGAAGTCACTTGACGTATTCCCCCTGGTGCGTTCCCACCGTCGTCAACGGCATCAAATGCGTCGTGGTCAACGCGCAATTGCGCGACGTCGAACCCATGGCCTGGGATTTTGCGATTAATTTTGCCAAGGACAACAATCTGCAAATGGCCGAGGCCTGTTTGCTGCCTGATCCGCCTAAACCTTGAGTTTTGCCGACCCCAAGGCCACAGTCAGGCATAAAAAAACCGCCCGAAGGCGGTTTTTTTACTTTTGCTGCAGCGCACCCTACAAAACGGCGGATTCCGTAAAGGAATCCGGGCGATTTGCCTGATTTCTCAGGCGGCCTTGGCTTCGGCGGGTTTAAGTGCCAGGGCTTTTACCTTGGCGGACAGGCGGCTTTTGTCGCGCGCTGCTTTATTTTTATGGAAAATGCCCTTGTCGGCAACCGTGTCCACAATGCTCTGGGCTTTGGCGAACAGGTCTTTTGCCTTGTCTTTGTCACCGGCTGCAACGGCTTTTTCAACGTTTTTCACCGCGGTGCGGTATTTGGAGCGAAGTGAGGTATTGGCGGCGTTGAGTTTGACGTCCTGGCGTACTCGTTTACGGCCGGAGGCGAGGCGAGGGTTCTTTTTCTTGGGTTTGGCGGTTGCCATAATAGTGTTCCTTTAATCCTGGGAGGAGTCTGTGGATGATGCAGCAAAGCTTCTGATTATACGATAGGCCGTTTGGCCCTCTGCTGCTTTTGCTCCCGCCTACAAAGGCAATGCTCGCTGCGCCGCAAATTGCCCGCCCGGCACGCTTAATTGATGACCACGCCCCACGGAAGTTTGCCGACACTGATATCCCGCACTTTCAGGTTCCGCACGGTATCAATGACCGAGACGCTGTTCGAGCGGCCGTTGGCAACATATAACTTCTTGCCGTCGGGCGTGATTGCCATGTTCCAGGGACGTTGACCGACTGCGATGGTCGCAACGATTTTGTTATCCGCCGTATCGATGACCGAAACGCTGGCCTCTGCGCCGTTCGATATATAAACTTTGCTGCCATCGGGATGCACGGTGACACCATTGGCGCGCCGCCCAGCCTTGAAATGTGTGATTAACTTGTTGTCCACTGCGTCGATCACATAAACCTCGTCGCTGTTCTCGGTGGCCACGTAAGCCCGGCTGCTGTTGGGCAGGAAACCTATGCCGCGTGGACGAGCTCCCACCGGTATCTGTGCCACCTGCCCGCGGGTCGCCAAATCAATAATGTCTACAGCTTCCCCCTCTTCAGCACTGACAAACAGTTTTTTTCCGTCGGGACTGAAAACCGCGTGTTCAGGGTTGCGCCCGCGCACCTTGATCGTGAAGGCGAGCTGTTGGGTGTCGGTGTCCACAATTGCAACGTCGTTGCTTTCTTCGATCGCCGCAGCGATCCAGCGGCCATCGGGCGACGCGTAGACGCCTTCGGGCGATTCACCGAGCGCGATGGTCGTTCCTGACTGGCGCTTTTTTAGATCGATCATTTGAAGCCGGTTATTGGGCTGGTCGCTGACATAGAGCCAGTCGCCACTGACGGCAAGTCCGCGCGGCTTTTTGCCAGCAGGAATATCCGCCACCACCTGATCGATCGCGGTGTCAATCACAGACACGGTGCCTGAGCCCTCATTGGGAACATAGGCGAAAGGAGCCGCACTCGATGAAACTGACCAGAACAGCAATCCCGCTGCAGCGAGTCCCAGCAAATGCGAGCGATTTATCATCAAAACTTCCTGAAATGGTTTTGGCTTTTTGAAACGGTAGCAGTTGTCATGAGTTCTGCCAGCGTTGCGGCCACATGCGAAAAAAAATGGTGTCTCGATCGATCCATAAGTGTTTGAGCGCGGCAAGCACATGCAGCAACACCAGCGCAAGCAGCAGCCAAGCGCTCACAAGGTGCGTCTGATTGAAGAATGCGGAAACCAGCTTGTCGTCGTAACCCCAAGGCACGAGCTTAATTGCATTAAAAAAATTGATACCGAATTTGCTGAAATTGGAGGCCAGGTAGCCAGAGAGCGGCATCATCAACATGAGCCCATAAAGCAAATAATGCGTACTTGCAGCGATCTGTTGCTGCCAGCGAGGAACCGAATTGGGAAGTGGCGGTGGCGTATGAGTCAGACGCCAGCCTATTCGCAACAGAATCAGCAATCCGATCAGCAGGCCGATGCTTTTGTGCAAGTTGACAAAATAGCCGCGTTCGGGAGTGCCGCGCGGAATGCTTCCCAGATACCAGCCAAACGCAAATTGACCAACCAGC
>NZ_JABBPF010000102.1 GCF_012927415.1 Polaromonas sp. | reverse complement strand
CGCGGCGGCTGGGGCGACGGCTTTGCCATGGCGCAGGCGCGGCTCGGGCCCGGCCGCATCCACCACTGCATGCGCAGCATCGGCCAGTGCGAGCTGGCGCTGGCGCTGGCGACCGAGCGCACGCTGGAGCGCCAGGCTTTTGGCAAGCAGTTGGCCGATTACGCCAATGTGCAGGACTGGATTGCCGAGTCGCGCATCGAGATCGACCAGGCGCGCCTGCTGGTGCTGCATGCCGCCTGGCTACTTGACCAGGGAGAGGCGGCAAACGCGCAGGCAACGCGCGCGCAAATCGCCGCCATCAAAGTGGTGGCGGCGCGCCTGCAAAGCCGCGTGGTCGACCGCGCCATGCAGGTGTTTGGCGCCATGGGTCTGTCGCCTGACACGCCACTGGCGCAGTTCTGGACATGGGGCCGGGCGCTGCACCTGATGGACGGGCCTGACGAGGTGCATCTGCGCAGTGTGGCGCGGCACGAGCTGGCGCAGGCGCGCAGGCGCATGGGTGCGTCAAGCGTGTGGTTCACCACGCCCGGGCAGTTGCAGGCGCCGCCGCGCATCCGTTGAGGCTCAGCGGCTACACTTGAGGACTTGGCCTGCCGGCATCTCACTGGCAGGCCAAGCGCTTCACAACCTTCTTTTAAAACAGCCTCTGGACAGACACCATGAACCGCTGCACAACGCACTTGCTCCGCACCCTCTTGCCCATCCTCCTGCTGGCCGCTTCGGCCGGCCTGGCGCCGCTGGCGGCCACCGCGCAAACCGCTGAATTCAAGCCCGCCGTCAGGCAGTTTCCGGCCGCTGCCCGTCGCGGCGAACTGGTCGTGCTGGCGCCCCCCGCCATCACGCTGGACGGCAAGGACGACCGGCTGTCGGTCGGCTCCCGCATCCGCGACACCCACAATTTGCTGGTGATGTCTGGCGCGCTGGTGAACCAGAAACTGGTGGTCAATTACACCCGCGAGAGCGCCGGCAATGTCCACGAAGTCTGGATTCTCAATAGCGAGGAAGCCAGGGAAAAGCGGCCCGGCAGCAAAAACACCTGGTTCAGCTTTGGCGGCAGCACGGACCCAACGCTCCCGGCAAACGGCAAGGCGCCCTGACAGGCAGGCGCCGACCGGCCATTTTTTGGCCAATTTTTCACATTTTTTATCAAATTGGCTCCTCGTCCATTGTTTTCGGGCATAGTCAGCTATTATTTTTATAGCATATCATGAGCAAAAAAGTCTTCATCAAAACCTTCGGCTGCCAGATGAACGAGTACGACTCGGACAAGATGAGCGACGTGCTGCATGCCGCCGAGGGCTACGAGCCAACGCAGGACATCGACGAGGCCGACCTGATCTTGTTCAACACCTGCTCGGTGCGCGAAAAGGCGCAGGAAAAGGTCTTCAGCGACCTGGGCCGAGTCAAGCATCTCAAAGCCAGGGGCGTGCTGATCGGCGTCGGCGGCTGCGTCGCCAGCCAGGAAGGCGCGGCCATCATCCAGCGCGCGCCCTATGTTGACGTGGTGTTCGGCCCGCAGACGCTGCACCGCCTGCCGCAACTGCTGGCCAGCCGCGTCCGGCTGGGCAAGCCGCAGGTCGACATCAGCTTCCCGGAAATCGAGAAATTCGACCACCTGCCACCGGCCAAAGTCGAAGGCGCGAGCGCCTTTGTCAGCATCATGGAAGGCTGCTCCAAATACTGCAGCTATTGCGTCGTGCCCTACACGCGCGGCGAGGAAGTTTCGCGACCATTCGAGGACGTGCTGGTCGAGGTCGCCGGCCTGGCCGATCAGGGCGTGAAAGAGGTCACGCTGCTGGGCCAGAACGTCAATGCCTACCGCGGCCCCATGGGCGGCACCGCCGAAATTTCCGACTTTGCGACGCTGCTCGAATATGTGTCGGACATTCCCGGCATAGAGCGCATCCGCTACGTCACCAGCCACCCCAACGAATTCACCCAGCGCCTGATTGACGCTTATGCCACGCTTCCCAAGCTCGTCAACCACCTGCATCTGCCGGTGCAGCACGGCTCGGACCGCATCCTGATGGCGATGAAGCGCGGCTACACCGCGATGGAATACAAATCCACCATCCGCAAGCTGCGCGCGATCCGGCCAGATCTGGCCATGAGCAGCGACTTCATTGTCGGATTTCCAGGCGAAACCGAAGACGACTTCGAAAAAATGATGAAGCTGGTTGACGATGTCGGCTACGACACCTCGTTCAGCTTCATTTTCAGCCCGCGCCCGGGCACGCCAGCTGCCAACCTGCTGGATGACACGCCGCACGAGTTCAAGCTCAAACGCCTGCAGCGCCTGCAGGCCACGCTGGACGACAGCGTTCGCGCCATCAGCGCCAGCCGGCTCGGAACCCGGCAGCGCATTCTTGTGGAGGGCGCGGCGCGCAAGGACCCGACCGAGCTAATGGGCCGTACCGAATGCAACCGGGTCGTGATCCTCAAGGGCCAGCCGCGCCTGATCGGCCAGATGGTTGACGTGTTAATCACCGAGGCCAGCCAGCGTTCGCTGCGCGGCGAAGTCCTGAGGCAGGACGACGCCGTCCCGGCCTGAGCCAGTTTCCTTGCCCCAGCTTTCGAAGTCCATGCTGCAGCGATTTTCGTTCCGGCAACTGCTGGTCATTGCTTTCCTGCTGATAGCCGCGTTGCTCCGCGCTGGAAGACCTGACGCTGCAAAGCCGCGACAACGCGGCCAGGGCACTCGATCTGAGCGGCGCGGCCCAGTCGCTTCGCGAACGCAGCGTTTCGATGGAGCGCAGCTCGCGCCAGTCGGTGGTGCTCGATGACCGGGTGCTGCGCGAGCGCTTCAAGGAGGAGACCCGAGACGCTGCCAACATCCTGGCCAATCTCGCCAGAGAACGCATTCCCGCCGCCAAGGCGCGGCCATGGCGTGCGCACCTGGAAACCATGAGCGGTCTGCTGACCGGCTCACCCGACAGCGCGCTGGAGCGGGAGCGCCAGCTGACGCAGGAGTTTCGCGAACTCGAAGGCATCAACGCAGCGATTGCAGTGCAGGTGCAGCAAGCCATCCAGCTGCGCAACGAGTCGCTGCAGGACAAGCTCGAAGCCAGCCGCAAGCACCTGGCGCAGCAGGTGACCTGGGCCATCGTGCTAGCCGTCGCCATGGCGCTGGCCTTTGGCATCTGGTTCACCCAGCCCCTGAAACGGCTGGAAAATGCCATCGTCGGCCTCGGCGAAAACCGGCTGGATCAGGCCATAGCGATTCGTGGCCCGGCCGACCTGGCCCTCGTCGGGGAACGGCTGAACTGGCTGCGTCTGAGGCTGGTCGAGCTGGACGCCGACAAGTCGCGGTTTTTGCGCCATATCTCGCATGAACTCAAGACGCCGCTGGCATCGCTGCGCGAAGGCGTGTCGCTGCTGGAAGACGGCGTGGCTGGCGATCTGACCAAGGACCAGCGTGAAATCGCCCAGATCCTCCGGCACAACACCGGCGTCCTGCAGGGGCAGATTGAAGATTTGCTGCGCTTCAACACGGCAGCGTTCGAGGCGCGCCAGTTGCACCGCAAGACGGTCGATCTGCTGGAGCTGGTGGAAGAGCAGGTTGACGCACAACGCCTGCAGTGGCGCGCGCGCGAGCTGACGGTCAGCATCATCGGTGATTCACTCAAAATGGAAGTGGATCCGGAAAAAATAGGGACAGTGCTGGCTAACCTGTTGTCCAATGCCATCCGCTATTCACCCTCTAAAGGCATGATCCGGCTGGAGCTGAGCAAGCAGCCGGGCCGGATACGCATCGACATTCACGACCAGGGTATTGGCGTGGCCGCAGCCGACCGGGAGCGGATTTTCGAGCCTTTTTACCGTGGCGAGCGTCAACCCAGTGACGTGGCGCGCGGCAGCGGCATTGGCTTGTCCATCGTGCACGAGTACGTCGCCGCGCACGGCGGGCGTCTGGAACTGCTGCCGGACCAGCCTGGTGCACACTTCAGAATCGAGTTTCCCCATGCTTTCAAAACCTGAGTTTTTTGCCTATGCTGGCCGTGCCGGCCTGCTGCTTTCAAGCGCTTCACTGGTCGCCTCGCTGCTCGCCGCTTGCGCAGGCAATCCGCCCAGCCCTGCCGGCAGTGGCGCCGGAGAAGCCCCAACAAAGAAAGCTGCGCCGCAGCCAGTTGCTCGCGCCACCGTCCAGCCTTGCCAGGCCGCGACCCCAACCAGCACGGCCGCGCCAGCCGCCAGCGACGAGGTCGTGCGCATGCTGGCCTATGCGGACCGGGTCCGCACCCTGCCGCCGCCCGAACTGGCTCAGGAAGTGAGCCGGCTGGGCAGCACATCGGCCCCCTTTGAGCAGCTTCAGCTGGCGCTGGTTTTGAGCCAGCTGCGTCAGTCGCCAGAACTGATTCGCGCCCAGGAACTGCTGACGCGGCTGCTGGGCAACTCCGAGGCGCAGGCCTTGCATCCACTGGCCCGCCTGCTGGCGATGCGTTTGAGCGAGCAGCGTCGCGTCGAGGAACAGCTTGACAAGCAGACCCAGCAGGTGCGCGATGTACAGCGCCGGCTGGACCAGACCAACGAGAGGCTGGAGGCACTTAAGGCGATTGAGCGCAGCCTGACCGGCCGGCCTGCGGCCTCATCGCCGGCACCCTCCACCCGCGCCCGCCCCCTCGCGCCATGACCGGCTCACCCCTCCCGTCCGCGCCGCGCCTGCTGGTGGTTGATGACGACGCCGACATGCTGCGGCTGCTGACCATTCGCCTGACAGCGGCGGGTTATCGCGTCACGGCGGTGAGCTCAGCTGAAGCGGCGCTGACCCACTTGAATATCGAGCGGCCTCAGCTGGTGCTGAGCGACGTCCGGCTACCCGGCAAGGACGGGCTGGCGCTGTTTGACGAGATTCGCGCCCAGCACCCTTCACTGCCGGTAATTTTGCTGACGGCGCACGGCACCATTCCCGATGCAGTGGAGGCGACCGAGCGCGGCGTGTTCACTTACCTGACCAAGCCTTTTGACGGCAAGGGCTTGCTTGACAAGATTGCCGAGGCGCTGTCGCTCAGTGCGCCCGCCCATCCGGCCCGGCGCGGCAGCCATACCGACTGGCAGAGCCAGATCATCAGCCGCTCCAGCCGCATGGCCGAGGTGCTGGCTGAAGCGCGCATGGTGGCGCAGTCTGACGCCAGCGTGTTGCTGCGCGGCGAAAGCGGCACCGGCAAGGAGTTGCTGGCCCAGGCGATTCACCAAGCCAGTGCGCGCGCCGGCAAACCGTTCATCGCCGTGAACTGCGGTGCGATTCCAGAGGCCCTGCTGGAGTCCGAACTGTTCGGCCATGTCAAGGGCGCTTTCACCGACGCGTCGTCCAGCCACAAGGGGCTGTTTCAGGCGGCAGACGGTGGCACGCTGCTGCTGGACGAAATTGGCGACATGCCGCCTGCACTGCAGGTCAAACTGCTGCGCGTGTTGCAGGAGCGCGAGATCCGGCCAGTCGGTTCCAGCCAGTCGATTCCCGTGGATGTGCGCATCATCTCGGCCACGCACCGCGATTTGGACGCTGCCATGGCCGAGGGTGAGTTCCGCACCGACCTGTACTACCGGCTCAACGTCGTGACGTTGACGCTGCCGCCACTGTCCGAACGCCGTGAAGACATTCCCTTGCTGGCCAACCACTTCCTGGTGACGCTGGCCGCCAAATACGACAAACGCCTGAGCGGCTTTGCCCCTGAAGCGCTGAAAGCCCTGACCACGGCCGCCTGGCCGGGCAATGTGCGCCAGCTTTACAACGTGGTCGAACAGGTCTGCGCGCTGTCCACCACGCCGCTGGTGCCGCTGGCGCTGGTGCAGCGCGCCTTGCGCTCGCCAACTGTGCAAGTGCTGAAGTTTGCCGAGGCCAAGCAGCGTTTCGAGCGCGACTATCTGGTCGGCCTGCTCAAGCTGACCGACGGCAACGTGGCCGACGCAGCCCGCCTGGCCGACCGTAACCGCACCGAGTTTTACCGGCTGATGCAAAAACACGGCTTGAGCCCGGGGCTCTTCAAGGCAGATGGCGCCGCACCGACCGCCGCCTGAGTCGCTCTCAGGCGACAAGCCAAGTCCCTGATTTATATAGAGTTTTTTATTCCTGCCCAAATTCTGTCGCTGTTTGGCGACAAAAAACGCATTTTCCCATCTTATTTCAGCTGATTTCCACCCAGAAATTTTGACGCGCTTGCAAGTCGTTGAATTAAAACGACTAAATGAAACTGGCACAGGGTTTGCCCTAGTCATGCCATGCCCGCTTTTTTTCGAGTTTTCCAACGTCCCCGGGGATTTGCGTCGCGAGCTCGTTTCGCCACCCTGGTCTGCGCCGGAGCACTGGCGCTGAGCGCTGGCCAGGCTAACGCCTGGAGTCTGGATGATGTCTCCGCGCTAGCCAGCCAGCGTGTCAAAACGCCGTTCAAGCAAGCTTCGATGCTGGTTCCAGCCGAGCTGTCGGCGATGGAATACGACAACTATCGCGACATCCGCTTCAAACCGGAAAGTACATTGTGGCGCGCCGACAAGCTGGCCTACGAAGCCAATTTTTTTCACGTTGGCAGTCATGGCGACTCGGTTCGCGTCAATGAAATCAACGCTGCAGGTGTCAAGCGAGTGCCGTATGACCCGGCCAAATTCAACTTTGGCAAGAACCAGCTGTCGCCGAAAAACTGGGGCGATCTCGGCTACGGCGGAGTGCGCGCTTTCAGCAACCTGAATTCGCCCACCTACAAGGACGAGCTGATCGTGTTTTCAGGCGCCAGCTACTTCCGGGCGCTCGGCGCGGGCCAACTCTACGGCCTGTCAGCACGCGGTCTGGCGGTGGACACGGCAGGGCCGGCGAAGGAAGAATTCCCACGCTTCACCGACTTCTGGCTGGAAAAGCCCGCCACGGAAGGCGGCCCGCTGACGATTTACGCGCTGATGGATTCGGAGCGCATGACGGGTGCCTACCGCTTTGATGTCAAGCCAGGCGAGCAGACCGTCACCGAAGTCCATGCCCGTATCTTCATGCGGGCTACCGACAAGCCTGTGACCACACTGGGACTGGCGCCGCTGACCAGCATGTTTTTCTTTGGCGAGAACCAGCCCCGGCCCGGTGACTTTCGGCCTGAAGTGCATGACTCGGACGGCCTGATGATCGCAACCGATGACGGCAAAGGGGGGGGCGAATGGCTCTGGCGTCCGCTGCAGAATCCGGCTTCGCCGCTGGTGACTTCATTCAGCATGAAGCGCCTCAAGGGCTTTGGCCTGATGCAGCGCGACAGGGCCTTCAAGAGCTACGAAGACACCGAAGCACGCTACGAGCTCCGGCCCAGCGCCTGGGTGACGCCGCTGAACGACTTTGGCGCTGGCAAGGTCGAATTGCTTCAATTCGCGACGCCCGACGAAACCCACGACAACGTGGCGGCTTACTGGGTGCCAGAAAAACTGCCCGCACCCGGCCAGTCGTTCGACCTCGCCTACCAGATCGCCTGGCAGGGCAAAAACCAGCAGTTGCCGCCCAACGGCTGGGTCACGCAATCACGGCGCGGCACCGGTTACTCCAAGCTCGGCGCCGACGCGCTGGGCCAGCAGATCCAGTTTGTCATCGACTTTGCCGGCCCGGCCCTGGACGCCCTACCCAAAGACGCCAAGGTAGAGGCCATCACGACGGCCAGCGCCAACGCCCGCGTGGTGGAAAGCCTGGCCTACCGCAACCCTGCGACCGGCGCCTGGCGCCTGACTTTGCGCGTAGAGCGGCTCATGACTGCAAATGCAGCCGGCCCAGCCCAACCGGTTGAACTGCGCGCCTTTCTCCAACACGACAAACAAACCCTGAGCGAAACATGGACCAACCTGCTTACAAACTGAACCGGCGCAGCCTGCTGCGTGAAGAACGTCATCCCAATGCAGTCACAGCGCCGCCGGTGCATCGCGGTTCGATGGCGCCACGCCCGTGGCGGGGTTTCTGGAACAGCCTGGGCACGGCCGCCCTGCTGCCAGTTTTCAAGCTGACCGGCTCGGCGCTGCCAGGCAGGCATGCCGCCGAAGCCATGGAGCCGTGGCAACACGCGGCCAAGCGCCGCCGGACCGTGTTCTTGCTGCTCACCCTGATCAGCACCGCGCTGGCGACGGCATTGTTTGCCGACATGCAGCCCATTTACAACAACGCCTTTCTGCAATACGGCCAACTGACCCTGTTTGCCCTGCTGTCTGCCTGGGTGGTGACTGGTTTCATGACGGCGATGATGGGTTTTTACGTCACATTGCGCGGCGATCCCCACACCCTGTCGGCGAAAAACGTCCAGCACCACACGCTGGACAAGTCCACGCGGACCGCCATCATCATGCCGATCTGCAACGAGGATGTGCGTACCGTTTTTGCCGGCCTGCGCGCCACCTGCGAATCGGTCGCCCTGAGCGGCCATGTGCAAGCCTTTGACGTATTTGTGCTGTCAGACAGCAACAACCCGGCCATCATCAAAGATGAACGCGCTGCCTGGGAAAACCTGCGCGGCCAGCTGGCCAGCCAGCCGGACCAGCCGCAGATCGAGGTCTACTACCGCCTGCGCAAACGCCGCACCGACCGCAAGGCTGGCAACGTGGCCGACTTCTGCCGTCGCTGGGGCAAAGACTACCGCTACATGGTGGTACTAGACGCCGACAGCGTGATGAGCGGCGACTGCCTGGTTTCCATGGTCAAGCTGATGGAAGCCAATCCCAAAGCCGGCATCATCCAGACCGCGACCCAGGCCATCGGCCATGTGACGCTCCATGCCCGGGCCCAGCAGTTCGGCTCGCGCGTGACGGGCCGCCTGTTCACGCTGGGCATGCAGTTCTGGCAGATGGGCGAGTCCCACTACTGGGGCCATAACGCCATCATCCGCATCGAGCCCTTCATGCAGCATTGCGCGCTGGCGCATATCAAGGGCACGGGCGGCATGTCGGGCAGCATCATGTCGCACGATTTCGTTGAAGCCGCGCTGATGCGCCGCGCCGGTTACCACGTCTGGCTGGTCGCTGATTTGGTCGGCAGCTACGAGCAGCAACCGCCCGACCTGCTGGCCGAGTTGCAGCGCGACCGCCGCTGGTGCCAGGGCAACCTGCAGAACTCGCGCCTGATCGCCGAGCCCGGCATGCATCCGGTGCATCGCTCGATGTTTGCCACTGGCGCCATGGCTTATCTGTCAGCACCCCTGTGGCTGTGCTTCATGACGATGGGCACAGCCCTGTGGCTTTCGGGCTCGCCGATGGTGAGCGACTGGGCCGTGCTGCCTGGCGAACTGGTGTGGTTATGGGCCTGGACGCTATGCATGCTGTTTCTGCCACGCGTTCTGGGTCTTGCCGCCGTGCTGCTCAATCGTCAGCAGCATAGCTATGGCGGCACCGCCAGCCTGCTGCGCAGCGCGCTGCTGGAAACCCTGATTGCCTTGCTGCAGGCGCCCATCCGGATGCTGGCGCACTCGCTGTTCGTCGTTATTGCGATGACCGGTCTGAAGCTGGAATGGAAATCGCCTCCGCGTGAAGCGGCTGCCGTGCCATGGCGGCACGCGCTGCAACAACTCGCCCCCATGAGCGGGGTGGTCATGGTGCTGGCCGCCGGCATTGCGCTGATCGACGCCAGCGCGCTGGTCTGGCTGCTGCCCGTCGGCCTGCCGCTGCTGCTGTCGATTCCAATGACGGTGTTGACCAGCAAGGTTGGCGTGGGTACCGCGATGCGGGCGCAGAACTACCTATTGATTCCGGAAGAAACCCGCTCGCCAGCCGTGCTGCGCCGCGCCTGGCTGCACGCCAGCCAGCTGGCCAAGCCAAGGCTGAAAGCGGCCTGAACAAGTCATGCAGCGCCGAAATGCCAATAGGTACAAGCAGCTATTTTTTTATAGCTGCTTGTACCCCGCGAAAAGCTAAACAGCTATTAATTCAATAGCAAACTATGACCGTATTCATTGGACAAGAAGTTACTATTATTCAAAAACTCAAGACCACGAAAAAAAACAGCGTCTCAAAACTTCGGCATGCCCTTCATGCCGCCCATGCGCTTCATCATCTTCATCATGCCGCTGCCCTTCATCTTTTTCATCATGCCCTGCATCTGCTCAAACTCGTTGAGCAGGCGATTGACTTCCTGAACGTGCACACCCGAGCCGGCGGCGATGCGGCGTTTGCGGGTGGCCTTAATGAGGTCGGGCTTGCGGCGCTCCAGTGGCGTCATGCTCTGGATGATGCCTTCCTTGCGCTTGATATCTTTTTCGGCCTTGCCCATGTCGATCGACCCAGCCTTGGCGGCCATTTGCGCCGGCAGCTTGTCCATCAGGCTGGCCAGTCCGCCCATGTTCTTCATCTGCTGCAACTGGCTCAGGAAGTCGTTCAGGTCAAAGCCGTCGCCGGACTTGATCTTGGCGGCCAGCTTTTGCGCCTCGGCCATGTTCACGCCCGAGGCCATCTGCTCGACCAGCGCGACGATGTCGCCCATACCCAGAATGCGGCCGGCGTGGCGTTCGGCGTCAAATACTTCCAGGCCGTCGAGCTTTTCGCTGGTGCCCGAAAACTTGATCGGCGCGCCGGTGATCTGCCGCACTGACAGCGCCGCGCCGCCGCGCGAGTCGCCGTCGGTCTTGGTCAGGATGATGCCGGTCAGCGGCAGCGCTTCCTTGAAAGCCCTGGCGGTGTTGACCGCGTCCTGGCCCTGCATGGCATCGACGACGAACAGCGTTTCGACCGGCTTGAGGATGGCGTGCAGTTCCTTGATCTCGGCCATCAGGGCTTCGTCAATCGCCAGGCGGCCGGCGGTATCGACCAGCAGCACGTCAAAGAAATGCCGCTTTGCATAGTCGAGCGCGGCACGGGCGATTTCGGCCGGCTTCTGTTCGGGCGTGCTTGGAAACCATTCCGCCCCAGCCTGTTTCGTCACCACCTTGAGCTGCTCGATGGCGGCCGGCCGGTACACGTCGCCTGAAACCGTCAGCACTTTTTTCTTGCGCTTTTCAATCAGGTGCTTGGCCAGCTTGGCGGTCGTGGTGGTCTTGCCCGCGCCTTGCAGGCCGGCCATCAGGATCACCGCCGGCGGCTGCGCGGCCAGGTTGATGTCGCTGACGCCTTCGCCCATCGTTGCTGCCAGCTCGCGGCTGACAATGCCGACCAGCGCCTGGCCGGGAGAGAGTGAGCCCATTACCTCCTGGCCCAGCGCCTTATCCTTGACGCGGGCAATGAAGTCGCGCACCACCGGCAGGGCCACATCGGCCTCCAGCAGCGCCATGCGGACTTCACGCAGCATGTCCTGCACGTTGGATTCGGTAATGCGGGCCTGGCCGCGCATTTCCTTGACGAGGCGGGATAACTTATCGGTAAGGGCTGAAGCCATGAGTGAGGGTCCTGAAACGGGGCGCTGCGGAGGCGCAAAAATGCTATGAGAGACTTGGCTACGCGCTAAACTGTAGCCATGATTTTAGCTATCAGCGACGGGTGGGGTCTTGCAGCGGCGGGGGCGGCCGCCACAATCTATGCAGTGCTTGCGATCGCGACCGTGCGCTTGAGCGAAAGCGCCCTTAAAGGCCTGCTGCTCGGTGCCTGGTTGCTGCACGCCCTGGCATTGGCAGACGCACTTATGCAGACGCCGCCGCGTTTTGGTTTCGCGCCCGCGTTGTCGATGACGGTGTGGCTGGTGCTCACCGTCTATGCCATCGAACGCCGACTGTTTCCACAGCTTCACGCGCACTGGTCGCTGGCAGGGCTGGGCAGTGCCGCTGTCATTCTTGCCACTGTCTTTCCGGGTACGACTCACCACGCCATCGCTTCACCCTGGCTACCCCTGCATTGGGCGCTGGGCATTGCTTCTTACGGACTCTTCGCGGCGGCGGTGGTGCATGGCTGGCTGATGGTGCGCGCCGAGCGCTCAATCCGCCTGGCCTCCCAAAACGACGCCGGCGTGCCGCTCCTCACGCTCGAGCGCCTGACCTTTCGTTTTGTCGAGGCGGGTTTTGTGCTGCTTTCAGCCACCTTGCTGGTGGGCTGGCTGTTTGCCGAAACTTTTTATGGCCCGGGACTGGCCTGGAAATGGGACCACAAGACCGTGTTTTCACTGCTGGCCTGGCTCACCTTCGCCGGTTTGCTCGTCGGTCGTGCCCGTCTGGGCTGGCGCGGCCTGAAAGCGGTTCGCGTTCTCTATCTGGGTGCCGGCCTGCTGCTGCTGAGCTACGCCGGCTCACGTTTTGTGCTTGAAGTCATTTTGAGGCGGGCATGAAATACCTGCTCGTGATTGCCCTGATATTCGGTGTCTTCTGGCTCTGGCGGAACAACCGGCTGGCCGAAAGAAACGCAGCGCGTCCGATGCCTCCGCGCGCTCCCTCTTCTGCGGGCACCAGCGTTACGGAGATGGTGGCTTGCGACGTATGCCATGTGCACCTGCCAAGGTCTGAGGCCCTGATCGGGAGCAAAGGCATTTACTGCAGTGATGCACACCGGCGTCAGGCCGGCGGCTAGATGAGCCTCCAGGCGCGATCGTGGCGGGAAACTGCGGAACAGACATCGGGCGCGTGGGAGCTGGAGCCCGAACTGGGTTCTTTCGGCAGGCCCTGGCGCGTCTTCATGACCGCCCGCGTCGCCATCGCCGGCGTCCTGGTGTTGTTGCAGGGCGCCATCCATGCGCTGGGCAACACCGCCGGAAACGGCTCCCTCATCGTGTGCATCGCCTATTTGTGCGCCACGCTGGCAGTGCGTCTCTGGGCGCGCCCACGGCCACCCCGCAGCACTTTTGATGCGCAGTGGTTGCTCACCGTGGGGGTGGATGTGGTCGCTTTTTCGCTGCTCAACTTTCTGCAGTCCAGCGGCATCAACTACACGCCACTGTTTGCATTGCCGGTGCTGCTGTCATCGGTACTCGGGTCCATACGGCTGGCATTTGGCACCGCAGCCAGCGTGACGCTGTTGCTACTAGCCGATGCGTGGTGGAGTTCCATGCAAGGCGCGGGCGACTTTAGTGCGCGCTTTCTGCAGTCAGGCCTGAGCGGATCAGGTTTTTTTCTGGTGGCGCTGCTTGCCAACCAACTGGCCTTGCGCCTGGTACGCCAGGAAAAGCTGGTCAAAAGCAGCCAGTCGCTGGCCCGCATGCAGATCCAGGTCAACGAGCTGGTGATTGAAACGCTGTCGGATGGCGTGCTGGTAGTCGACGCCGGAGGAACGGTGCGATCAGCCAATCCTGCAGCGAAGCGTTTGCTGGCTGCACCTGATACGGTGTGCACCGTGCCTTTTCAGATGACAGGACAAGCGGCATGGCTGGCGCTTGACGAGTTGATGCGCCACACCTTTGAGGCGCAATCGCCCCAGGAAGCGGAAATCAATCTGATCTACCCGGGGCACAATGCCCGAAGCCTTCATGTGCGCTCGCGCCTGGCCGCTTCTCCCGATGGCAGCCAGGAGAGTCTGTGCGTGATGTTTCTGGAGGACCTGCGTGAAATGCAGGCGCGGGTCCGTATCGAGAAGATGGCCGCGATGGGCCGCATGTCGGCGGCAGTGGCCCACGAGATCCGGAATCCCCTTGCCGCCATCTCGCAGGCCAATGCGTTGCTTGAAGAGGACCTGCATGAGGCCGGCCACCGGCAACTGACGGCCATGGTCAGGCAGAACGCGCAACGCCTGGCCAAAATCGTTGACGAAGTGCTGGATATTTCGCGTGCCCAAGAGCAGATTGCAGCGCCCAAGGCCAGCACGCTGATGCTTGACGATGCCACCCTGCGAATCAGCCATGACTGGGCTCGGCAAAACGCCGTACCTGCGCGCCTGCGCATCTCGACCTGCGCGAGTGGGGCGGCGGTTCACTTTGATACAGAGCATTTGCGGCGGCTGATGTTCAACCTGCTGGACAACGCCTTGCGCTACGCCAGCCATCGTGAAAGCGCCATCCAGGTCAGCACGTGTCTGGTAGCGCCGGGCCAGGCCCGGCTGGCGGTATGGAGCGACGGACAGCCACTCGAAACCACGGTTCAAGCTCACCTTTTTGAACCTTTTTTCTCCTCTGAAAGCCGCTCCAGTGGATTGGGCCTTTACATTTGCCGGGAGCTGTGTGAGCGCTACGGCGCCCTGATCGGCTACCAGCGCGTGTTGGGTGAAAGCACCGCCGGCAATGAGTTTTTCGTCATGTTCACGCCGACCGCACCCCCATTCAACACCGATTCGTCTTCACTCGACACCATTCTTGTCTGAAACCATGAGCCCGCAAGCACCCTCCACCTTCCAGCCGGCGCGCATTCTTGTGATCGACGACGAGCCGGATCTGCGCACCCTGTATGAACTGACATTACTGCGGGAGGGTTATCGCGTGGAGGCCGCGGGCGACTTGCAGCAGGCTCGCGAACACCTTGACGCACAGCGTTTTGACGCCGTCATCACCGACATGCGCCTGCCCGATGGCCTCGGGCTTGAACTGCTGCGCGAACTGGCTCTCAAGCAGCGAACCGAGCGCTGTGTGGTGATCACGGCGCATGGCTCAGCCGACAACGCTGTGGAGGCGCTCAAAGCGGGCGCGTTTGACTACCTCACCAAACCGGTTGACCTCAAACAGTTTCGAAGCGTGGTCGCGTCAGCCATACAAGAGGCCAGAAATGTGGATTTTCCCATCGTCAGGGGCGAGCCGCGCGCAAGCGCGTCCGGTTCCGGACCTGCAGCCAGCACCAGCCCCAAGCCAGCCGATGCTTCAGCCGTACTGGAAAAGCTGGTTGGCGAATCCGCGCTTATGCGGGCCGTGAAGTCGCGCATTGTCAAAGTGGCAGGCAACATGGCGCCGGTGCTGATACGGGGTGAATCGGGCACCGGCAAAGAATTGGTGGCCCGCGCGGTACACGGCTGCAGCCACCGCGCGGCCAGTCCTTTCGTCGCTGTCAATTGCGGTGCCATTCCTGAAAACCTGCTGGAAGCCGAATTTTTCGGCGCGCGAAAAGGCGCTTACACCGGCTCGACGCAAGACCGTCTAGGGCTTTTTCAGGCCGCCAAGGGCGGTACTTTGTTTCTCGACGAAATTGGCGATCTGCCGCTGGCGATGCAATCGAAGTTGTTGCGCGCTATTCAGGAGCGCACGGTGCGCCCACTGGGCTCACCGCAGGAAGACACGGTTGACGTGCGCATCGTCAGTGCCACGCACAAGGACCTGGCCGCCGGGGTTGAAGCCGGAACTTTCCGGCAGGATTTGTATTACCGCCTCAACGTGATCGAAATTGTGGTGCCGCCGCTGCGCGAGCGGCTTGAAGACTTGCCCGCACTG
>NZ_JABBPF010000103.1 GCF_012927415.1 Polaromonas sp. | reverse complement strand
CACGAGCTCGATTTGCGGCTGATAGCGCACCGCCTGGATCAGTTGTTGCTCCAGTGCAGGCACGTCAACGATCCAGGCGAGGGCCTGCTGGGCGACGCTTTCGGCAGTGAAATTGATCTGGCCACCGTCGTCGCCCCAGATTTGCATCTCCCGCACCGGCGTTGCAAATAGTGCGTCCGGCCAGACTCGCAGTGTTTCCAGCAGCTTGCGCGACGCACTGTTCAGGGCGTATGCCCGGACATCGGCTTTGGCCGGCTCGGCAGGCAGCCGATTGGGGCGAGTGACCAGTGCCACGCGCAAGCGCTCGCGCGCCAGTAGCAGGGCCAGTGTGCGGCCGACCACCCCGTCGCCGCGAATACAGACATCAAAAGACTTGGACATCGTTCATTTTAGGATGCAGTGCAAAATCAGGTGTTCAAGAGCGAAATGACCGAAAAATGGTGCTGTATTTGACGCGCAGTCGATTTTGCCGCCACGCCGACATGGACTGGATGAAAAATGAGCGATGTACCGACTGAAACCGTGTCAATTGCTGCTTCTGTAGCGGCTGGCGAGTTGCTTCCCGACATGGCTGCGGTGATTTCGCGTCTGTACGTCTATCCGGTCAAATCCTGCGCCGCCGTTCAGGTCGGGGAGGCCGTGCTGACCGAGACCGGGCTGGAATTTGACCGCGCCTGGATGGTGGTCGATGGCAGCGGCAACTTTCTCAGCCAGCGCGAGCTGCCGCGCATGGCGCTGGTCAAACCGCAGCTCAAGCACTATGAGATGGTGTTGCGTGCGCCCGGCATGCTGGCGCTGCACATCGCGCTCGACTCTGTGGAAGCCGCCACACGCGTGCGGGTCTGGGACGACGAGATGCCAGCCTATGACATGGGCGCTCTCGCAGCTCAGTGGTTTAGCGATTTTCTGGGCACTCCGACACGCCTGGTGCGGTTTGATCCGGAGCAAAAACGCGTTTGTAACCTGCAATGGACCGGCGGCGTCGAAGCGCTCAACCAGTTCAGTGACGGCTATTCGGCGCTGATGATTAGCGAAGCTTCGCTTGATCACTTTAATGAAAAACTGATCGCCCGGGGCCATGCCGCCGTGGGCATGGAGCGCTTTCGACCGAATATTGTGCTCGGCAATTCTGCCGACGGCCCCGCGCTGGCGCCTCATGATGAGGACCGGCTCGATGTCGTGCAGATTGCGACCGCGCAGGGCGTGGTTCGGCTCAAGCCTGTCAAGCCCTGCCCGCGCTGCCCGATTCCCAATATCGAGCCGGCCACTGCCGTCAGCAGCCCGGAAGTCGGTGACCTGCTGCAAAGCTACCGCCAGGACGCAAGGCTCGATGGCGCGGTGACCTTTGGCATGAATGTCATCGTGTTGCAGGGTATTGATCACCTTTTGAGGGTTGGTCAGCTGGTCGGTGCCGACTACCAGTTTGACTGAACTCGCTTGATCGAATCCGCTCAGTCCTGCGGGGTGAGCAGCAGTTTTTGGATGTTAAAACCTTGCTGTTTCAGCCGGGCCAGCAGTGCCTCATAAGCGGCAGGATCAACCTTCGGGCTTCTTGAAAGCACCCAGAGGTAGTCGCGCGCCGGTTCACTGATGGCGGCCAGCTGGTACTTTTCGTCCAGGTCGATCACCCAGTAGTCGCCCCAGACAGCGGGTATGAAAGACAGCCAGGCGGGGGCGAAGCGCACCTCGAGCCGGGGCGAGCGGGCGTTGCCGATCTGCCGGGCGCTGCCGGTCGCCTCTTTAAACTCGCCGTTATTCAGCCGGCAGCGATTGATCACCTGGACCGTGCCGTCGTCCTGCACGCTGTAGCGCGCCGAGGTGGCGCCCACGCATTGCTTCTGAAAGCCATTCGGAAAACGGGCAATTTCATGCCACGTGCCCATGTAGCGCGGCAGGTCCAGCGCGGCGATGGCCTGCAGGGGCTGCAGCGCCTGCTGCTGGTTGGCGTCTGCCGGCCCGCTGGCGAGCGATTTCAGCGCCAGCAGGCAGAGCAGCGAGGCGGCAGTGGCGGATTTGAAGTGGTGCATGGTTGGTCCTCTGGTTTTGAAACGGGAAAGATAGGCGATACGCACGGCGCTTTTCGCGCTGCGTTCAATCGGCGGGCTGTTTTTGATGGCGCTGCCGAGGCGCGTGATGCTCAGGCTCAGGCTCAGGCTCAGGCTCAGGCTCAGGCTCAGGCTCAGGCACGGCATGAGCGCATAGCTGTCCTTAAACCCATCCCGGGCGCGAAACGTCAGCGAAAGGCTTCCGGCTTGCGGCTGCTTCAGGCCGGGCAGTGTCCTCGCGATGCGAACCCGGTGGTTTTCGAAGGAGAGCAGGGCAATGACCGTGCTGCCCGTTCCGATGCCGGTGTGGGCCCGCTGCCTGAGGCTCAGGGCGGCACCCACCGCCCAGGTTGATTTGGCCGCGACCTGCGCAGCCGCTTCGGTGTCGGCATTGATTCGTTTCTGGGCAACTGGCAGCCAAAAGGCACTCCTCGCTGCGCAGGCAGTGGCGGCAAGTCGGGCGGGGGTCAATCGCATGGTCGGGATTTCTGGTGGGGGTAAAAAGCGCAGGCTGGCGATCGAAGAACAGACCTTGCGCTTATATTGGGCTATCAATGATGGAAAAGACTGAAAAATTACCAATCGGAACTTTCGCTTTAGTCCTCAGTAACCATAGCCTGAAAACGTGTGCGTGGAGGGTCTGGCGGCAGGCCCATGGCCTCGCGGAAAAATCAGTAATTACAATTGCCGTGATTCTTGCCCGCCAAGACCCCGCCCATAACCCTGCGCCATTTGCAGGGATCTGGCGGTCTTGTTCCAAGCCCTGCAGCCCCTTGCGGGTGCGCCGGGCCGATCCACGATGCCCCATGGGCTTCGCTGGAGGATGATTTCTAAGGAATAGTGATGAGTTTGAAATGCGGCATCGTAGGCTTGCCTAACGTCGGAAAATCCACCCTGTTCAATGCGCTGACCAAAGCGGGCATTGCGGCGGAAAACTACCCTTTTTGCACCATCGAGCCCAACGTCGGCATTGTTGAAGTGCCCGATGCGCGGCTCGATGCCTTGTCAGCCATCGTCAATCCGCAAAAGGTTCAGCGCGCCATTGTCGAGTTTGTCGACATTGCCGGTCTGGTGGCGGGCGCCAGCACCGGCGAAGGCCTGGGCAACAAGTTTCTGGCCCACATCCGCGAAACCGACGCCATCGTCAATGTGGTGCGCTGCTTTGAAGACGACAACGTGATTCACGTCGCCGGCAAGGTCGATCCGATTTCAGACATTGAAGTGATCCAGACCGAACTGTGCCTGGCCGACCTGTTCGCGGTTGAAAAAGCCCAGCACCGGGTCACCAAGCTGGCCCGCTCTGGCGACAAGGAAGCCGCGAAGCTGGTCGCAATCCTGGACAAATGCCAGGCCGCTCTGAATGAAGCCAAGCCGGTTCGCACCATTGAATTCAGCAAGGAAGAGCAGCCTTTGCTGCAACAGTTTTTCCTGATCACCGCCAAACCTGCCATGTTTGTCGCCAATGTGGCCGAAGACGGGTTCGAGAACAATCCTTTTCTTGACCGCCTGAAGGTTTTTGCCGCGTCGCAAAATTCCCCGGTGGTAGCCATCAGTGCAAAGCTCGAAGCCGAAATGTCGGAAATGAGCGATGAAGACCGGCAGATGTTTCTCGAAGAACTGGGCCAGACCGAACCCGGCCTGAACCGCCTGATCCGCGCCGCCTACACGCTGCTGGGCCTGCAAACCTACTTCACCGCCGGCGTGAAGGAAGTGCGTGCCTGGACTATTCATGTCGGCGACACCGGGCCGCAGGCGGCTGGCGTCATCCATACCGATTTCGAGAAGGGCTACATCCGCGCCCAAACCATCGCGTTTGACGATTTCATCGCCTTTAGCGGCGAGCAAGGCGCCAAGGACGCTGGCAAGATGCGCGCCGAAGGCAAGGAATACGTCGTCAAGGATGGCGATGTGATGAACTTCCTGTTCAGCAGTTGAAAAGGGAGTTGGTCTGCATTTCCGGATTCGTCCGAAGCGCCTTCAGTCCTGCTGCGCTTCGGTCAGCCTTGTCCTGCTTGCCGGTTCTCAGACCACGAGCAGGGACGTGCGCACGGTCGTTGCCGGGGTCCGGGCAACGAAAAGGCGCCGCGCCGACGCGGACGCGCCATTGCGCTCGTACAAGCCAATGTCCAAAAAATCTGTGCTGGAAATCGGGGTGGTGATCAAGACTCCGGCAACCCGGCAACCCGGCAACCCGGCAACCCGGCGCCATGGTTGCCGTGATCATGGGTCCCACGCTCACGCCCAGGCCCATTTGATTGGGGGCAAAGTTTGTGCTGTTTAAAATTTTGTGCCTGGTGGCGCTGTCACCGGCTTTGCAGCGCAGTGCAGTGCGCTGAAACATTTACCTTGTGAAAGAAAGAAAAAACCATGTCCATTGAACGCATTGAAATCGGTCCGCGCATGTCGCAGGCCGTGATACACAACCACACCATCTACCTCGCTGGCCAGGTGGCCAGCGACGACGCTGGCCCGGGCGTGTACGACCAGACCTGCAGCGCCCTGGCGGCCATTGACCGCTTGCTGGCCGCCGGCGGCAGCGACAAGTCGCGCCTGCTGAGCGTGACCATCTGGCTGACCGACATGGATACTTTTGGTGAAATGAACCGCGCCTGGGATGGCTGGGTTGTCGCTGGTGCCACGCCGGCACGCGCCACGGTTTTAAGTGCGCGGCTGGCGGCACCGCAATACCGGGTCGAAATCGGCGTGGTGGCAGCCCAGAGCTGAGTCATTGCCGGCGATTTCGTGAAATCGCCAGTCATCCCGGCCGCCGCTGCGAGGCTCGTCGGGCGGCTGACATTGCGCAGTACGCCGTACGCTCGCCTGCGTGCGAGCGGTCCGGTAAAATGCGGCGGCGGCCGGGTATGGACGCAAGCATCGCCTGCCATAAACGGCGATGTAGCGAACTTCCTGTTCTGCGCCTGAGCAAACGCCGGCTGGCGGGACTAAAAACACCCGCTACCAACTGTCTTTATAACCTTTATAACCTTTATAGCCTTTTTGGCCTCTGGTCCAATGAATATAGGCATATAGTGCTATTATTTAAATAGCAGCCAGACGTTTTCATTTTTACCGGATTTACCAGGATACCGCTGCCATGACTGAACCGGTACGCCTTGCCAAACGACTCGCCGAACTGCTGGCCTGCTCACGCAGCGAGGCCGAGCAATACATTGAAGGCGGCTGGGTCAGCGTTGATGGCATGGTCGTGGAAGAGCCGCAATTCCGGGTGCAGAACCAAACGATCGTGCTCTCTCCCGACGCCAGCTTGCTGGCGCTGACACCGGTCACGCTGCTGCTTCACAAGCCTGCCGGTTTCGAGGCCCGTGATGCGGCTAACGCCAGTGGCGACCCGGCGGTCAAGACTGCCGCCGGACTGCTGACGCTGGCAAACCGGTCACCCGCTGACCGCTCGGGTATCCGTCCGCTCAAAAAACATTTTTCTGCCTCCGAACTGGCCACGCCACTGGCCACGGCTGCCAGCGGCTTGGTGGTGTTTACCCAGGACTGGCGCATGCTGCGCAAGCTCAGGGAAGATGCCCGGCTGCTGGAGCACGAGGTCATCGTTGAGGTGAGCGCCGATATCAGGCCCGGTGGACTGGAGCGCCTGAACCGCATCGACCACGGCTTTACCTTTCAGGGTGCGCTATTGCCCCCTGCCAAGGTCAGCTGGCAGAGCGAGGCGCGCTTGCGTTTTGCCCTCAAGGGCGAGGTGGCCGGGCAGATTGACTACATGTGCGAAAGCGTCGGGCTCAAGGTCGACGCGATGAAACGCCTGCGCGTCGGCCGCGTGTCCCTGAGCCAGCTGCAGCCGGGGCAGTGGCGCTACCTGCTGCCGCATGAGCGTTTTTAGCCACCCATCACCCCCGGAAATGCCCAGATCAGGCTGCCGGTCATCAGGAAATAGCGCGCGAATTTGCCGACGGCCATGTAGGCCAGGCAAGGCCAGAAGGGGAATTTGAGCCAGCCGGCCACGGCGCAAAGCGGGTCTCCGATCACCGGCAGCCACGCCAGCAGGCAGGCTTTGGGGCCGAGCTTTTCCAGCCAGCGTACCGCGCGGCCGTGATGTGATGAATGGCTGTACTTGTCTGCTACTTTGTGTGCGCCAAAGCCCATCCACCAGTCCAGCGCGCCGCCCAGGGTGTTGCCCGCGCTGGCCACGAGGATGGCCGGCCAAAACATGGCAGGGTTGAGTTTGACGAGCCCGAACACCACCGGCTCCGAACCCAGCGGCAGCAGCGTGGCGGAGATGAAAGACACCACAAACACCGTGCTCAAACCAAACTGGGGCAGGGCGAGCATCTCGAGAAGGTGTTGGATCCAGGCTTCCATAGGGGCTTGAGTATAGGCAGCTGTGAAGCGCCGGCACTGCGGAAAGTTTACAAATCGCCTGCCAAATTTCAATTGCTGAAATTTTGGGCAGTTACAATCACGGCTCTGTTTTCGCTACGACCCAGATCCACTTTCCCATGAACATCGGCCCCTACGTTTTGGCAAACAACTTGTTTGCTGCGCCCATGGCGGGGGTGACGGACAGACCATTTCGCCAGCTTTGCAAAAAACTGGGCGCGGGTTACGCGGTAAGCGAGATGGTGACCGCGCGGCGCGATTTGTGGCACACGCTGAAGACTTCCAGACGCGCCGATCATGAGGGCGAAACAGCACCCATTGCGGTGCAGATTGCCGGCACCGACCCGCAGATGATGGCCGAAGCCGCTGCCTACAATGTCGACCGTGGCGCTCAAATTATTGACATCAACATGGGTTGCCCGGCCAAAAAAGTCTGTAACAAATGGGCCGGCTCGGCTCTGATGCAGGATGAAACACTGGCACTGCAGATTATTGAAGCGGTGGTTGCAGCCTGTCTGCCGCACGGCGTTCCGGTCACGCTCAAGATGCGCACTGGCTGGTGCCAGGCTGATAAAAATGCCCTGACGATCGCGCGCGCCGCCGAAAGTGCCGGCGTGCAGATGGTCACCGTGCATGGCCGCACGCGCGAGCAGGGCTACAAAGGCTTTGCGGAATACGAAACCATTGCCGCTGTCAAGGCGGCGCTGCGGATTCCAGTGGTCGCCAATGGCGACATCAACAGCGCTGAAAAGGCCCGCGACGTGCTCGCCGGTACCGGAGCCGATGCGGTGATGATTGGCCGCGCCGCTCAGGGCCGGCCGTGGATCTTTCGCGAAATCGCGCATTTCATGGCAACCGGTGTCCGGCTGGCCCCGCCCTTGGTGGCAGAAGTCAAACGCCTGCTGCTCGACCACTTGCCGGACCACTATGCGCTGTATGGTGAATTTACCGGCGTGCGCACAGCCCGCAAACACATTGGCTGGTATGTGCAAACCCTGCCGGGCGGCGACGCTTTTCGCGACCGGATGAACCGGCTGGAAGACTGCCGGGCGCAGCTTGGCGCGGTCAGCGACTTTTTTGACAGTTTGGGTGAACGCATGGACCGTATCCCCCAGGCGCTGGAAGATGAGAGCGGGCTGGCAGGCCCGGGAATCAACAAAGAGAACAACAGGGAAGAAGCTGCAGCATGAGCAAAAATCACATAGAAGAGTGCGTACGCATCAGTCTGGAGGGCTATTTCAAAGATCTGGACGGTACCGACCCCGATGGCATGTACGACATGATGGTCCGAGTGGTGGAAAAGCCCCTGCTTGAAGTGGTGATGCAGCATGCCGAGCAAAACCAGTCGCGCGCCGCTGAGTGGCTGGGCCTGAATCGCAATACGCTGCGAAAAAAACTGGTTGAGCACAAGCTCCTCAAGTAGAGATCTTTTTCGTCCGCGCTGACGCCAGCCGCCTGATTCGCACCTATTACCGAAGACCCCCATGAATGCATTGATTTCTGTTTCCGACAAGACCGGCATCCTGGAATTTGCCCAGGCCTTGCACGCGCTCGGCATCAAGCTGCTATCCACCGGCGGCACCGCCAAACTGCTGCTTGAGGCAGGCTTGAGCGTGACTGAGGTGGCCGATCACACCGGTTTTCCTGAGATGCTCGACGGCCGCGTCAAGACGCTGCACCCCAAGGTGCATGGTGGCCTGCTGGCCAGGCGCGACCTGCCCGAGCACATGGCGGCTTTGAATGCGCACGACATTGCCACCATCGACCTGCTGGTGGTCAACCTCTACCCGTTTGAAGCGACGGTGGCCAAGCCCGGCTGCACGCTGGAAGACGCGATCGAGAACATTGACATCGGCGGCCCGGCCATGGTGCGTTCTGCTGCCAAGAACTGGAAAGATGTCGGCGTGCTGACCGATGCCTCGCAGTACGCCGGTGTGCTGGCCGAACTCAAGGCCGATGGCAAGCTGACGGACAAGACCAGGTTTGCGCTGTCGGTGGCCGCTTTCAACCGCATCAGCCAATACGACGGCGCCATCAGCGACTACCTTTCCAGCATCCAGCCGGACGGCAGCCACAGCCCGTTCGCCGGCCAGTCCAATGGCCGTTTCATCAAGGTACAGGACCTGCGCTATGGCGAAAATTCGCACCAACAGGCGGCGCTCTACCGCGACCTCTACCCGGCGCCTGGATCGCTGGTTACCGCCAGGCAGTTGCAGGGCAAGGAGCTGTCGTACAACAACATTGCTGACGCCGACGCTGCCTGGGAATGCGTCAAGAGTTTTGACGCGCAAAAGGACGGCGCCGCCTGCGTCATCGTCAAACATGCCAACCCCTGCGGCGTGGCCGTCGGCGCGGATGCGCTCGATGCGTACAGCAAGGCCTTCAAGACCGACCCGACCTCGGCATTTGGCGGCATCATTGCCCTGAATTGCCCGCTTGACGAGCGCGCCGCGCTGCAGATTTCGAAGCAGTTCGTCGAAGTGCTGATGGCGCCGAGCTTCACGCCCGCAGCGCTGGAAGTTTTTAAGTCCAAGGTCAACGTGCGGATTCTGCAGATCGACCTGCCACCCGGCGGTGACACCGCCTGGCTTCAAGGCCGCAACCTGATCGACGTCAAGCGCGTCGGTTCGGGCCTGTTGATGCAGACGGCCGACAGCCACCAGCTGGCATTGGCCGATCTGAAGGTGGTCAGCAAATTGCAGCCCACGCCGGCCCAGTTGCAGGATCTGCTGTTCGCCTGGAAAGTCGCCAAGTTCGTGAAGTCCAACGCCATCGTGTTTTGTGCCGGCGGCATGACCATGGGCGTCGGTGCCGGCCAGATGAGCCGGCTGGACTCGGCCCGCATTGCCAGCATCAAAGCCCAGCACGCCGGGCTGTCGCTGAAGGGCACGGCGGTGGCGAGTGACGCTTTCTTTCCCTTTCGCGACGGGCTCGACGTGGTGGTCGACGCTGGCGCGAACTGCGTGATCCAGCCCGGCGGATCAATGCGCGATCAGGAAGTGATAGCCGCCGCCGACGAGCGCGAAGTGGTCATGGTCTTGACCGGCGTTCGGCATTTCAGGCATTGATGCCTGGAGGGCGCCGGCCGAAGTCACGCCGACGCCTTCGGGCTTCATTTCTGACTAAAAACCGGCTCAGGTCCAGATAATACGGCCATTAGCAGCTATGAATATCATAGCAATATAGGCCTGTCCTGAAATTCGGAGGTTTGCTGCGAGCCGGCTGCCAGCCCGGTGACGTGCGGTTTCAGCGATGCGCAAAAAAGCGGGCAGCCGCGTCCACCGTAGCGTCAATGTCCGCGGCGGAGTGCGCAGCGCTGACAAAACCGGCCTCATATAGCGCCGGCGCGAAATACACGCCGCTGTCGAGCATGGCGTGAAAGAAGCGGTTGAACGCCGGGCTGTCCGTCATCATCACGCTGGCGTAGTTTTGCGGCAGCTGTCCGAGCAGGAAAAAGCCAAACATGCCGCCTTCGCTGTCGCCGCAAAAAGGCACACCGGCCTGGGTGGCGGCGTGCGTCAGACCGTCAACCAGGCTGCGCGTGCGCGCACCCAGTGCGTCGTAAAACCCCGGCTGCTGGATTTCGCGCAGGGTTGCCAGGCCGCACGCGGTCGCCACCGGGTTGCCCGACAGCGTGCCGGCCTGATAAACCGCTCCCAAAGGCGCCAGATGCTCCATCACGGCGCGCGTGCCGCCAAAGGCGGCCATCGGCATGCCGCCGCCAATCACCTTGCCGAGCGCCGTCATGTCCGGTTTGAAGCCGGGGATGCTCTTTGCGTAAACGCTTTGCGCGCCACCGAGCGCCACGCGAAAACCGGTCATTACTTCGTCAAACACCAGTAACGCGCCATATTGAGTGCAGAGTTCCCGGCAGCGTTTGATGAACGGGACGCTGGCCCGCACAAAATTCATGTTGCCGGCAATCGGCTCGATCATCAGGCAGGCAATTTCCTTGCCGTGCAGCGAGAAAGCTTCTTCCAGCTGCGCAATGTGGTTGTATTCGAGCACCAGGGTGTGCTGCACGACTTCTGGCGGCACGCCAGCGCTGGTCGGGCTGCCGAAGGTCGCCAGGCCAGAGCCGGCCTTCACCAGCAGCGCGTCGGAATGTCCGTGGTAGCAGCCTTCGAACTTGATGATCTTGCTGCGCCCGGTGGCCCCGCGCGCCAGCCGGATCACGCTCATCGTCGCCTCGGTGCCCGAACTTACCAGCCGCACCATTTCGATGGAGGGCACCAGTTTGACGATTTCCTCGGCCAGTTCGACTTCGCGCTCGGTGGGAGCGCCGTAGGAAAAGCCTTCGAGCACGGCCTTCTGGACAGCTTCAACCACGGCGGGATGACCGTGACCGAGAATCATCGGCCCCCAGGAGCCGATGTAATCGATGTAGCGCTGACCGTCGGCGTCCCAAAAGTACGCGCCGTGGGCCCGCTGCACAAAGCGCGGCGTTCCACCGACGGCCTTGAAGGCCCGGACCGGCGAGTTGACACCGCCGGGAATTAGTTTTTGGGCGCGCTCAAACAGAGCGGCATTGCGGGAAGTGTTCAAGGCTGTAGCCGGTATATTGGATTTAGTGTTTGGTTGTTCCACCCGAAGGCAACTCAAACGGAGGATTGGAAATCAGGTCGGCATCGTCGGTCGCGGGGCCGGAGTCAGCCGAATCATCTTCTTCGTCTTCGGCCTGGGCCCAGAACAGCCGGTCGGGGATAAAGTGGCCCATGCCGGGATGAAAACCGGCATTCAGGCTGTGGTCCAGATAGGTCAGCGCCTCCGCGGTGGCTGCCTGCAGATCGTGGCCATTGGCCAGCAAGGCGCAGAGGGCGGCCGACAGTGTTTCGCCGGTGCCCTCGAAGATCGCTTCGAAGCGCTCGAATTTTTCGCTATACAACACGGCTTGCGGCGTGGCCAGCACGTTGTCAATGAATTGATCAGGAAGCGGAATACCCGTGACCAGCGTGTAGGGCACGCCCAGATCGGCTGCAGCCTTGGCAATATCGCGCGCCGAGGGATTTCGTTCGCCCGGCCAGTCGGGCAGCAACCAGCGCCACAAGGTGCTGTGGTTGCCGATCAGCAAGGTAGCCTGCGGCAGCATCAGTTCGCGAAAAGCGTCAAGGTAGCTGTCAATTTCGCTCTCATCCCACCAGGACAGGCTGGGCATGTAGGCAATTAGCGGCACTTCGGCGTAGTCTGATGCGATTTCTGCAATGGTGCTGATGTTTTCCGGACTGCCAACAAAGCCCACCTTGATTGCGGAAACCGGCATGTCTTCCAGCGCCGAGCGCGCCTGGTCTGTAACGGCTTCTTCATCGAATGAAAAATGGTCCAGAATTTCAGCAGTGTCGCGCACATAGGTGCCGGTGACGACCGCCAGCGGATGCGCTCCTGCGGAGACGATGGCGGCAATGTCGGCAGTCAGTCCGGCGGCGCCGCTCGGGTCATTCGTATTGAATGTCATGACACACGCAGGTGCGGTGTCGCTGTCTTCGGCCTGAAGTTGTCGGCTATCCAGTAATGGTGTGTTGGGGTTTGCCATAGGTCTAGATTTTGCCTTGTACGCGAATTAGCAACGCCTCGCCGATACAATTGTTGCATTCTATTCGAAGGCAAATTAAGCTGTGACTCAATCAATGACCTGGATGTGTTTGATTTGTGGGTGGATCTACGACGAAGCTGAGGGTTCGCCCGAGCATGGCCTTGCAGCCGGAACTTCCTGGGCTCAAGTTCCGATGAACTGGACCTGTCCCGAGTGCGGGGCGCGCAAGGAAGATTTCGAAATGGTTCAGTTGTAAACGTTTTAAACGTCGGCCTGACTGCTTTCAGTCCGGTGCCACCGACCGCTTCGGGGTCTGTAAAAAACGAGGAGTAGAGCAAGTGAGTATTCCCAGTTCCGGACTGAAGGTGTTAGTCATCGATGACAGCAATACCATCAGGCGCAGCGCCGAAATTTTTCTGAAGCAGGGCGGGCACGAAGTGCTGCTGGCTGAAGATGGGTTTGATGCCCTGTCCAAGGTCAATGACTACGAGCCAAACCTGATTTTCTGCGACATATTAATGCCGCGTCTTGATGGTTATCAGACCTGTGCAATCATCAAACGCAACGAGAGATTTTCCAATGTTCCCATTGTGATGCTGTCCTCCAAGGACGGCGTGTTCGACAAGGCGCGAGGTCGCATGGTGGGTTCGCAAGACTATCTGACTAAGCCTTTCACCAAAGATCAGCTGCTGCAAACCGTGCAGGCATTGGGCAGCGTTAAAGAAATAAAGGAAGCGTGATGGCAATCAAAAAAATACTGGTCGTTGACGATTCGAAAACCGAGTTGATGTTTTTGACCGATTTGTTGGTGAAAAACGGATTTACTGTCAAGACAGCAGAAAATGCGGAAGATGCTTTTCGCCGCCTGGCTGAAGACAAGCCTGAGTTAATTCTCATGGATGTGGTGATGCCGGGCCAAAACGGATTTCAGCTGACCCGCGCGATTGCGCGTGATCCTCTTTATTCTGATATTCCGATCATGATGTGCACCAGCAAAAATCAGGAAACCGACCGGGTGTGGGGGATGCGGCAAGGCGCTCGCGACTACATCACCAAGCCTGTGAACGCGGATGAATTGATGGAAAAGATCAAGGCCTTGGGCTGAGCTGCGGCGTAAAAACAAAGTATGGCGAACAGACAAGCCCTCAGAGAATTGCAAACCCGGCTGGCCGACCGGTTGCAAATCGCCCGTACGCAGGGTGTTGCTGCATCTTGGCTGGCCGTTGAAGCCGGGGGGCAGAAATATTTGTTTCCGTTGGCCCAGTCTGGCGAGATTTTCCCCTGGGTCAATACGCAGCAGGTTCCCTATACCCAGGCCTGGTTTGCCGGCGTTGCCAATTTGCGGGGCGGTTTGTTTGGTGTCGTGGATCTTGCCAGTTACGTGAGTGGTCATCCGCCCACGTTAAAAACTGAGCTCGCTCGCTCGGACTCGAGGCTCGTCTCGCTCAACACTGCGCTTGAGGTCAATTGCGTCTTGCTGGTTGACCGGCTGGCCGGATTGCGAAAACAGGATGCGTTTACCGATTTTTCAGAACGAGCGGCCGATGCGCCTGAATTTTTTGGAAACCGGTATGTTGATCTCAATGGTGCATCCTGGCAGGAAATCAACCTTCAATTGCTTGCTCAGCAGGCTCATTTTTTGACAATAGGCGCCTAGCGTCTTGCTCACCCCGTTTCTCCCGGAAGGCTCATGATGTCTGTTATTGAAAATATCCAGAAGCTGTTTAAAACCAAGCCCGCCCCGCCTGAAGACAGTATGGCCATGGCTTCCCTGGGAATGCCGGGTGATGTTATGGCTGTTGGCCTTGCAAATGAGGTCATGCACGCCCCGGAAGCAGCGTTTGCACCAAGCCGCATGGCAACGATTGAAGAGGGTGGGACAGTCGAACCTGAAAATCCAGACCTGTTGAGACTTCCGTTGCTCGGCAGCCGGACTTTGGCACAACACCAGAAAATTCTGGTGGCGTTGCTGGCGTTTGCCGTTGTAGTGCTGGGGGTTGTGACGTTTCTGGCGCTCAGCCAAGCGAATCGGGTCGCGCAGCAGGTGGCGGCAACCGGACAGTCGTTGATGCAGTCCCAGCGACTTGCCAAATCTGTTTCCCAGGCGCTGGTAGGCAGCGCCCAGGCTTTCCCCGACGTGCGTGAAAGTTCTGATGTACTGGCCAAAACCGTGCGTGGTCTCAAGTCCGGCGAAGAGACCTTGCGTCTCTCTGCTGTCAGTGAAGCATTGCAACCCGATGTGGAAAAGGTGACTCCCTTCATGGAGCGCGCCGAGAAAAATGCCAAAGTTGTGATGAGTCAGCAAAACATCCTGACCCAGGTGGGCAACGCGCTGCGCACCATTAACCGCCAGTCTTCCGATTTGCTGGAAATCGCCGAGACGGTTTCGTCGTTGAAGCTTCAGCAAAATGCTGCACCTGCTGAAATCTCGGCGTCTGGACAACTGGTGATGCTGACCCAGCGGATCGGTAAATCTGCCAATGAGTTTCTGACCATGGAGGGGGTGAGTCCCGAGGCGGTATTTTTGCTTGGCAAGGATTTGAACTCGTTCAAGGAGATCGCTCAGGGGCTGCTGGACGGCAGTCCTGAATTGCGGCTTGCCGGTTCCAAAGACCCGCAGACCCGGGAGCGGCTTGAGGCCTTGATGGCGCTGTATGAAGAAACCCGAGTGCAGGCTGGTGCCATTCTGGGTAACTTGCAGGGCCTGGTTTCCGCCCGTGAAGCCCAGGGGTCAATCATCGCGGACAGCGAGCCATTGCGCCGGGGTCTTGAAGACTTGCAGGGCAAGCTTTCTTCCCAGACCGGGTTGAGCGCCGGCGCGCTGGTCACACTGGTGGCAGCTGCAGCTATTGCGCTGCTTTGTGCCGCCGGCCTGGCGCGTTTGCAGGTGCGGGACAGTCAGCAACGTCAGGCTGTTGCCGAAGGCCAACGTCAGGATGCAAAAAGCCAGGAGCAGGACGCCAAGCGAGTCAATGATGCCAATCAAGCTGCTATTTTGCGTTTGATGAACGAGTTGCAGACCGTAGCCGAGGGTGACCTGACGCAGGAAGCAACGGTGACAGCGGACACCCCCGGCGCTATCGCAGACTCGGTGAACTACACCGTGGAAGAGCTGCGTCAGTTGGTGGGTAACGTGCAAAACACGGCCACCCGGGTCGCACAGACGACCGCACAGGTTGAAAGCACCTCTACGGAGCTGCTGGCTGCATCCACCGAGCAACTGCGCGAGATTCGTGAAACCGGTCAGTCGGTGCTCGACATGGCCATCAGAATTAACGAGGTGTCCACTCAGGCGCAGGAATCTTCACAGGTGGCGCGTCAATCGCTGACCGCTGCAGAATCCGGTTTGCAGGCGGTGCAGAACGCCATCGGCGGCATGAACTCCATCCGAGACCAGATTCAAGAAACCTCCAAACGGATCAAGCGGCTGGGCGAATCGTCCCAGGAGATCGGCGAGATCACGGAGCTGATTTCCGACATTACCGA
>NZ_JABBPF010000101.1 GCF_012927415.1 Polaromonas sp. | reverse complement strand
TCTTTCTTGCGAAGCGTCCCTGCAGGCCGGGTCGCCGGAGATGGCGCAAAATTGATCATTTTTCCCGAGGAGCCTCCATGCGTAGCGAAGTCAGTGTGACCTTTCCAGGCCATCAACCCGTGCTAGTCGATCTCAATGAAGTTCAGCCGATGCCGCACGACGTGGCGCGCCGCTGGCTTGATGAGCAGTTCACCCAGATGGGTTGCGAGCCGCTGCGTCCTACCGGCAAGCTGCTGACAGCCGACAAGGTGGTAGTGGTTGCGCAAGCCGCCGGCCCGGCCCGGTTTGCCGATGCCGGCTGGGCGCTTGAATTTGCCCGCGCGACGGGCTCAGCTTTGGGAAAATCGATGGTGCATATTAATGTGGCGGACTTGAGTATCAGCTACTGAGTCTAAGTCTAAGTCTAAGTCTAAGACTGTTACAGGCTGTAGTCCAACAAGTACGGCCCACGCTTGCTATTAAAAAAATAGCAAACTGCATTTTGGGGGAAATGCCTGGCCGGCTCCGGACAGGGGTTGGTAGCCTGCCGGGCTGCTGGTTTTCACGCGCCCAGCGCATCCAGCAGCTTGGCGTGAATGCCGCCAAATCCGCCGTTGCTCATGCATAGCAAGTGGTCGCCCGGCCGGACGACGGCCTTGACTTGAGCCAGCAGTTCATCCAGTTGGTCCGCTACCTGCGCTCGTTTGCCCATGGGGGCCAGCGCAGCTCTGGCGTCCCAGTCCAGCCCGCCCGCGTGGCAAAAGACCAGGTCGGCCTGTTCCAGGCTTGAGGGCAGTTGCGCCGTCATGCTGCCCAGCTTCATGGTATTGCTGCGCGGCTCGAAGATGGCGAGGATGCGCTCGCCGCTTTTCCCTGCACCGTTGAGCTGGCGGCGCAGGCCGTCCACGGTGGTGTGAATGGCCGTCGGGTGGTGGGCAAAATCGTCGTAAACCGTGATGTCGCCCGCGCTGCGGTGGATCACGCCGCGTACTTCCATGCGGCGCTTGACGTTCTGAAAGCCGGCCAGTGCTTCGGCGGCCACCGCTGGCGCCACGCCGACATGCTCCGCGGCGGCAATGGCGGCCAGCGCGTTGAGCTGGTTGTGAACGCCACCGATGTCCCAGCGCAGCTGCGCGACGGTTTGACCGTCCTTGAGCACACTGAAATCGTGCGGCTCGCCCTGGACGGTGAAACCGCAGTGCTTAGCCGGGCTTCCGCCAAACAGCATTTGCTCGCTCCAGCAGCCTTGGGCCAGCACGCGCCGCAGACTGGCTTCACCGGCATTGACGATCACGCGGCCTTGCGATGGCACGGTGCGCACGAGGTGGTCAAACTGTCGTTCTATGGCCGCCAGGTCATCGAAAATATCCGCGTGGTCGAACTCCAGGTTGTTCAAAATCGCCGTGCGCGGGCGGTAGTGCACGAACTTGCTGCGCTTGTCGAAAAATGCGGTGTCGTATTCGTCGGCTTCAATCACGAAGGTGTTGCCCTGACCCTGGCGGGCGGACACGCCGAAGTTCAGCGGCACGCCGCCAATGAGAAAACCGGGCTGCAAGCCGGCTTGTTCCAGAATCCAGGCCAGCATGGCGGTGGTGGTGGTTTTCCCATGCGTGCCGGCCACGGCCAGTACATGGCGCGGGCCTGTTGCGTGGTGAGTCGGGTGGTGCAGCACATGACCTGACAACCATTGCGGGCCGCTGGTGTAGGGCTGGCCGCTGTTGAGGATGGCTTCCATCAAGGGATATCTGGGGCTGCCGTCGAGCAGCCGCGCCCGCGACACCACATTGCCAATCACGAAGACATCGGGTGACAAGGCCATCTGGTCACTTCCATAGCCCTCAATCAGTTCGATACCCAGGGCGCGCAACTGATCACTCATGGGTGGATAAACGCCAGTATCGCAACCCGTCACCTTGTGCCCCGCCTCGCGCGCCAACGCGGCCAGTCCGCCCATGAAAGTGCCGCAGATTCCCAGAATATGTATGTGCATGCGCTTTATTTTAGGGAGGGTGCGTCTCAGGAACCGGTTTTTGAAGAAAAATCGGCTGTAGTCCAACAAGTACGGATGTAGTTTGCTATTTATTAAATAGCAAACGTACCACGGTTGAACTTTCACTGCTAGTGCGACCCCAAGCTGGGCACAATCGTGCATCCTTTCGCGGTTTGTTGCCTATCCTTGACCCTTCGCCAATCTTCGTTCCCCGCTTTGCCAGGCCTGCCGACTTTGAACTTGCATACCCTCAAATCTGAAATTGCCGCGACAGCGGCCGCGCTGGTGGTCGAAGAAGGGCTTGAATACGGTCCGGCCAAACGGCGAGCGGTCAAGCAAATGGCGCTGCCCGCGCGCACTGCGTTGCCAGACAACGACGAGCTGGAAGACGCTGTGCGCGAGTACATTTCGTTATTTTGTGCCGACACGCAGCCAACCGAACTGTCCGCGTTGCGCGCGCTTGCACTGGTCTGGATGCAGCGGCTACAGCAGTTTCGACCTTATCTGGGCGGATCGGTATGGCATGGCACGGCAACCCGTCTGTCGGATATTTACATTCAGCTGTTTTGCGACGATCCGAAATCCGCAGAAATTGCCCTGATTGAACACAATGTGAATTACGAGCCGCGCACCGTCACCGGATTCAATGGCGGCAGCGTGGAGGCGCTCAGCCTGAGCAGCCTGTGCAAACCGTTGAACGAAACGGTGGGTGTGCACTTGATGGTCTACGACCACGACGACCTGCGCGGTGCGCTGCGCCCGGACGCCAAAGGCCGCACACCTCGCGGTGACCTGGCTGCCGTGCAAAAATTACTGTTAACCCCTATTGAATCGCCTTAGGAGCCAGAAAAGTGAATCGCAGAAAAATGCTGTATGGCGGCGCGGCCGCGCTGGCCGGAGCGGCCGGTGCCGGTGTAGCCTGGTGGAAATTCCAGCCGCATGAGCTGCCTGTCGTGGAGTCCGTTAAAGCAGCCGATGTGTTCTGGAATCTGAGTTTCGAAACGCCTGACGGAAAAAACCTGCCCATGAGCAGCTTTCGGGGCAAGGTGGTGCTGGTCAATTTCTGGGCCACCTGGTGTCCGCCTTGCGTGGAAGAACTTCCCTTGCTGGATTTCTTCTACCAGGAAAACAAGGACAAGAACATTCAGGTCGTCGGCCTGGCCGTTGACCAACCCAGCGCCGTGCGCGCCTGGCTGCAGACCCGGCCACTGAATTTTCCGGTTGGCATGGCGGGACTGAATGGCACCGAGTTGAGCAAATCGCTCGGCAACCAGGTAGGCGGCTTGCCTTTTACAGTGCTGTTTGGCTCGTCGGGCCAAGTGCTTCAGCGCAAGATCGGCAAGATTTCACCCGAAGACCTTGTGAACTGGACCAAGCTTTCCTGAGTGCACGACGTGACTCGCGCGCGGGCTGCAAGCTGCGCGCTGGCGGCCGATCGCCGGATTCGCCGCTCCGGCAGAGTGCTTGCGCCGCTCGGGTCCGCGTGCGCTCCAAAAGTCCTGATGCATGAAATTTGCCGTTTCGGCATGAGGTACACTTTGCGTTTTCCGGGCTTGGCTCATGAGCGGCCCCGCACAATAATTGGCCGATAGGCACTTTAAGGCGTAAAAGCAGAGAGTAAGCGAAACAAGAGCGAAGATGGCTGCTTGCCTCGCTTTCTTTGCTTCGCCATAACTGCGTGTTGAAGCATCGCGTCAGCGCAGCCCACTTCTTCGGAAAGAATCTATGGATTTAAGAAAACTCAAAACCCTGATCGACCTTGTTTCCGAGTCGAATGTTTCAGAGCTGGAGATCACCGAGGCCGAAGGCAAAGTCCGTATTGTCAAGTCCAGCGGTGTTCCCATGATGATGCAGCAGCCTGCCATGGCCATGATGCAGGTACCTGCGGCAGCGGTTGCGACCTCAGCCGCTGGGGAAGCGGTTGCAGCGCTTCCGGTCGGACATGCAGTCAAGTCTCCCATGGTGGGCACGTTTTATCGCGCCTCCAGTCCGGACTCCAGTCCCTTTGTCGAAATCGGCAACGTGGTCAAGGAGGGCGAAACCATCTGCATCATCGAGGCCATGAAAATCCTCAACGAGATTGAAGCCGACAAGTCGGGCACCGTCACGCGGATTCTTTCGGAAAATGGCCAGGCCGTGGAATACGGACAGCCGCTCTTCATCATCGAGTGAGGGCTTCTGTTCATGAGCTGCGGGACCCACCATGTTTAAAAAGATATTGATCGCCAATCGGGGTGAGATTGCCCTGAGGATCCAGCGCGCCTGCCGGGAACTCGGTGTCAAGGCAGTGATGGTGTATTCCGAGGCGGACCGCGAGGCCAAATACATCAAGCTCGCTGATGAAGCGGTGTGCATCGGACCCCCTTCGTCGGCCCTGAGCTACCTCAACATGCCGGCCATTATTTCGGCCGCTGAGGTGACGGACGCCGAGGCGATTCATCCCGGCTACGGTTTCTTGAGCGAGAACGCCGATTTTGCCGAGCGGGTCGAAAAAAGCGGTTTCAAGTTCATTGGCCCTTCGCCAGAGTCGATTCGCCTGCTGGGCGACAAGGTCTCGGCCAAGCAGACCATGCTAAAGGCAGGGGTGCCCTGCGTGCCCGGTTCCGAGGGCGCGCTGCCCGCCGACCCGGCCTTCATCAAGCGCGTTGCCAAACAGATTGGCTACCCCGTCATCATCAAGGCGGCGGGCGGCGGCGGCGGTCGCGGCATGCGCGTGGTACACACGGAAGCGGCGCTGCTCAACGCGGTGCAGACCACCAAGGCCGAAGCTGGCGCGGCTTTTGGCAACCCGGAGGTTTACATGGAGAAATTTCTGCAAAATCCGCGGCACATTGAAATCCAGATTTTGGCTGACCAGTACAAAAACGCGGTCTGGCTGGGTGAGCGCGATTGCTCCATGCAACGGCGCCACCAGAAAGTTATCGAGGAAGGCCCTGCACCCGGCATTCCGCGCAAACTGATCGAGAGAATTGGCGAACGCTGCGTGACCGCCGTCAAGAAGCTCGGTTATCGCGGCGCGGGAACCTTCGAGTTTCTCTACGAAAATGGCGAGTTTTATTTTATCGAGATGAATACCCGCGTCCAGGTCGAGCATCCGGTGACGGAATGGATCACGGGCGTTGACATTGTGAGAACCCAGATCATGGTTGCGGCTGGCGAGCGCCTGCCGTTTGTCCAGCGCGATATCCATATCAAAGGCCACGCGATCGAGTGCCGAATCAACGCGGAAGACCCCTACAAATTCACACCCTCGCCCGGACGCATCACCAACTGGCACACGCCAGGCGGGCCGGGAGTGCGGGTGGATTCACATATTTATTCGAACTACTTCGTGCCGCCCCACTACGACTCGATGATTGGCAAGATCATTGTTCACGGCGACACCCGCGAGCAAGCGCTGGCGCGCATGAGCACGGCGCTGTCGGAAACCGTTGTCGAGGGCATCAACACCAATATTGCGCTGCACCGTGAACTGATGGTGGACGCCAAATTCATGGATGGCGGAACAAATATTCACTACCTTGAAGAGTGGCTGTCAAAGCGTGAACGCTGAGCACGGCCCCTTGGCCCTGCACCGCGTCGGGCCGCCCCAAGCAAGCACAGCCATCTTGGGGGGCAGAGAGCTACACGCAGTGAGCGAATGTGGGAGCACAACGTCATGAAAATGTTTGAGCTGATTTTGCTGGCGCCCGTTCACGAGGTCGAGACGCTCAGCGATGCGCTGGACGCATTGGACGCGCTGAGCGTGTCGGTGGAAGATGCCGACGCGCACACGCCCGCTGAGCAGGCACTGTTTGGCGAGCCGGGCATGCCGCCGCCGAAGGCGGGCTGGGAGCGCTCCCGTATCGTGTCGCTGTTTGCCAGCGAAGCGCTGGCGCGCGATGCCGCATCGGTGCTAGTGGCGCAGGATTTTTTTTCGGGTTGCCAGCTCGTCGCTATTCAGGCGGTGCCCGAGCAGGACTGGGTCAGGCTGACGCAATCCCAGTTCACGCCGGTCGAAATCACGCCTGAATTCTGGATCGTGCCGACGTGGCACGAGCCGCCGGCGCAGGCCAGGCAAGTAATTCGCCTTGACCCGGGGCTGGCGTTTGGTACCGGCACCCATCCAACGACACGCATGTGCTTGCGCTGGATTGCAGCGAATGGCGCCCCCGCGCTTTCCACCGTGCGTTATGCGCTGCCCACTGAGGAGAGTGGCTTTCCCGGGGACGGCCCGGCGGAAAACGATGCTTCTGCGCGCGATCGCTCAGGCGCCGGAAAATCTTTGGGTCGCGTTCTTGACTACGGCTGCGGCTCGGGCATTCTCGCCATCGGCGCAGCCAAGTTCGGCGCGACAGGCATCGATGCCGTCGATATCGACGAGGCGGCGGTCGAGTCCACGCGCGCCAATGCCGAGGCCAACCACGTTAGCTTGCAAACGGGTTTGCCCGACAAGGCGGTGGGTAGTTACCAGACGGTGCTGGCCAACATTCTGGCGACGCCCTTGCGTGTGCTGGCGCCCTTGCTTTGCTCGCATGTGGAAAAGGGCGGCCACCTGGTGCTGGCGGGCATTCTGGAGCGCCAGGCCGATGAGCTTAAAGCGGCCTATTTGCCCTATTGTCAGCTTGAAGTGCACGATGCGGATGACGGCTGGATTTTGATGACCGCGCGGTTTTGAGCGCGCCCTCAGCCCGCTTTTCTGCGGGTTTTCCGGCCCTGCCAACACGGCAACGAGCCCTACAATACAGCGCTAAATGAGCCTGATTACGCGCTGTCCAGCCTGTGGCACGATGTTCAAAGTCGTGGCCGACCAACTCAAGATCGCGCAAGGCTGGGTCAGGTGCGGTCAGTGTGCGGAGGTATTTGACGCCTCGGCGCAGCTGCTGCCGGCTGAAGTCGGTGGAGCGGTCACGTCGTCGCTGGTGGAGCAAGAACCTCCCATGCCTGAACTCGCAGGGGATATTGACCGTGCCGAGCTTGCCGGGAACTCTGAAGAGGCCGAAGAGGCACAGACACTGTCGGACATCCTGCCGGAGCCAAACCACCAAGAAGTACCGTCCTTGCCCGATAATGCGCCCTTGCCGTCCGGCAGACTGGCGCTGGAGGATGCGACGCAGGGCGGTGCCGATGTGGATTTCGATCCGGTAGGCTGGAGGCAGGCCTTGCTAAAGCGGCAGCAGCAAGAACTTGTGCTTCCCCTGATCGGCGTGTCCGCTCCCGCTGTTCAACTGGCATCGCCAGAGCAATTCCCAAAGGAAAAAAGCGCTGATGAAACCGACTCTCAGGCGCCGGATCCGGCAAGCATTCCTGTGCAGGACGCCGAGCAGGGCGGCATCGAGGCAGTGCAGGAAGTTTCGTTCGTGCGGGATGCGCGGCGCAGGGCATTCTGGAAAAAGCCGCTGGTGCGTGGCGTGTTGATAGGGCTTTTCCTTTCGTTGTTTGTGATGCTGGCCTTGCAATGGACAGTGCTGCAAAAAGACCGGCTGGCCGCGCTCGAGCCGCGGCTGATGCCAGTGCTGCAGGCGCTTTGCCGTCCCCTTCACTGCGAAATCCAGCCACCGCGCCAAATCGAGTCACTGATTATCGACAGCTCGACTTTCAACAAGATGACTACCGATACCTACCGTCTCGGTTTCATGCTCAAGAACACCGGTGGCACTATCTTGGAAGTGCCTTCCCTGGAGTTGACCCTCACTGACACGCAAGACCAGGCCGTGGTGCGCAGAGTACTTGCACCCGCTCAGTATGGCGCGAATGCCACCACAGTGGCTGCCCATTCCGAACTGGCTGGCGCGGTAACCCTCAAGGTATCCAGCGACGCAGAGCGGGTAGGCGCGCCTTTGTTGTCATCCTCCGCACCGCGCGCATCCTTGCGGGTGGCCGGTTACCGTATCCTGGCTTTTTACCCTTGACCGAATCGAGAACCGAATGTCTGCTGTAATTTGTGGCTCCCTTGCTTTCGACACCATCATGACATTTGAGGGGCGCTTTTCCGAGCAGATACTGCCCGACCAGTTACATATCCTCAACGTATCCTTTCTGGTCCCGGCGCTGCGCCGCGAATTCGGCGGCTGTGCGGGCAATATTGCGTACAGCCTGCGGCAGCTTGGCGGTACCCCGCTTCCCATGGCAACGGTGGGGAGTGACGGCGTTGAGTACGTGACGCGGATGAAAACTCAGGGCATCAATACCGAGTTTGTACGCGAGGTCAATGACACCTATACCGCACAGGCCATGATCATGACCGATCGTGACAACAACCAGATCACGGCTTTTCATCCGGGCGCGATGATGCAGGCCCACATTACCCGAATTGAGGCGCGCAGTGACATCAGGCTGGGCATGATTTCGCCCGACGGGCGCGATGCCATGCAGCAGCATGCCGAGCAGTTCAAGGCGGCCGGAATTCCCTTTGTATTTGACCCTGGCCAGGGTTTGCCGATGTTTGACGGCAAGGAACTCGCTCATTTTGTTGAACTGGCCAGTTGGGTGACAGTCAACGACTACGAAGCCAGAATGCTCTGCGACCGTATCGGCCTGTCTTGCGCTGAAATGTCAAAACAGGTGCAAGGCCTGGTAGTGACGCTGGGTGAACAAGGATGTGAAGTGTGGATCGATGGCGATAAAACCGTTGTTCCTCCCGTGCAGGCAGAGGCCGTGGTGGACCCGACAGGCTGTGGTGATGCCTTCCGTGGCGCCCTGCTTTTCGGCCTGGAACAGGGTTGGTCTTTGGCCCGTTGCGCGGCCTTGGGCAACCGTGTGGGTGCGCACAAGATTGCCAGCCGCGGGGGTCAGAATTACGCCCTGAATCTTGCCAAAATCGATGTCTAGTCCAGTAACTACGGCTAGTGTGCGCTATTTAACTTATAGCAAATCCCTTTTAAACAAAGAATGACTGCGATCAGTTCATCCGAGCTGGCGCGGCTGTTTAGCCCTTGAGACCGCTCCCGCTACCTGCACCAAGGCACGTGGAAGGGCCTCAAAGCTGCCAACCAGGTGTTTGATCAAGGTCTGGGTCGTCCTTCCTGTGCAGGCCGACAAGCCGGACTTTGCTGGCATCCGGCACCACAAGCACCTGGACCCATAAATCACCGCTTTTTTCAACCCGTGTATGAACCGGAGACAGGGGAAACACCTTTGGGCCTCAAGGCGCTGCCATGGGTGGTGTCATGGGGTCGTTGGTGATGCTCAAAAGCATCTGAAAAATTAAAAAAGCCCGACACCTTGCGGTAGCGGGCTTCCGGCCAGATCCCCTGGTTGCTTAAGGTTTGCTGGCCGTTGGAAACGGCCAGGCGGCTTGCGGATTGATGGTCGTCTGGGCCGTTGGAGAAGTCGTTACGGACGGAGCTGGAGCAGCGGGCCTTTTCGCGGCTTTCTTCGCGACAGGTTTTTTCGCGGCCTTTTTGGCAGCGGGCTTTTTCGCAGCAGGTTTCGCCGCAGCCTTTTTTGCTACCTTCTTTGCAGCGGGCTTCTTGGCGACGACCGTTTTGGCGGCTGTCTTTTTTGCTGCCGGCTTTTGAACCGTCATTTTTTTAGCAGCGGCTTTTTTCGCGACGACCTTTGTGGCCGGGGCCTTCTTTGCCGCTACTTTTTTTGCTGCTGGCTTCTTAACCGCTACTTTTTGAGCGACAGCTTTTTTGGCTGGAGCCTTTTTAGCAACGACTTTTTTGGCCGGAGCTTTTTTAGCAGGCGCTTTTTTCGCTACTACCTTCTTCGCCACCACTTTTTTAGCCGGTGTTTTCATCGGAGCGGCTTTTTTTGCCGCAGTTTTTTTCGCAGTTGCCATAATTTTCTCCTCGATCACGTTGCAAAAAGCACTTCGCGCCTCGAGTGCGGGAAGCGATTCGCTTCGTTGGGCGCTCGGATGACCGGGCCCAGCGCTGCGAATACTGGAGCAAAGCCCAACGCGCACTCTGCGGTGCGCTGATTGGTCATTGCAATTTCGGAATTCATTTTTTACGGCTGGCGTGTTTTTTCGGGGGCACTCAATCCCAGGAAAGGGCACCACCAGACTGGTACTCGATCACGCGGGTTTCAAAGAAATTGCGTTCCTTTTTCAGGTCAATCATCTCGCTCATCCATGGGAATGGGTTCTCCTCGTTGGGGAAGAGGGTTTCAAGTCCAATCTGCGTGGCGCGACGATTCGCGATGTAGCGGAGGTAGCCCTTGAACATGGAGGCGTTCAGTCCCAGCACGCCACGCGGCATGGTGTCTTCGGCGTAGCGGTATTCGAGTTCAACCGCCTTCATAAACAGGGCCTTGATCTCGGCCTTGAATTCTGCCGTCCAGAGGTGGGGATTTTCGAGCTTGAGCTGGTTGATCAGGTCAATGCCGAAGTTGCAATGCATGGACTCGTCGCGCAGGATGTACTGGTATTGCTCGGCCGCGCCGGTCATCTTGTTTTGCCGACCCAGCGCCAGAATCTGCGTGAACCCGACATAGAAGAACAGTCCTTCCATCAGGCAGGCAAACACGATCAGCGATTTGAGCAAGGTCTGATCTGCCTCGGTGGTGCCGGTCTTGAAGCTGGGGTCCGAGATAGCTTCAATGAACGGGATCAGGAACTGGTCCTTGTCCTTGATGGACTGCACTTCGTTGTAGGCGTTGAAAATTTCGCCTTCGTCCAGGCCCAGGGACTCGGTAATGTACTGGTAAGCGTGAGTGTGGATCGCTTCTTCGAAAGCCTGACGCAGCAGGAACTGGCGGCATTCGGGCGCGGTGATGTGGCGGTAGGTGCCCAGCACGATATTGTTGGCGGCCAGCGAATCGGCGGTGGTGAAGAAGCCCAGATTGCGCATCACCAGGCGGCGCTCGTCGTCGGTCAAGCCGTTCGGGTCTTTCCACAGCGCGATGTCGCGTGTCATGTTGACTTCTTGCGGCATCCAGTGGTTGGCGCAGGATGCGAGGTATTTTTCCCAAGCCCATTTGTACTTGAATGGCACCAGTTGGTTGACGTCGGTCTGGCCGTTGATGATGCGTTTGTCCGATGCCTTGACGCGTTTGGCCTTGGCCGGTGGTTCGGCGGATGATCCGGCGGACGTTGCGCCGTCGTTCGACCTCAGCACCTGAGGCGGGGTCGATGATGCAAAAATAGAAGGCGGGAGGTCCATCGAGCGACTGTCGGGCAGTTCGCTGTTGAGAGATTTCTGCAACGATGGTGTGACTTCTTCGTCCCAGGTCAACATAGAGGTTTCCAATACTTTGTGATTATGAAAGCAGTGATGAAAAATGAAAAGTGTTCATTGACATCGCCGTGAATTTTGTTGCTCAATTACATCGAGTCCGCGTTGCTTTGCGCATCGGGTTTGCAACGAATCGCGCGCGAAAATTCCATCGCACGATTCAATGTTTTTATTGGCAAGACTCGCATCCCGGATCGTCAATCGCGCAGAACTTGATATCTGTCGCGGGCGATGCGCTCATCTGTGCCCGAGCTGCAGCAGCCACCCCATCAAGCGCACCCATGCCGCCGCCAGCTGATGCCTCAGGACCGGATGAAACTGAGTTCATCTTGCCGGCTTTGACGGTGGATTTTTCGGCATGCGTGGCACCCATGGTGCGCAGGTAATAGGTCGTCTTCAGGCCGCGAATCCAGGCCAGTTTGTAGGTGTCGTCAAGCTTCTTGCCCGAGGCGCCCGCCATGTAGATATTGAGTGACTGTGCCTGGTCGATCCATTTCTGGCGCCGCGCCGCAGCTTCCACGAGCCAGGACGTTTCCACTTCAAACGCGGTGGCGTAAAGCGCCTTGATCTCTTGCGGCACGCGGTCGATCGGACGAAGCGAGCCATCAAAGTGCTTGAGATCCACCACCATCACCTCGTCCCACAAGCCCAGCCGCTTCAGGTCCTGGACCAGGTAATGGTTGATCACCGTGAACTCGCCGGAAAGGTTGGACTTGACCGACAAGTTGCCAAAGCAGGGCTCGATGCAGGCGTCCACACCAATGATGTTGGAAATGGTCGCCGTCGGTGCAATGGCCACGCAATTAGAGTTGCGCATGCCGTCTGCGGCAATTTTGCCGCGCAGTGCGTCCCAGTCAAGTGTGGAAGATCGGTCAACCTCAACGTAACCGCCGCGCTCCCTGGCCAGCATGTCGAGCGTGTCCAGCGGCAATATGCCTTGGTCCCAGAGCGATCCCTGGTAGCTGGCGTACTGGCCGCGTTCCCTGGCCAGCTCGGTCGATGCCCAGTAGGCGTAGTAGCAGATTGCTTCCATGGACGTGTCGGCAAATTCGACAGCAGCCTGCGAGGCGTAGGGCACGCGCAACTCATACAGGCAGTCCTGAAAGCCCATCAGGCCCAGGCCAACCGGGCGGTGGCGCATATTGGACTCGCGCGCCTTCTGCACCGCGTAGTAGTTGATGTCGATCACGTTGTCCAGCATGCGCATGGCCGTGGTGATGGTCTTCTTCAGCTTGTCGTGGTCCAGCGCGCCGTCCTTCAGGTGCTGAACCAGATTGATTGAGCCGAGGTTGCAGACGGCGGTCTCAGTCGCGCTGGTGTTGAGCGTGATCTCGGTGCAGAGGTTGGACGAATGCACGACGCCGGCATGCTGCTGCGGCGAGCGTATGTTGCAGGCATCCTTGAAGGTAATCCAGGGATGGCCGGTTTCAAACAGCATCGACAGCATCTTGCGCCACAGGTCGGTGGCCTGCAGGGTGCGGGACGGCTTGAGTTCGCCACGCGCGGCCTGCGCTTCATAGGCGGTGTAGGCCTTTTCGAAGTCCTTGCCATATTTGTCGTGCAGGTCGGGGGTATCGGACGGCGAGAACAGCGTCCAGTTGCCTTTTTCCATCACGCGGCGCATAAAAAGATCGGGGATCCAGTTCGACGTGTTCATGTCGTGCGTGCGTCGGCGGTCATCGCCGGTGTTCTTGCGCAGTTCCAGGAATTCCTCAATGTCGAGGTGCCAAGTTTCCAGGTAGGCACAGACCGCGCCCTTGCGTTTGCCGCCCTGGTTGACTGCCACAGCGGTGTCGTTGACGACTTTCAGGAAGGGCACGACGCCCTGCGATTCGCCGTTGGTGCCCTTGATGTGGGCGCCCATCGCGCGCACTGGCGTCCAGTCATTGCCTAAGCCACCGGCAAACTTGGACAGCAGCGCGTTTTCCTTGATGGCATCGTAGATGCCGCCAAGGTCGTCGGCCACCGTCGTGAGGTAGCAGGAAGACAGTTGCGACCGCAGGGTGCCGGCATTGAACAGCGTGGGCGTGCTTGACATGAAGTCGAATGACGAGAGGATCTCGTAGAACTCGATGGCGCGCCCTTCACGGTCTTTTTCGTTGAGTGAAAGCCCCATTGCCACACGCATGAAAAATGCCTGCGGCAGCTCAATGCGCTGCTTGCGTACGTGCAGGAAATAGCGGTCAAACAGGGTTTGCAGGCCGAGGTAGTCAAACTTCAGGTCGCGCTCGGGCTTGAGCGCCGCGCCCAGGCGGGCCAAGTCGAACTGCTGGAGTTTTTCGTCGAGCAACTCGTTTTTCACACCCTTGGCAATGAACTCCGGGAAGTAGCTGGCATAGCGAACCGTCATGGCTTCCTGGCTGATTTCTTCTCCGAGAACTTCCTTGCGGATGGTGTGCATCAGCAGGCGAGCCGTGGCAAAGGTGTAACCCGGATCATTTTCTATCAGCGTGCGTGCCGCCAGGATGGCGGCCTTGTAAACCTCTTCGATGGGAACGCCGTCATACAGATTGCGCATGGTTTCCGAAACAATCGGGTCTGCCTTGACCTCGGAGCTCAGATTGGCGCATGAGGCTTCGATCAGTGCCTGCAGGTTGCGAATATCGAGCGCAACCCTTTTCCCGCCATCCATCACATGCAGCAGGGGGGCAACCGGCGCCTGGGCTTGTGACTGGCTTGTGCGCTCCTGGTTGCGCTTTTCACGGTACAGCACGTAAGCACGGGCAATTTCATGGTGACCGCCGCGCATCAGGCCCAGTTCAGCCTGGTCCTGCACATCCTCAATATGGAAAGTGCCGCCGCTGGGGCGGGAGCGCATCAGGGCGCGAATGACGGCTTGCGTCAATTCATTCACTGTTTCGCGCACGCTGGCCGAAGCCGCACCCTGGGTGCCATGAACCGCCAGGAAGGCTTTCATCATGGCCACGGCGATCTTGTTGGGCTCAAAAGGAACTACCGCACCATTGCGGCGAATGATCTGGTAGTGGGAAAGCAGGCTGGAGGGCAGGGCGCCTTCGAGTGCTGAATGACTCACTGGAACGCCGTACGGAATGGGCACGGCAAGTTGTACTGTTTGCATGATTTCCTCTTATGCTTTTGTTGGGGTCTGCTGCGTGGCTCGGGACAGTTTTGAATCGCTGAAGGGCAATTCTGGCGTGAACTGATTGCTTCATCATCCGGCCCAAATTACGTCAAACCGAATTAGGACTTAGACACTATAGCTAGTGTCTCGGAGTATTACAAGCCACTACCGGTAGTGTATAGCCCTCTGAATCCACGGCGACGTTTCAGGGCTTTTTCAGCCCTGTTCCGGAGCTGCAATCAAGCCGCCTCGACTGGCGCAACGAACCGCCGTCAAAGCCTGATCCGGCAAGGCTTCGCCAGCACAGGCAAAGGGCCGGCGCGACTTGCCGCCGGTTTTTCGCCGCAAACGCTGATGGGGCTTGAGGCGTCCCAAGCAGCCTGAAATTCAGAGCCGGGCGTGATTAGTCACGACGCCATGGCCAAGGCTTTAAATTGTTTCAGGAGGCTACGGGAAAATACTTATCGGGCAAAGCCAGCGAAGCCTGCAATAACGGCCACTCGAAACCTGGCCCGGGATCTTTTTTGCGCCCTGCGGCAATGTGCTCATGCCCGGCAATATGAGCGATGGGGTAGGCCTGAAGAAGCGCGGCACATAGCGCCGCAAGCGTCTCGTACTGGCGAGCTTCAAAGCGGCCGCCTTCCAGTCCCTCCAGCTCAATGCCAATGGAATCGTCATTGCAGTCGCTGCGCCCCCGGTAGCGCGAATCGCCCGCATGCCAGGCGCGGTTATGGCAAGCCACAAACTGCCACAGCGCACCCGACCGGCTGATGAAAAAGTGACATGAAACCTGCAGGCCCCGGATGCGCTGGAAGTAGGGATGCGCGTCCCAGTCGAGCTGGTTGGTGAAAAGGCGCTGCACCTCGCCATTCTCAAACTCGCCGGGTGGCAGGCTGATGGAGTGAATGACGATGAGGTCAATTTGAGCACCGGCGGGTCGCGCGCCGATGTTGGGTGAAGCCAGTGCGCGAGCATGCCGGTACCAGCCCTGGTGCCACAAGGCCGGGCTGGTCGCAATCGGTGACTGTTTAGACGAGGTCATCGGTCCCATCCGCTGAATCATCGTGGCCTGGCGTCGAGATGCCCAGTCGCGCGATGCGGTAGCGAATCTGGCGCAGGGTGAGCCCCAGCCTGGCCGCGGCGGCGGTCCGGTTAAAGCCGGTTTCCTGCAGCACCTTGGTCAGTATGTTTCTCTCCTGCTGATCGAGGAAGTTTTGCAGATTCTCGGGAACCGCGACATGGTCTTCGGGTGGCGCATCAAAGTGCAGGTCGCTGTCTTCACCGAGCGCTACCGCCCGGTGCAGAATATTTTCCAGCTCCCTGACATTGCCA
>NZ_JABBPF010000211.1 GCF_012927415.1 Polaromonas sp. | reverse complement strand
TCCTATCGAGCGCTTGAATTTACAGGCCCGGGCGTTGCGGGGCTGGACATGGACGACAGGATTGTCCTTTCAAACATGTCGGTAGAACTGGGTGCCAAGGCGGGTATTTTTCCGTTTGATGCGGTGACCGCTGCATGGATGGCAGGTCACACTGGTTCAGCATACCAACCAGTGCAGGCCGATAACGACGCCATCTATGCAGACATCCTGGAGGTGGACCTTGATCAAGTGGTGCCACAGATAGCGCTGCCACACCGTGTGGACAATGTGGTGGATGCCCATGACGTGCCCTACACGGCTATCGACATGGTGTATTTGGGCACTTGCACCGGGGGCAGGGTCAAGGACTACGAGGAGGCCCTTGACGAGCTTCGGCGGGGCGGCGGCATTGCAAAGGGTGTACGCGTCGTGGTGACGCCTGCCTCCGAAGCGGTTAGGGAAACACTGGAAAGCAGCGGCATGCTCGCCGAATTCATGGCATTAGGCGCGACCATCCAGCCCCCAGGTTGCGGCTCCTGTTGCGGCACTTGCGGCACGGTACCCGCAAATGGCGAGCGGGTGATATCCACGGCTAACCGCAACTTCAAGGGGCGAATGGGAAATGCCGAGGCTTCCATTTACCTAGCCTCACCGCGTATGTGCGCCGCAGCTGCCGTCCGCGGCAGCATTGGCGGCGATGGACGGTCGGCTTGACTCTCCTGCCTATGTCCGGGCGCGCCCGCGTGCTGGGTGATGACGTGAATACTGACTACATAATTTCTTCGCGCCGCAAGAAGGAATCCATCGATCCGGCTGTTCTTCGTTCATATCTTTTGGAGGATGTGGACACAACGTTCGCCGCCAGCGTGCATCCAGATGACATTTTGGTGGCTGGCAAGAACTTCGGATGCGGATCGGCCATGGAGGTTGCAGTAACCGTTGTGATGGGCGCGGGCATCCGCGCCGTCATCGCCAAGAGCTTCTCTCGCACTTATCTGCGCAATGCGATAAATAACGGTCTCCTACCGGTGGTGGTTGACACGTCTGATGTGCATGAAGGTGACTCCATTTCGCTGCGCGTCGATGCAGATGCCCGCCTGATATTGCATAGTGCAAATGGCACGTCGCTCCTGTGCGACCCGATCGCGCCTTTCATGCTGGATATGCTGGAATTGGGCGGCTTGGTGCCGTACCTGCGCAGGTATAACTGCTTCGTCGCTTGAACTGCGCGTTTTTTCATATCAAGACCACACGAGCCAAGCATCGCCCCGAATCACCACTAAGGAGAAGACTGATGACATTGAAACCCAAAATCACCCGCGCACTGCTCATCCTGGGTATTGCCAGCCTGAGTGTGGCCGTGCAGGCTGCAGATAGAACTGGCACGTTGAAGAAAATCCAGGATGACAAAGTCATCGTCCTCGGGTATCGCGAGTCATCGATACCGTGGTCTTATATAGATTCAACTAACAATAAAGTAGTCGGATATTCCTACGAAACAGCCGCACATATTGTCGACGCCGTAAAGAAGGAACTAGGTATGCCGGATCTGCAAGTGCGGCAAATTCCCATCACTGCGCAGAATCGAATCTCGTTAATGCAGAACGGCACTATTGACCTGGAATGTAACGGCACCACCAATACCGCCGAACGTCGGCGACAAGTAGCATTCTCCAACACCATTGCCATCACGCAAACCCAATTGCTGACGAAGAAATCCTCCGGCGTCACGCGGATGATGGACCTGGCAGGAAAGTCGGTTGTAGTGACTGCCGGCAGCACATCAGAGCGTTACATGCGCACTTATGTGCAGGAAAAAGCAATGGACACCAACGTGGTCAGCGCCAAAGACCACTCGCAGGCATTTCTGATGCTGCAATCGGGCCGTGTGGCTGCCTTTTTTATGGATCGAGACGTACTCAACGCGCTTGTGACCAAGGCGCGTGATGCCAGCGACTACGTAGTGACTGGCGAACCTCAGACGAAGGAAGCGCTAGCCTGCATGCTGCGCAAGGATGATCCAGCCTTCAAGGCGCTTGTGGACAAGGTTGTTGCAACCATGCAGACCTCTGGCGAAACCGAGAAGCTTTATAACCGTTGGTTTTTAAAGGCAATCCCGCCCAAGGGTGATGTTCTCAATGTACCGCTGAGCGATTCCATGCGAGCGCTCTACGCCAATCCTAACGATAAATCTTTAGAACAATAAGGCTTACCCATGCTGCGCGTTTCTGACCGCCTTGACCGAATTAAACCCTCACCCAGTTCGATGGCGGGGCAGCGCGCGCGGGAGTTGCGCGCCGCCGGCCGGGACATCGTTGGCCTCACGTCGGGTGAGCCTGACTTTGACACACCTGACCACATCAAGGAAGCCGCGTCGCGCGCGTTGGTTGAAGGCAAGACTAAGTACACAGACGTTGCGGGTACGCCGCAGTTGCGTGAAGCCGTAGTAGAGAAGTTTCGTCGCGACAATGATTTGGATTACAAGTCTAGCGAAATCATTGTGGGCACAGGCGGCAAGCAGGTCATCTTCAATGCCCTTTTGGCAACCGTTCAGTCGGGTGACGAAGTGATCGTGCCGACCCCTTATTGGGTCTCGTACCCCGACATCGTACTGCTGGCCGATGGCACACCGGTATTTGTGCCTTGCGCGGCAGAAAATGGATTCAAGTTGCGACCGGAAGATCTCGAAAGAGCGATCACGCCGCGCACACGCTGGTTGGTGATGAACGCACCCAACAACCCAAGCGGCGCGGCCTACTCCTGGGACGAAATGCGGGCTTTGACGGATGTACTTATGCGTCACCCGCACGTGTGGATCATGACTGATGACATCTACGAACATATCCTTTATGACAAGCGCGCCTTTTTCACGCCGGCACAGGTAGAGCCAGGATTGAAGGAACGTACTTTGACTATCAATGGTGTGTCCAAGTCATATGCGATGACTGGCTGGCGTATCGGTTATGGCGCGGGGCCAGCCGAGCTTATAAAGCCGATGGTCAAACTTCAGTCGCAAAGCACGTCTAACCCTTCGTCGGTAGCACAGGCCGGGGCACTGGAAGCTTTGTGTGGCCCGCAAGAATTTATCGCAGAACGCACAGCGGAGTTTCAAGGCCGCCGCGATGCAATCGTCCCGCGACTGAACGCCATTCCCGGCCTGACCTGCCACTTACCTGATGGAGCTTTCTATTTGTTTCCGTCGTGCGAACGCCTGCTCGGCATGAAGACACCTTCGGGAAAGTGTCTCGAAAGCAGCGACGATTTTGTCTTGTATCTGCTGGATACAGAAGGGCTCGCAGTACTGCAGGGCACAGCATATGGTGTGCCGCCATATTTTCGAATTTCCTTTGCCACGTCCATGCGCATTCTTGACGAAGGTTGCACTCGTCTTGCCCGCGCCTGCGCCGCACTCAGTCCATGAACTACAACTGGCATTGGGGCGTCTTTTTCAACGAGGCAATTCCTGGACAGACCTATTTGAGCTGGTTGTTATCGGGCCTGTCGTTGACAGTGTCCTTGGGATTAGCTGCTTGGGTAATCGCTCTAGTTTTGGGATCAGTGGTTGGGGTACTGCGCACTGCACCCAATCGCTGGCTGTTGGGGCTGGCGGCAGCTTACGTCGAGGTGTTTCGTAATATCCCATTGCTTGTGCAGTTGTTTATCTGGTACTTTGTAGTTCCTGAATTGCTTCCTGCAACCGCTGGAAACTGGATTAAGCAACTAAATCCGATTGCACAGCAATATGTCGCCGGCGTAGTCTGTCTGGGCATGTATACGTCAGCGCGAATAGCCGAACAGGTGCGTTCGGGCATAAATTCCCTGCCCCGGGGACAACGTCATGCCGGCTTAGCAATAGGTTTCACCACGACCCAGACCTATCGTTATGTACTTCTGCCGGTAGCGTTCCGAATTATCGTTCCTCCGCTCACGTCAGAGTTCATGACAGTCTTCAAGAATACGGCCGTCATGTCCATGATCGGGCTGCTGGAACTAACGGCCCAAGGGCGACAGTTAGTCGACTACACGTCTCAGCCCTATGAGTCCTTTACCGTGGTGACGTTGCTGTACATCCTGGTCAACATGACAGCCTTGCGCCTAATGCGCTGGGTAGAAAAGCGGGCTCAGGTTCCAGGCATGCAGATAGGAAAACGTTAAATATGGCCTACCAACTAGACTTCAGTTCAATCAACTCCAGCAGCCTCGTAGTGCTGAGTGAAGGTATGGCAGTCTCCCTGAAAATCACCTTGGTTGCAGTGGTTGTTGGGGTGGCTTGGGGAACGGTCCTGGCGCTGATGCGCATGTCGAAACTGCGGCTCGTGTCTTGGTTTGCAGCTGGATACATCAATCTGTTCAGGTCTGTGCCTTTGGTAATGGTGCTGCTATGGTTTTTCTTGATCGTGCCGCAGATTCTTCAAAATGTCCTTGGACTGTCACCGTCCAACGATGTACGCATGGCGTCGGCACTGACGGCCTTTGCCTTATTTGAGGCGGCCTACTACGCAGAGATCATCCGCGCAGGTATTCAGAGCGTGTCGCCAGGCCAGTCGGCAGCAGCGCTGGCACTAGGCATGACGCCTGCGCAAGGAATGCGGCTAATCATCTTGCCTCAGGCATTTCGCAATATGGTGCCGTTGCTGCTAACCCAGGCGATCGTCTTGTTCCAGGACACTGCGCTTGTCTATGTCATTGCCCTCGCAGATTTCTTTGGAAGTGCCTATGGCATCGGCGAGCGTAGCGGCCGCGTGGTCGAGGTTCTTATCTTTGCAGGCGCAGTCTATTTCATCATCTGTTTCATCGCTTCGCAGTGTGTCAGATTTTTCAGCAGAAAAGTTCAAACGTGATAGATCTTAAAAATGTCAGCAAATGGTACGGTGCGTTCAAGGTTTTAGACGCATGTTCTGCCCGTGTAGAAAAGGGTGAGGTTGTAGTGGTGTGCGGCCCATCGGGTTCGGGCAAGTCAACTTTAATTAAGTGTATTAACGGGTTAGAACCGTTTCAGAAGGGCGAAATTATTGTCGACGGCACATCAGTGAGTACAGCAGGCAAAAACCTATCAAAACTGCGAGCCAAGGTCGGTATGGTATTTCAAAATTTTGAGCTATTTCCGCATTTATCGATCACTGAGAACCTCAGCATCGCCCAGGTAAAGGTGCTTGGACGTAACCAAAGTGAAGCCACGCGGTATGGACTGCAATACCTGGACCGCGTCGGGCTGAGCGAGCATGCCAACAAGTTTCCCGGTCAGTTATCTGGTGGTCAGCAGCAGCGGGTAGCGATTGCTCGAGCCTTGGCGATGGACCCGATCTGTATGCTGTTCGATGAGCCAACCTCCGCACTGGATCCTGAGATGGTCAACGAAGTGCTGGACGTTATTGTGGGGCTCGCAAAGGATGGCATGACCATGGTGTGCGTCACCCACGAGATGGGCTTTGCCCGCAAGGTCGCAGATCGGGTGATCTTCATGGATCAGGGCGCGATAGTCGAGGATTGCCCCAAAGAAGCCTTCTTCGGCGACACATCCACCCGACAGGAACGCACCCGTACGTTCCTCTCAAGAATTCTGACCCATTAAATACGCTCGAGCTTGGCCTTCTTGGTAGGTACAGGCTTTGCAAAATTGCAGAATTGCTGCGCCATCTCGGCAACGCGCTTGCTGAAAGACAGCGGACCATCGTTACGAAAAACTGCGTAATAAGGCACCCGCGGCAGCGCCTGCCTACTGCGCAGGATGCGAAGCTGCCCCGACGTAGCCATGCTCTCAAAATATTCTGACGGCAAATAGCTAACGCCAAAGCCTAGAGTAGTTAGGGCGCTGAGGGCAATGAGGCTGTTACCCGCGTAAACACGCTGAATGGTCAGTCCCTGGTCCCGGAACCAGCGGTCATAGCCCACGTCGACTCCTGAACGTTCCACTTGCATTAACACCGGGTAAGAGGTAATTTCCTGCAACGTCATGATTTTTCGGGTGTCACATAGCGCGGGACTGCACATCCAGGCTAAGGTCAGATCCTTCAGGCGCACCGCCTCGAAAGTCGAGTCGCTGAACACCGGTGGTACCACGATCAGGTCCATGGCGCCCTTTTTGAGTTTTTCGCACAAGCTGACGCTGACATCGATTTCGGGCTGCAGTTCCACTTCTGGCCAGGTATTGCGGAAGGCTTGTACAAAGGACGGTAACCAAGTCAACGCGGTGAGTTCGGTGACGCCGATACGAAAGCGGCGTACAGTAATGGATTCACGGCCAGCCCAGACGATATAGCGTTCGCGCAACATGAGTATTTCCTCGCCCAAAGCTAGGATCTCTTGCCCCTTGTCCGTCAGGCGTGCAGTACGATGGCTGCGATCGAATAATTGCAGGTTAAGCAGCATTTCGATTTCTGCGAGGCGCTTGGAAATCGCAGATTGGGTTGTATTGAGCTTATCGGCGGCTGCGGCGAAAGAACCCAACTTGCCTACCCAATGGACGGCCTCGATCTGCTTGAAAGTTAACATGGAATATAAGCGCTACGCGTAAGGACTAGGCTTGATGCTATCGGATTTCGACTCTCGCCGGAACCGCCGCACCCCCAAGTGGCCAACTTTCGGTCGGCGACAACAGTCTAATTACCTGATTTGGCCAAAATGACCGATAGAGAGCCTATATTCAACGATGCGCAATGGCAGCATATCGAGCCGCTCATGCCTACTTGCAAGGCTCACCTCGGTGAGGCCCACAGAGCATTTTTCGATGCCCTGCTGTGGATGGCCCGCACAAGCTCGCCTTGCTGCGACCTTCCCGAGCGGCTTCGCACATGGAGCGTGGGGTCGTGTATCAGCCTATGCGTACTGGTCCTAAAAAAAGCATTTCGAGCGCCTTTTTCCAGGACGTGCAGCAGCCCGACATAAATTAGGTGATGGTGTTCTCGACGTGCTGCCGGGCGCATCCATCTTCAGCAGGCGCCCTCAAAATCTGATCTTGCCCCCAAAAAACGTTCTCCATAGCTGATGGTAAAAATCAAGCATTGGAGAGTAGGAAATGAGTAAGAGAAATGACGGGCAAACCCGTGGCAAGTACACGCTCGAATTCAAGCTGGAGGCAGTGCGGCCGGTGTTGGGTGGGCAGGAAGTGCCTGTGCGGTGGCTGTCAAGGTAGTTGTCGTCTAGAGTGAAGTGAGTCAGGCTGCTTTTTGCGTGTGTTGAGGCTCCTTGATTTGTGGGGTTTCTGGGTTGAGGTGCACGACATCGACATGCGCCCACTGGCGAGGCTTGTCTGACCAGCGCTGAGGGTTTTCCTGGCGTGCCCGTTCATAAACGAGCGTGCGCGCTTCGAGCAAGGCCCGGTCCAGACCGGCATGGCGCTGCGCCGGTGTCACGAAGCCGATGGCGCTGTGCCGATGCTCGTGGTTGTACCAATGCCAGCTCGGTGACCCAGCGCCTTGCGGCCAGCAGGCTCTCGAACGGCTTGACGGTCAGCTCGGGGCGGTACTTTAGGGTTCTGAACGCTGATTCAACGTACGGATTGTCATTACTCACGGACGGCCGGCTGCGCGTGTGGGCCACGCCCAAACGCTGCATGGTGGCGTGCATCGTCTCGCCCTTCATGGGCGCGCCATTGTCCGAATGCACCGTCAGCTGGCCAGGGCGAATGTTTTGCCGCGCACAGCTGTCGCGCAGCAACTGGCTGGCCAGTTCGGCGCTCTCGCCATCGAACACCTGCCAGCCGACAATCTTGCTGCTGAACAAATCCTCGAACAGGTACAGGTAGAAGTGCTGGACACGCACCAGGGTCGGCAGATACGTAATATCCCAGCAAAACACCTGATCGGGCCCGGTGGCGGCCAGGGCGCGCGGGCGGCTGCGCTTTTGCGCTGCACGCTCTGATCGCCGGTGAGCCAGCTGGTCCTCCTGGCGCAGCAGTCGATACATCGTGGACTCCGAGGCCACATAGACGCCTGTGTCGGCCAGGCGTGGCACGATTTGGCTCGGTGGCAGGTCCTTGAACGCTTCGCTGTTGAGCGTGGCCATCACTGCCTGGCGTTCTTCTTCGCGCAGCTTGTTGGGCGGGCACACGTAGCGCCGCTTGCCCGAGGGGCGCTGGTCGCCATCGACGGCATCCATGCGCTGCCAGCGCTGCACACTGTGGCACGACAAACCGATCTGGCGGCAAGCCGGTTGCAGGCGCGCCCCATCGGCGCAGGCCTTGTCAATCAGGCCGAGCAAGGTTTAGCGCTGCTGGACGGACGTCATTTGTCCGCGCCCTCCAGCAGCGCCTGGAAGTTTTTTTGCAGCACCAGCAACGCAGCCACCTCGGCCAGCGCTTTCTCCTTGCGCCGCAGTTCACGCTGGAGTTGCTCGTGCTGGCGCTGCAACTCGCGAAAGGCACCAGCGGCCTCGCGCGAGGTGGGCACGGCCGAAGGGCAAAACTCGTCACGCCACTGCGCCAACTGGTGCTTAAACACACCATGCTCGCGGCACCAGTCAGCCAGGGTTGAGCCACCTAAAGCGTAGCTTTCCTGCAAGGCCGTCAGGCGTTGCGATGGCGACCAGGAGGCAGCCGGACCGTCCAGTGCAAGGCTTATCTCCCCGGATGCCTGTTTGCCAGCCTTGGCTGAGTCCAACACCCATCTCTTGAGGGTGCCGGGCAACATGTTCAACTCGCTGGCAATGCTCAGAATTGAACGCGTGCCGCGATGCCGCGCTTTGAGCAGGGCTTGTTCTTTGAATTCGGGGAAGTGATGTGAATGAGGTTTTCTGTGCATGAAATGTCGCTCCGGTGAGGATAACCCGCGGAAAATCGGAGGCGACAACTAGTCTGACACAGGGGGCGACCGTGAGCCGCTTCGTTGACCACATCCCGTACTGCCGCTTGGAGCAAATCACCGCCCGTTCTGGCGTTCACACCCCGCGCTCCACGCTTGCGTCGTGGTCCGGCCAGGCAGGTGCAGCCTTGCTGCCACTGTATGCGGCGCACCGGATGTTTGTCCTCAGCTGCGCCGTGGTTCATGCCGACGAGACGCCAGTGGCCATGCTGGACCCCGGAGCTGGAAAGACCAAACGAGCCTATGTCTGGGCTTATGCTCGAAGCGGCTTTGATGTTTCACCCGGCGTGGTGTACGAATTCTGCCTGGGCAGAGGCGCAAAGTACCCACTTGAATTCCTCAAGGGCTGGTCGGGCACGCTGATATCCGACGGGTACGGGGTGTTCGACCAGGTCCTAAAGCAGGAGAGCCTCCGGCAGAGCGGACTTACCGCCACTTGGCTTTCAAGGTCGCAGATGACGCACTGCCCGAGTTTGAGGCCCGACTTCGTTCCATCGGCGTGGACGTGAAGGCCCCCCGCCCACGCGTTGAGGGCGAAGGGAACTCGTTGTACTTCTATGATTTTGACAACCACCTCTTTGAGCTTCACACCGGCACGCTGGACCAACGATTGAAGCGTTACGCGAAGGGGGCCTAACCGCCACAAGCAGTCAAATGCAAGGTACTTTCCAAATTTTATCGGTGCGCCGTTTTTTGAACTTGGTTAAAGCGTTCGGCTTTTATCTGGCGAATCCGCTCTCGCCTAAGCACACCCCTCACCGTTCTGTTCCATGCGAGTGAAGTGTCCCGTTGCTGCGTTCATGACGGCCATCGTCACTGGAATTTCATTGGGTCACCCAGCATCAACAGTCGATCAGGACATCACCACCGGCGGCTTGCATGGCACGTTGTCCATGCCAACCGGCGTAGGACCAGTACCAGCGATGTTGATCTTGGCGGGCTCGGGCCCTGTTGACGGCAATGGAAATCTGCCGGGCGCGCAGAACAACAGCCTCAAGTTGCTCGCGCAGGAACTCTCGGAGATGGGCATCGCGTCGCTACGAGTTGATAAGCGCGGCGTCGCCGCCAGTAAAGGTGCCGCCACGCGCGAGGAGGACTTGCGATTTGACACCTACGTGAACGATGCGGTCGCATGGTTGCAGGTTTTACGTGCTCAGCCGCGAGTAGCAAAGGCAATCGTCTTGGACCACAGCGAGGGCGCTCTTGTCGCCACATTTGTTGCTCAGCGCGGTGGCGTAGATGGGTTGGTACTTCTTGCAGGTGTGGGCGAGCCGGCCGTGCGAATCATCGAACGGCAGCTTTCCGCGGCGGGTGTCGCAACTGCGTTTCAGGAGCAATCGCGCCACATTGCCACCAGTCTGGAGCGTGGAGTGACGGTAGCTTCAATTCCTCTAGGATTGATGGCGCTTTACCGCCCAAGCGTGCAGAACTATCTGATGAGCTGGCTGCCGCTTGATCCGGTAACAGAACTCTCCAAGGTCACTTGCCCCGCACTGGTCCTTCAAGGGACGACCGATCTGCAGGTAAGTGTTGATGATGCAAGTCGGCTGGCTTCGTCCCTGCAAGGATCGGCGCTGTTGTTACTCGAAGGGATGAATCACATCTTGAAAGTGGCTCCAATCGATCGACAAAAGAATCTCATTACTCATACCATGCCAGACTTGCCTCTCGCGCCCGCGTTGGTGCCTGCGATCGTGGCATTCGTTCGGACCTTGCCCTGACGATCGTATTGTTGGCCGTTTGAAGATGCGCGAATGAGCGGCTGCTTTGAAGCGAGGCGGATTACCGCTTTGAGTCCCTAAGGGGAAGTTAGTTCCTCTCCGAAGCCGACATTCGGTGGTCATCACCAGCATCACTGGTCAGTGACAGCCGGAATGATGGTCAGCGATTTCCAGCGCCCGCACAAATGGTCGTCATGTCGCGGCCGTGATGGCCAGGGCCTCAGCGGATGCAAAAATGTTACTCAGAAAATTATCAAAGAAAGCGCTGGCTTAGGGTCAAGTAACGGTTACCACCAATGGGAACGCATGGTGGTGATCCTGCCGGCAGAGACTTACCAAGACTGGCTGGAGGTGCCATTGAACCGGATTAATGAGTTTCTGGTGCCATACCCTGCCGACGCACTGTTGGCGAGGGCTCCGCCGGTCCTTTGAGTGCTGCAGACTCCTGCTTTCTACGGCCATTTTCTGTTTAAAACCGCTTAGAGCCCGATGACAGCTTCAGACTGAGAAGCGACATTCGGCTTTCCGAACTGATCGCTTCAAACCCAACATTGGCATTGAAAGGCCAACGGTCGGAAATGCGGCGATGATTTCGGCAATATCAGCACCCGCCAACGACCATGAGCGCTCATGCGAGAGATTCCCCAAATCCGGCGCAAATGACCATTTTGGGCTGCTGTCAAAAACAAAGGTCACAAAGGGCGCTTAGGCGCCCTTTGGATTGCGACATACGCCGTTCAGCGTTACTTAACGCAGGCCTTGCCGTGGTCGGCGTGATTGCCCTTCGCCTTGGCATCGGTTTCTGTCATGTACTCGCCAGTCTTTGTTTTTCCATAAAACTTGGTGCCCTCGCAGTGGTAGGTCTTCGATTTTGTGTTGACCCATACCTTCCCATCTCCACCGCCAGCCGCAGCCGTGGTCGGCGCTGCAGTCTTGGCGGCAGGGGTAGCACCTGTCTTGGCCATGGGAGCTGCGGGAGCAGCGGGAGCTTTAGCTGCAGGAACTGCTGGCGCACTCACTGATGCACTTGCTTTTGCCGCAGGTGTGGCAGTTTGGGCAAAACCCGTTGCTGCATAGAATAAGCCAACCGTCACTGCCAAAACACGGAGTTGAGATTTCACGGAGATTCCTTCAGGAGTTGCTTTGCGGAGCTCAAACAAATGAGACCCTGAAACTCAAACGCCTTAACAAGAATTTGGTTGACCGGTTGAATCCGCCGCCCAAAGCTCTCCGGCAGAATGCTTGCTATCCAGCCGGCGACTGCCCGTCAATTCTTCCCAAAGCCGACGATCGCATTGGCGCAATGCCGACCGTCAAGACTCAACGTGTGTGAGTCAACGGTCGAGATAGCCGGTGTGTGAACCGGCGCGCCGGCGCGCGACCGGTTGAAAGAAGGGTAAGTGATGACGCAGCTTCGAAGCATTTTTATACACGCCTTGCCTTGCTACACTGCAAAAAAAGGGTTTCTGTCCACTCTTCATTTTGCAACTGAACATCCCGGGTTTACGGTTTAGGAGTCTCGATGGAAAATGAATACGAAGTGCCAAGTCCGCACGAACATGCGCTTGAAGACGCTGTTGAAAAAGGAGGGGATACCTTAACCCAGAAAATTGCACTCATGACTGCGATTCTCGCCACCGTGGGAGCGCTGATAAGTTATCAAAGCGGCAGTGCTCAAAACGAGGCGATGTTCCTGAAAAACGAAAGCATCCTGAAGCAATCCCAAGCCAGCGACCAGTGGGCGTTTTATCAAGCCAAGTCGATGAAAAGTCATCTCGATGATGCGACTGCAGCCTTAGCGACCGTGCCTGAGGTTAAGGCCCGTTTTTTGGCAGATAAAGCAAAGGAAGACACTGAGCGACTTGAAATCCAGGCCGAAGCCAAAAAACTGCAGGCCGAGTCGCGTAAGCTGGGAGAAGATTCTGAGGCAAAACTCAGGCCTCATGAGCGCCTTGCACTGGCGCTAACATTTCTCCAAATCGCAATCGCACTGGCGGCCATTACTGTGCTGACCAAGCGACGCTGGCTCCTGTGGGGCTCGGTTGGCTCTGCAGCTGTTGGATTGATTGCCGCGGCTTCCGCCTTTTTCTAGTCTTCCCGCCCATAGCAGGCCAATGTTCTAGCCTCGGAACTCATTTTGACCATTCAATTCCAAAACACCGGTTAATCCATACCAGTAGAAATCTCTGCTGACACGACCAATGCTGGCTAGGGCAGAGCTTTTGATTTTTTTCGTCATCTGCCTGGCGACGTCGTTACTGTTGCCGCACGCGTTGGCACAACAAACGGCTACCAAAGTCGTCATTGACTGGAACGTTGGTGCTTGTCTTTATCTAGTACTCGCCGCTCAGATGCCCACCTAGAAGGCCAGTCGCGTTGAGGAACTGTGGCCACACTGCTGGCAGTCCACCACTGTCTGAGCATTAGCCATGTCCGCCTTAAGCGGTCAACATCGGATGGCCAGACGGATACCCGTTTGGACTTTGGCTCGATATGACAAAATCCGAATCAACATTAACTTATACGCCGCTGAAAACACTCCATGGATCTACTACAAATCCTATTTCTTGCTGTCATCCAAGGGGCCGCAGAATTACTCCCGGTATCGAGTTCGGCCCATGTCATCGTTGCTGAAAAGCTCATGGGGCTGGATCCGACAACACCTCAGATGACCCTTTTACTGGTAATGCTGCACACGGGGACGATGTTTGCTGTCATTGTTCATTTTTGGAGCACTTGGCGCTCCACTTACTTCGGGTCTCTGTCAGCTTTCCGTACCAACGCACGCTATGTAGTGACAGCGACAGTCGCAACCGGGATTGTCGGCTTGCTACTGCTTCAACTTATCAAATATGGAGCAGCAAAAAGTGCACCTGATTTTGAAATTGAACATTTGTTTGGAAACGCGAGATTGATGGCAGCATCCTTGGCTGCGGCCGGCGTGCTGATCATCGCGTCTTCGCGATTGGACCGGAACGTACAAAAGGATTTATCTGTGCGTAGCGCCATCTGGATCGGCGCCGTACAAGGACTATGCCTCCCATTTCGCGGATTCTCCCGTTCTGGCGCCACTATTTCAACCGGCCTGGTGTTGGGAGTTGCACGTCAACGTGCCGAAGAATTTAGTTTTGCCTTAGCCGTTGTTTTGACACCCGCCGTGATCATCAAAGAGGCTTATCGACTCTACAAGTCTAATGTTGCTATCTCTGCAGTAAATACGGGCGGATTCTCGCAACTTGCTGCCCCAAGCCTGCTAGGGATGGTTTTTAGTTTTTTTGCAGGCCTCATTGCGCTTCGTTTGCTCTCGCGCTGGCTTGAGCAGGGACGCTGGCATTTTTTTGGTGCTTACTGCTTGCTGGCTTCTCTTGTAGTCCTTTGGGTTGGCTAATATGCAAGTACTTGTACCAAGCTCTCCACCTGCGATAGTCACACAAGAATAAGCCTTTCAGGCTCGCCTACTATAGACGCCTGGCACCCCTATTACCCTTGTAAGAAGCTTGAAAAGGCCACGGCGCCCAAGGAGTTCACCCCGCATTTCGGGCGCCTCCTGCTCGGCTGCTTTGTGGCGATCATCCTTTGCGGATTTTTGGTCCTGCTGATGTCGGACCAGTTTGCCGTTGCGACCTGTCATGGCTGAGCTATATCGTCGACTGAGCGCCAGCGCTGCAGCCGCCCATGGCGCGCATCGTGCGCGTCAGATCCTGTCGTCTTGGCCTTCCGGCCTTGGGCTCACCTCTGGCGCCGTTTGAAGCCCCGGGCCGAAGGCCTCGTAATGGATATAAAGCCAGGTCTCGCGCCAGAGAAACTTGCCCCAGGTTGTCCAGGAACTGAAGCGGCTGGACAACGTCGGGGCGGGCAGGGCGTGAAGACCCAGGTCCGTGGCCATCGCAATGGCGCGCTTCATGTGCAGCGGGTCACTCACCAGCAGCACCGAGTGTATGCCCGCAGGTCCCATTAAGTCCCGGGCGAGCTCCAGGTTCTGCCAGGTATTGCGCGACTCGATGTCGACCAGAATCGCCGAGCGGGGAATCCCGTACACGATGGAGTAATGGCGCCCCACCTCCGCTTCCGTGGGATAGCCCGACTGGGGGCTGCCGCCGGTGAAGATGATCCAGTGCACCCGTCCCTGCTTGTACAGCGTGATGGCTTCATTGATGCGCTCGCGATAGACAGGCGAAGGCTTGTTGCCCCAGGCGGCGGCGCCCAGCACCACGGCGGCATCGGCCAGGGCGACCGACGTCTGGTTCCCAAACCGAACGATTTGCCATGCGACTATGGCGTAGCCGCTGACCAGGAGGAGAAGCGCCAAGGCGACGGCTTTGAAAAGTAGGTGCACTGAAGATGGCATGTGAGCAGGGCGCAAGGTATGCAGGTGCGTGTTCCGGCGAACATGACGCTCATTCCTGGATGGTGAACGCTGATTGCGGGCAACGTGAACAGTGCGGCGGATTTGGGAAATGTTGCACGCTTTGATTGTAATTTGAGTTGTTTTTTGCTTCTAAGATCCTTTGCTGGTGTTGTTTGGGTCGACTGATTGCCTGTTTCTTACACAGAGACTCTCAGTGATTGTGAGCCGGTGGTGCATCCCGGTCCAGCATCGCATCGGCCATCAGCGAGCGCAAGCGGTGACACTGCAGCACTTGATGCGCGAGGGGCTGTACGGCCATCAAGGAGGACTCGGCTGTATAGGTGTACTTTGCCGGCACTCGTCATTGGGGAGTAGCCGCCTTGCAGCTGCAGGGGTTCGCGTCAACATACTTGGTCCTCACGGCCATGGCGCCAACAGCTTTAAGCCTGGCAAGACCTTTGATCACATAGCCCCCGGTTGGGCCGGGGAGGCAGTGTGGTCTTTGGTTTTACGCAGGCCCCCAGGAGTTTTCATGGAAGCTTTCCTCATATCAACCGGTGTCGTCGTTCTTGGAGAGATGGGCGACAAGACCCAACTGCTGGCTTTTCTTCTTGCCGCTACGTTTAAACGACCGGTGCCCATAATTTTAGGCATCCTGACAGCAACAATCATTAATCATGCATTGGCAGGCCTTGTTGGTGTCTGGATAGCGGCTCAAT
>NZ_JABBPF010000108.1 GCF_012927415.1 Polaromonas sp. | reverse complement strand
CAAAGGCTTCCTGCACGATCACCAGTTCGGCGCGCTCGAGTGCGCGGCGCACCAGTGCCTGGTCGGGCATGGACTGGGCCGGGTTGGTGCAGGCAATCCAGAGCGCCCTGATTTCGCCGTCGGCGGCGGCCTGGAACATCTCGACAGCGGTTTTGCCCAGCTTTTCGGGTACGCTGGGAACGCCCCAAAGCGCGGCAACTTCCGCACGGTGCCCGGCGTTGGCCAGGTCGCGGTGGCCGCTCAGGAGGTTCGCCATGCCGCCGACTTCACGTCCGCCCATGGCATTGGGCTGACCGGTCAGCGAAAACGGTCCGGCGCCGGCTTTGCCGATCTGCGCGGTCGCCAGGTGCAGGTTGATCAGCGCCGCGTTGTTGGCCGTGCCGCTGCTCGACTGGTTCAGGCCCTGGCAATACAGGCTGAGCGTGGCGGTCGAGGTGGCAAACAACCTCGCGGCAGCAAACAACTCGTCTTTTTTTATGCCGCAGGTCTCGGCCACCAGGTCGGGCGTGTAGTCGCGCACCGTGGTCTTGAGTTCGTCAAAGCCGCTGGTATGCGCGGCAATCCAGGCGCTGTTGGTCCAGCCTTCCCACAGCATGATGTGCAGCATGCCGTTAAAAAGCGACACGTCGGTGCCGGGCTGGATCTGCAGAAAGAGGTCGGCAATCTCGGCGGTATCGGTGCGCCGGGGATCGCAATAAATGATCTTCAGCGCCGGGTTGGCCGCCTTGGCGTCTTCAATGCGCCGGAAAAGAATCGGGTGGGCATAGGCCGTGTTGCTGCCGGCAATGAAGATGCATTGTGCGTGGTTCAGGTCGTCGTAGCAGCTCGGCGGCGCGTCGGCGCCCAGCGTTTGCTTGTAGCCCGCCACCGCGCTGCTCATGCACAGGCGCGAGTTGCTGTCGATATTGTTGGTGCCGATCAGGCCTTTGGCGAGCTTGTTGAAGACGTAATAGTCTTCGGTGAGCAGCTGGCCGGAAATATAAAAACCCACGGCATCGGGACCGTGGTCGCGGATGATTTGCGCAAAGCTTTCGCTGGCGAAATCGAGGGCGCTGTCCCAGGAGATTCGCTTGGCGGCTTCGTGCCGGTGTTCGCGGCGCATCGGGTACAGAAGTCGGGTTTGCCGGTTGACGGATGCTGATGCGGTGAGCGCCAGCGTGGAGCCCTTGGTGCAGAGGCGGCCGAAATTGGCCGGATGGTCCGGGTCACCCCTGACGCCGGTAATCTCGCTGCCACGAGACTCGATGACGACACCACAGCCGACGCCGCAGTAGGGGCAGGTGGACCGCGTTTCCTTTAACCCGGCATGAAGCGCTGCATCAACAGTCATGTGCGCACTCACCCGTGCGCCAGTGCTTTGCCGGCGGCGCCGGCCATTACGGGCTCTTGGTGGAGCGCCAGCGTGGCCAGCTCGGTCGCGTCCAGGTGTACCTGGCCATGTTGGACATGAACGCTGAATTTTTGAGTACAGCCCTCGTCAGGCGCCCTGGCGCAGCCGCCTTCAAGGTCAATGGTCCAGTTGTGCAGCGGACATGCCACGCTGCTGCCAAACACAATACCCTGGCTCAACGGTCCGCCCTTGTGCGGACAGCGGTCCAGCAGGGCAAACACATCATCCCGGTCGTTGCGGAACACCGCCACATCCATGCCGTGCGGGCGCGAAACCCGGCGCGAGCCAAGCACCGGAATGTCGGTGACCAGGCAGACTTTTTTCCACTCATTCATGCTTGCTCCTTGTTGATCCGAGAGTGCGGCGTAAAGCCTGGTCGCGCGGTCCATCACCCGCGACAGGTCTTCGCTGCTCACAATGCCTACCCCGGCGCTGGCGCCTGCTGCCGGGCGATGACGGCCAGGCCACGGAATGTGCGGTGATCGAGCCGGGCGGTCATGCGGTGATCGCCGTGAACTGGCGGGTGTCCACCGCCGCCTTGGCCGATTCGAACCAGGGATCAGGCTCGCCGTCCACGCTGAACTGCAGCCGCTCCCACAAGGTTTTGCGGCCTTCATGGTCGTCCAGGATTTTCTTTTTGACATGGTCAAGGCCGACGCGGCTGATGTAGTGCACCGTGCGCTCCAGGTACCAGCCTTCTTCGCGGTAAAGTTGCAAAAATGCGCCAGCGTATTCCAGCACCTCGGCCGCCGTCTTGACCTTGACGAAGAACTGCGCCACCTCGGTTTTGATGCCACCGTTTCCGCCGACGTAGATTTCCCAACCCGAATCGACTCCGATTACGCCGACATCCTTGATGCCGGATTCGGCGCAGTTGCGCGGGCAGCCGCTGACCGCCAGCTTGACCTTGTGCGGCGAGTACATGGCCCACAGTGCGTGCTCCAGATCCTTGCCCATCTGCGTGCTGTCCTGTGTGCCGAAGCGGCACCATTCGCTGCCGACACAAGTTTTCACGGTACGCAAGGCCTTGGCATAGGCCAGGCCCGAAGGCATGCCCAGGTCTTTCCACACGGCCTGCAGGTCTTCCTTCTTGACGCCCAGCATGTCGATGCGCTGGCCGCCGGTGACCTTCACCGTGGGAATCTTGAATTTGTCTGCCGTGTTGGCGATGCGGCGCAGCTCGTCAGGCGTGACGTGACCGCCCCACATGCGCGGAATAACCGAGTAGGTGCCGTCTTTCTGGATGTTGGCGTGGCTGCGTTCGTTGATGTAGCGGCTTTGCGGATCGTCTTTCGCTTCCTTGGGCCAGGTCGAGATCAGGTAGTAATTGACGGCAGGGCGGCAGCTGGCGCAGCCGTTGGGGGTACGCCATTCAAGGAAGCTGAAGGTGTCGGCAATCGTCAGCAGCTTGTTGGCTTTGATGGCGTTGCGCACTTCCTGGTGGCTGCGCTCGCTGCAGCCGCACAAGGCCTTGTTCTTGGGCGTGGGCGAGTAGTCGCCGCCGGCGGTGAACATCAGGATCTGCTCGACCAGCCCGGTGCAGGAGCCGCACGACGCGCTGGCCTTGGTGTGCTTTTTCACCTCGTCCAGCGTGAACAGACCTTTGTCCTTGATTGCCTTGCAAATCGCGCCTTTGGTGACGCCGTTACAGCCGCAGACCTCATCGGTATCCAGCATGGCGGCGGCCTTGTTGTGGCCTTCGTGACCCGCGTCGCCGATGTTGGATTCGCCAAACATCAGCCTTTCGCGGATATCGCCAATGCTGCGGCCGTCGCGCAACAGCTTGAAGTAGTAGCTGCCATCCACGGTGTCACCGTAGAGGCAGGCGCCGATCAGCTTGTCGCCCTTGATGACCAGCTTCTTGTAAACGCCGCCAAACGGGTCGCTCATCAGGATTTCTTCAGTGCCTTCGCCGCCCATGAACTCGCCCGCACTGAACAGGTCAATGCCGGTGACCTTGAGTTTGGTGGAGGTGAGCGAGCCGGTGTAGCGGCCGATGCCGAGTTGTGCCAGGTGGTTGGCCGCCACCTTGGCCTGCTCGAACAGCGGCGCTACCAGGCCGTAGGCAATACCGCGGTGCGCCGCGCATTCGCCGACCGAGTAGATGCGGGCATCGGTGGTGGTTTGCATGGTGTCGCTGACCACAATGCCCTTGTTGCAATAGAGGCGCATGGACTCGGCCAGCGTGGTGTTGGGTCGGATGCCCACGGCCATCACCACCAGGTCGGTCGCCAGTTCAGTGCCGTCCTTGAACCGGATGGCGCTCACGCGCTGACCGTCTTCGCCGCCACCGCCCATCAGCTCCTGGGTCTGCGCGCCCATGAGGAATTTCAGGCCCCGGTCTTCCAGGGATTTTTGCAGCAGCTTGCCAGCCACGCTGTCGAGCTGACGCTCCATCAGCGTCGGCATGACGTGCACCACGCTGACGTTCATGCCGCGCAGCATCAGGCCGTTGGCCGCTTCCAGGCCGAGCAGGCCGCCGCCGATCACCACAGCATTGCTGTACTTGGTGGCAGTTTCAATCATCTCGCTGGTGTCGGCAATGTCGCGGTAGGCGATCACGCCCTTCAGGTCCTTGCCAGGCACGGGCAGAATGAACGGATTGGAGCCGGTGCACATCAGCAGGCGGTCATATTCTTCTTCAGTCCCGTCTTCGGCGCGCACCACGCGCCTGACACGGTCCACCTCCACCACTTTTTTGCCGGCATGCAAGGTGATGTGGTGGTCCTTGTACCAGTCCCAGGAGTTGAGGACGATCTCGTCCAGCGTCTGCTCTCCGGCGAGCACGGGCGACAGCAATATGCGGTTGTAGTTGGGATGGGGCTCGGCGCCGAAAACGGTGATGTCATAGAGATCGGGGGCCACCTTGAGCAATTCCTCAAGGGTGCGCACGCCTGCCATGCCATTGCCGATCATCACCAGTTTTGATTTTTTCATGATGGCTACTCCAGATTTTTACAGGGTTGGATGGGCGCAAGCCTCATGCCGGAAGGGGTGAAGAGACGCCTGTGAACACTAAAACGGAGCGGGGTGTTGCAGGGTGAAAGCGGCGCCGTGGTCCGGCGGGAGCCTGCGGTCACGGCTCCAGGCATGGCGCTACCCATTGCGGCGCGCGGCATCCCGGTACTCGGGGGGGTGCCAGCAGCCACGGTGGGCGATGGCGAAATAAGGGTCAGCATGATGCTCTCTCCTGGCTGCAGGTAACCCGGTCATGACACCGGCATGAGACACACCCATACGCAGATCGTCATGCGCAAACCTGCAGTGCTATCGCTAGGGTCGGGCGCTCCGTTACGCCCGAGCAAGTTATGCAAGAGGTATGCCAGATCATGGATGCTTGTGGCGCGCAACTTGCGCGCTGAACAGCCCAATCTCCCCTTAAGCATTAATTTTTTATGTCCACCGCGCGCGTACATTTGAATGGGCCGAAAAGCGCGCATCCGCTGCTGTCCAACCTGGAGGCCGCAGGTATCCAGGTGCTTGCTGTTGTCGATGACGCCAGCCGGCTGGCGCGGGAAGTGGTTCGCCCCGGTAAGGCCTTGTTCCGGGTCACGCAGGCGATTGCTGGAAACCGTGCCACGTCCCGTCATTGTGTTCACCAGCGACGGCGATGCTGATCACGTCATGCGTGCCACCGAGTCGCGCATTCATGCCTCCGTGATCAGCGGCGGCGGGGCGGCAAATGCTGGAGGGCGCCGAAGACGCCCGGTGGTCTTCTGGCGGGGCGCAGCTGGCACGGCTGCAAGCCCTGGCCGAGGCTGGCGAAGGCTTGCTCGATGTCTTCGAGCAGTCGTGGGCTTACTGCTGAAAACAGCAGGCAAACGCTGGTGGGGAACTAGCCAGCCCGTGATTTGCTGTGGCGCACCAAAATTGAGCACGAAACTCCCTTATGGTGGTGCATGGCCTTTTTGGAACCGACATTGTCTCCCTGATTCATCGCGACATCGAGCCGGCCAACCTGCATCAGAACGGAGACGGCGTACTGCGACTGTTTGACCCCGGCCGTGGCATCAAGCGGACGCGAGCCCGAAGCGAAAATAAGCATTGAACAGGGCGCTAGTCCAATAGATACGGTCGGAGTAAGCTATGAATTAAATAGCAAATAAAGTGCTTGGCCTTACCGGCTTTTCGGGCGCGCCGCGCTGCATTTTCAATTTTGCGTTTGGCAAGAACTTGCTTGATAGTTCATGTACAAATGTCTTTTTGACCCGTCAGATGCCCGGCATTGGCGCACTGAGCGAATGGGATGGCGTAGTGCATCTGGAACTGTTTGGCTCGGCAGCGGGCTCCAAATTCATTCCTGATTCCAGCGATATTGACTTCCTGGTTGAACTGACCGCGCGAACCCGCGGGTTCTCGCGGCCGGCAATCAATTGAGCCGGCCGAAACGTTGGAGAAGTTATGGGGTTGCCATGTCGATCTGGTACATCCCCGATACATCCGCGCGCCCCTTTTTTCGCAAGCCGACAACAACAGCTGAACTTTCATCCGACCGGCAAAACGCCCAAACTGATGGTTGATGGCGGGTAACTAGAGGTTGTCTGACAGTGTCGCAGTCTCTTGGACCACGCGAACGGCGTGGTGTGGGATTTAGAGTGATATTGCAGTAGGCGTAACGCTCGTCTACGCGTTAACTTATCCAAGGAGCGCATATGAATTCACCTATTATTCAGCCGGTAAGCTTAAAACCTGTCGACCCGGACCTTGTCGAGCAGGCGGTGCCTGGCCACGGTGTTCCGTCCCAGGATCCCAGCCCTGCGGCTCAGGTTGCTCTCGATCCCAAGGAAGCCGAGCGGGAGTCAAAGTCCGTCCTGGTCGGAGGCGGTTTGGTCGCAGGTTCTGCTGCAGGTGCAGCCGTTGGTGCCGCAGTGGCTGGTCCGGTCGGTGTATTGGTCGGCGGTGCGCTTGGGGCTGCCGTCGGCGTGATTGGCGGCGCCGGCGCTGGCAAGCTGGTAAATCCGGAAGGCACGGCCAGTGCTGACGACGTGGACAAAAATGCCGAAAACACCCATCGCGGTGTTCCCCCACGCTGACCCACCTTGCAATCCAGAAACTGTAGGACTTGGGTCGGCTTGGGTCCGCTTGAGTGCGGTTAATCGCGGTTGAATGCGATCGACCGGATTGACGTCTTTCTTTCGAGGACGCAACGGGCTTGATCAAACGCTTGCAACAGCCGGCCAGGCAAGGCGCCAGAGGCCACATCGCCAGACCAATGACGCCGACAAAGGACCAAGTAAATCAGGCTGAAGGTCCAGCCGTCTTTTTCTAACAGGTGGGCGATGTGCTGGTGAACGGATGCGTGTTTTCCAGGGTCGCTGGTTCCCGGAAAAAGACGATCATGACCAGCATCGCTGCGGGAACCGGAAATCAGGCAATCAGGGCCGTTACATGCGCCGGTGCCGTGGGCGAAGTTCTGTATGCCGACCTTGATGGAAATGGTCTTGCACCTCACCGCGCTCATGGTCGAACACCTCGCCGGCCTTTACGGAGCAGCAGGCCAATGCCCGATATGGCGGAGGGCGAGCGCAAAACAGCCGGTACGGCAAGGCTGTTGCGTTCCTTGTCAACCCTGATTGCATCAACTCATCATGGCGCGTTTAACGACCTGCCCGTTGTCGGGCTGTTTTCCCGGCGCGGAGCGCTTGCCCTGAACGTTGCCCCAACATGCATGCGTGCCTGGCGCCGAAAAATTTGACTCGGCATGCAGTCCTATTGCATGCCGATGGCTATGGGTTGAAACTAATTCGTGCATATGCGTATTTTTTGAGGGAGCAAACCATGACCGCTGTCGCCGACATCCTGAAATCCAAAGCTGATCCCGCCGTCCACACCATCGCGCCGTTAACCTCGGTTTTCGATGCGCTTCAGCGCATGGCCGAGAAGGGTATCGGTGCGCTGTTGGTACTGGAGGGCGATGCCATTGTTGGCATCGTGACGGAGCGCGACTACGCGCGGAAAATCGTGCTCATGGGGCGAACCTCGGCGCTGACGCTGGTTCGCGATGTCATGACTTCTCCGGTGATGTTCGTCGGCCCCGCCCAGACCGGCGAGCAGTGCATGGCGCTGATGACGGACAACCGGCTGCGGCATCTTCCGGTGATCGACGACGGCAAGCTGGTCGGCCTCATTTCCATTGGGGATTTGGTAAAAAACATCATTTCAGAACAAAAATTTGTCATCGAACAACTGGAGCACTACATCACCGGCGATCGCGGCTGAGAAGGCGTCTTCACCGCCCTGTGCCTCGCGCGGGGCCTGCTTCAAGCCATCTTTTCCACATGGGCCTGGCGCGTATATAAAAAGTCGAGTACCGCCTTCCGGTATTGCTGGTAAGGCACGCTTGCCGCCAGCGCGACCCGGTTACGCGGGCGCGCCAAATCGACGCTGAGCACTTCGCCAATCGTGGCCGAAGGCCCGTTGGTCATCATCACGATCCGGTCGCTCAGCAGCACAGCTTCATCGACGTCGTGCGTCACCATCAACACCGTGCTCCTGGTGTTGGCCACGATCTGAAGCAGTTCGTCCTGCAGCTTGGCACGGGTCAGGGCATCCAGCGCGCCGAAGGGCTCGTCGAGCAGCAGCACCTGGGGCTCCATTGAAAGTGCCCGGGCAATACCGACGCGCTGCTTCATGCCGCCAGAGATTTCGCCCGGCCGCTTCTGGGCGGCCGGCGTCAAGCCGACCATCGCCAGCGCCGCATGGGTTCTGGCCTTGAGCTGTGCCTTGTTTTCGGTCGCGGCGAAGACGCGTTCCACCGCCAGGTAGACGTTCTCGAAACAGGTCAGCCAGGGCAGCAGCGAATGGTTTTGAAACACCACGGCACGCTCCGGGCCGGGACCGGCGATTTCGCGGTTGGCGCAGAGCAGAACGCCCTGAGTCGGCATGCTCAAGCCGGCAATCAGGTTGAGCAAGGTCGACTTGCCGCAGCCCGAATGGCCGATCAGGGCGACAAATTCTCCTTTGGCCACCGTGAGATTGATGTCCTTCAGGGCACAGAACGGCCCTTTTTTGGTCTTGAAGCTCTGGGCCACGCCCTGGATGTCGATGTATCTGGGGCTTACCGAAGCATTTGAGGTGTTTAAGGTGTTTGCGTTATTCATGGTGATGGTCCTTTGCACGTCGGTCATTCAGCTTTTGACTTCTTCAAACGTGAACGCCGTGGCCAGCCGGATCAGCGCATATTCCAGCACCAGCCCGACAATGCCGATCACGAAAATCGCGATGATGATGTTCTTCACATTGAGGTTGTTCCATTCGTCCCAGACCCAGAAGCCAATGCCGACGCCGCCGGTCAGCATTTCGGCCGCCACGATCACCAGCCAGGCCGTGCCGACGGCCAGCCGCACGCCGGTCAGCATGTAGGGCAGCACGGAAGGAAAGAGGATTTTGGTGACGATCTTCCACTCTGACAGCTTGAGCACGCGGGCCACGTTCATGTAGTCCTGCGGCACCCGCTGCACGCCGACGGCGGTGTTGATGATCATGGGCCAGATCGAGCAGATAAAAATGGTCCAGATGGCCGCTGGATTGGCGCCCTTGAAAACCAGCAGGCCAATCGGCAGCCAGGCCAGTGGCGACACCGGGCGCAACAGGCTGATCAGCGGGTTGAACATACGGCTCAGGAACGAGAAGCGGCCAATCAGGAAACCGGCCGGAATGCCAACCAGTGCCGCCAACCCAAACCCCAGTGCCACGCGCTTGAGCGAAGAAAGAATGTTCCAGCCGATGCCCTGGTCATTCGGCCCCTTGCTGTAAAACGGATCGCTGAAGATCTGCACCGCCTGCCAGAACGTGTCCCGGGGTGACGGAATGCTGGCACCCGTCCCCATCGAAACCAGTTCCCACACCAGCACCAGCAGGCCCAGGCCCAGCACGGGCGGCAGGATGCTTTGCCAGAGAAATGAGGAATCCCACTGCGGCCGGCTGGGCTGTGTCGTCGGCAAATTAGCCGTTTTTATGTCTTTTTGCCTTGTAGTCCAGGTTTTATCGTTATGTTCTGCTATTAAAGTTGTAGCAATCTGCGCGCCTTTGTGAGCGGGCGGGGCGGCGGCCCCCTGCGGGCTGTGAAATATGGCACTGACCATGGCGTTACCTCTTCAAGTGGGGATGCAATGAAATTCCAGGGGTGTTTTGCAGGGCGCTTCAGGCGTGGATCTTGAAGCTGTCGGCGTATTTTTTCGGCTCCTTGCCGTCCCAGACCACGCCGTCAATCATCTTGCTGGTGCGCATCACGTCTCTCGGAACGCTGACCTTGGCGGCGGTTGCGGCCTGCTTGTAGATGTCGATCTGGTTGATCTGTTTGGCCACCGCGAGGTAATCGGGATGCTCCTTGATCAGGCCCCAGCGCTTGTGCTGCGTGATGAACCACATGCCGTCGGACAAATAGGGAAAATTGACCGCGCCGTCGTTGAAGAATTTCATGTAATTCGGGTCATCCCAGGTCTTGCCCATGCCGTTTTGGTAGCGCCCCAGAATGCGCTGGTTGATGGCGTCCACGCTGGTGTTGACGTAGCTCTTTTCGGCGATCGTTTCTGCCATCTTTTGCTTGTTGGCCAGGCTGGCGTCAATCCATTTGCCGGCTTCGAGGATGGCGGCGGTGACGGCGCGCGCGGTGTTCGGGTATTTCCTGGTGAACTCGGCGGTGGTTCCCAGCACCTTCTCCGGGTGGTCTTTCCAGATGTCCTGCGTCGTCACAGCGGGTACGCCTATCCCGTCGATGATGGCGCGGTGGCCCCAGGGTTCGCCCACGCAGAAGCCGTCCATATTGCCCACCCGCATGTTGGCCACCATTTGCGGCGGCGGCACGGTAATCACCTTGGCGTCTTTCATCGGATCGATGCCGTTGGCGGCCATCCAGTAGTACAGCCACATGGCGTGCGTGCCGGTGGGGAAGGTCTGGGCAAAGGTATATTCGCGTTTTTCGCTGGCCATCAGCCTGGCCAGGCCAGCGCCGTCAACAGCGCCCTTGTCGGCGATTTTCCTGGACAGCGTGATGGCCTGTCCGTTGTTGTTCAGGGTCATCAGCACGGCCATGTCCTTTTTCGGGCCGGCCGTTCCCATATGCACGCCATAAATCAGGCCGTAGAGCACATGGGCAAAGTCGAGTTCGCCGTTGACCAGCTTGTCGCGCACGCCGGCCCAGCTTGCTTCCTTGCTTGGAAGGATGGTGACGCCGTATTTCTTGTCTATGCCCAGCACTGAGGCCATCACCACCGAGGCGCAGTCGGTCAGCGGGATGAAGCCGATTTTCACTTCCTTTTTTTCTGGCGCATCGGAACCCTGGGCATAAACGGCGGCGCGCAGTGCCGGGCTGATGCCCACGGCACCCACGGCACCAGCTTGCAGGACGGTGCGGCGTGTCAGGGAAGACTTCAGCAGATCAGTCATGTCAGCGACTCCAGAAAATGAATAAAGCCAGCAAAAAAACAAAAAAAACGCTCGATCCTCGCAACCACCAATGTTTCGTGAATGCAGGGTGCGAACGCCTTTGTTCTTGCGGCAAAACGCGCTTCGCCGTTGAAGCTGTTCGCCGCGGGTCAGCTTTGACCCAGTCTTCAATTGGCAGCAAATGTTGTGCCAACTAAGGCTGGCGCGCCTGATTAATCCATTTTTGTATAAAAAACCCTCGCAGGTCCATATTTTCCGGCTTCTTTTAGCTATTATTATGATAGCAATTCGGGACTGGCCGGAAGGGTTGAATGCACGCCGGTGCAGCCGATCAGGCTTTGCACCTTATTTGTGCGCTGCACCATTCAAGGGGGGGCGGGTGACAGGGACCTGCAGCGCTTAGCCCAGCAGGTCCGCCAGATCGAGCATGCGCTGAGCGACTTCACCCAGGCGCAAGCCCTTGTCCATGGCGGCCTTGCGGAGCTTCTCATAGGCGACCTGCTCGGACAGGCCCTGGCGCTGCATCAGCAGGCCTTTGGCCCGCTCTATTATTTTTCGCTGATGCAGCTCGTTTTTGACGTTCGCCAGTTCGCGCCGCAAACCCTCTTCGTGTTCAAAGCGCGCTATCGCCACATCCAGAATGGGGCGTATGCGATCGGGTGACAGTCCGGCCACGATGTAGGCCGACACGCCAGCGGCGACGGCATCCCTGACATGGCTGGTGTCGTTGTCGTTGGTAAACAGCACAATCGGGCGCCGCGCATCGCGGGTGGCCATCACCACATGTTCCAGGCAGTCTCTGGCTTCGCTTTCAGCATCTACGATGATCATGTCAGGCTGTAGCTGGGCCAGGCGTTCGTCCAGAAAGGTGTCAGCCGGCAACACCGCGACGATGTTGTAGCCGTTTTCGAGCAGGCCAATGCGCAGCTGGCGCGACCTTTCGGCCAGCTCCCGGGCATGTGCATCGGCAGTCACGGATTCCACCAGATCCGGGGCAATGACGACGAGGCGCAGGGACTGGGACGGAGTCATGAACAAATTGATGCAAAATCCGTGCCATTAAAGGGCAGAGCCTTTGCGCCTGTCATCGGTCCCCGGGGCGTCATGCGCCATTCCCGCAGTCCATGAATTTGGGCGGGGCAGTACCGCATTTCCTTACATCTGTTTTCGGGAATACCATCTGCTCCTCCGTGCGGTGGCGCGTTTAGCACCGCTGACATGACGTCGCGTTCGATCTTCAAAAGAGTGGCAGATGAATCTGAAGCAAAAATCCAGGAATTACCTGTTCAGCCCGCTTTTCTGTCTGGCTTTGGCGTCCTGCGGTGGCGGGGGTGGTCCTGCTCCTGCAGCCTCTCAATCGCCTTCGGCGGCACTGGTGCCAGACTGCAGCGGCGCTGGCTGTGGTGCCGTCGATGGCAATTCTTACAGCGGCACAGGCATTGGCGTTTGGCGCTACAGCAACAGTTCGGGCGCTGCTGCAACGCTCGATATCAATATCTCCGGGGTTGCGGCGGGAAAAGTCGCCACACTGGTTTTTTCCAACGGCTCCGAGGCCTCCGCAACAACGCCGTCATCCGGCGTACTCGCGTCACCGGTAACCTCCTCGCCAGTCCTGGCAGATGCCAGTCCTTTTGCCGGATCGGGTGCAGAGCCACTCAATCATGACGATGCGCATGCGCAAATGCTTGAGAAAAACCGGGTGATTTCGGCTGGGCTGATTCGCTCCCGCCCTACGGCCACGCCCGATCTGCTGAGCAGCAATTCGGCGGCAGTGTCCCGCCTGTCGTTTGCGCCGGCCATCGGCACCTCCCGATCATGGATTGACAACTTTCCCGCGACGCCCGCGACCTACGCGGCGTCGGTGCAGTTTGTGTGCCCGCTGCCCGGTGGTCGTAATGTGGTGTGGTGGGTCGATCCAACCATCGTATCCTCGGGCAAGTTCACGGCGGCGGCGTGGTCGGCCGCATTGACCACCATGCAGGCGTCTTACTGCGGCAGCAACGGCGGGCTGGCCCAGATCAACACCTTGCTGGGCGATGTCTGGGGTTCTGCCGCTGCAAATTTCACCAATGTCATTCAGGACACGCCGGTGCAGGACATCAACGTCGTTTTGCTGAATGTTCCCGCCAGCAGTGCATGGTCGGGGTATTTTTTCGGTGGCAACAATCTGCTCAAAACTTCATCCGCGACTTCAAATGAAGCGCTGGCGTTTTTCATCAACGCTGACCAGATTAAGGTGGATCTCAATTTTGCAACCTCCACGCTCTTGCATGAGTCAACGCATATGGTGAACTTTTACCAGCGCACGGTGGCAAGAGGTGTTGCTCATGACACCTGGCTTGAAGAAACCTCGGCGATGATGACTGAGGACATTGTGGTACCGGCCGTTCTTGGTGGTTACAACAAGATTTTGAGCGTCCGCCTGCCGAGTTACCTGGTCACGGGCGGCAATGTCAGTTATGTCAATTGGCCGACGCTGGCGAACTCCGCACCCAACTACGCGATCGGTGGCGGTTTTGGCGCGTTCCTGAATCGCCGCTACGGCCTGTCTATTTACCAACAGTTGGTCACATCGTGCGCTGACGGCGTTCCCGCCACGCCTGCGTTAACGAGTTATGCCTGTCTGGAGCGGCTCATCAAGGCGGCCGGGGGCATCAGTTTTGGGGATGAATTCGCACGTTTTGGCGCAACTGTATTTGGCCAGCTGCCTGCGGTCGGCTCGCCCGCAGCTTACGGCTACCCCGGCACGGTTGCGGGCGCGTATCAGCTGCAAGCCAAAAACCTTGCTACCTTACCCATCGGCCCCGCCGCGCCACTGGCGTTGGGCTATGCCGCGACGTCGCATACCTATCGGCGCGATGTCGTTGGCGCCGGGAAAACCAGTTACGTGCGAAACGGTGTGGCGGTCCCCGCCAACACAACCCTGATGGTGATCATCAAATGAGAACGCCAAAAATCTTCTTCACCGCTATTGGCCCGCTGCGCGGGGTGCTGGCGCTTGTCTTGCTGGCGCTGGCCGCATGTGTCAACAGCGCCAGCGACCCAGCACCGGAAGCGGCTGACATCAGCATTGCAGGGAATTTAACGTTGAAAGGCTCGGAACCGGGTGCATGGTGGGCGGTGACAGACGATCAGGGGCGGGTCTGGAAAATCACCGCGCCGACATCCGCAGAGCTGGCATTGTTTCAGCAGGCGCAAAACCACCGGGTCAGCATTGAGGGAAATCGGCAGGGAAAATACCTGAACTTCGAGCAAATACAACCTTCACGCGTCATCATTGCGCCGTGAGCGCTGCCCCGGGAACTGCGTCGCTCGCTCGGGGCAACCCTCTGCCGCGCGTGCAGCGGCCCAAACCTTACACTTGGAGCAATGCTAGTCCTGGGAATTGAATCGAGTTGTGATGAAACGGGTGTCGCGCTGGTGGATACCGGCGGCAAGGCCGTGCCCCGTCTTCTGTCGCACGCTCTGTATAGCCAGATTGCCATGCACCAGCCTTTTGGGGGCGTGGTGCCAGAGCTGGCCAGCCGCGACCATATCCGGCGTGTGCTACCACTGACGCAGCAAGTCATGAAAGGCGGTCAGCGCTCGCTGGCCGAGGTCGATGTGGTGGCTTACACGCGTGGGCCCGGCCTGGCCGGTGCGCTGCTGGTGGGCGCCGGCGTGGCTTGTTCGCTGGCGGCTGCGCTGGGCAAGCCGGCAATCGGCGTGCACCATCTGGAGGGCCACCTGCTATCCCCGTTTCTGAGTGCCGATCCACCGGAGTTTCCCTTTGTGGCGCTGCTGGTTTCGGGCGGCCATACCCAGCTGATGCGTGTTGACCATGTTGGCAGCTACGAGCTGCTCGGCGAGGCCATCGATGATGCGGCCGGCGAGGCCTTTGACAAGTCAGCCAAACTGCTGGGCTTGCCGTATCCTGGCGGGCCGCATTTGGCGAAGCTGGCGCTGGCCGGTGACGGCACGGCGTTCAAGCTGCCCCGACCGCTGCTGCACAGCGGCAATCTTGATTTTTCATTCGCCGGCCTGAAAACCGCCGTGCTGACGCAGGCGAAAAAACTTGGTGATGAACTGGAAAGCCGCAAGGCCGATCTGGCCGCATCCACCCAGGCCGCGATTGTGGAAGTGCTGGTCAAGAAAACGCTGGCTGCCTTGTCGCAAACGGCGCTCAAGCGGCTGGTCGTGGCCGGCGGCGTGGGGGCCAATGCTTTGCTGCGCAGCCAGCTAAACGCCGCCTGCCAGCGGCGCGGCATTCGCGTGCATTATCCCGAGCTGGAGTTCTGCACCGACAACGGCGCAATGATCGCGCTGGCCGCCGGCATGCGGCTGCAGGCGGGGCTGGTAAATTTGCAAACGCTGCAGCGCGGCTACACCTTTGACGTGAAGCCGCGCTGGAATCTTGCAGAATTGCAACTCGAACCCGCCGCCGTCATTTGACGCTTTGACCAAGACCCCGCGTCTTTCAAGGCGACGGCTGCAAGCCATTTGGCCAGCTGTACCAACGATTTATTCAAACAAAAACGAAATGTCTGCTAGATGAAAAACCTCTTTAAACGCCCGGTTGCGGCCCTATGCCTGGGTGTCTCGCTGCTTGCCCAGGCCCAGCCAGCGGCGCAGCCACCGGTGCGGATAGCCCTCATCGAAAGTCTGTCCGGCGCGTTTGCCAACACTGGCGAAGCAGTGTTTCGCAACCTGGTGTGGGCAAGCGAACGCGTCAATGCGCGCGGCGGCGTCAAGCTCGCTGATGGCCAGCACAATCTGGCAATTGAACGCTATGACAGCAAGGGCCAGAACGAGGAAGCGCTGGCAGCCTTGCGCTCGGCGATTGACAACGGCGTGACCTTCATTGCGCAGGGCAATTCGTCGTCGGTTGCCGCCGCATTGATTGACGCCATCAACAAGCACAACGAGCGCGAACCGGGCAAGCGTGTGCTTTTTCTCAATTATTCGGCGGTTGACCCCATCTTGACGAATGAAAAATGCAGTTACTGGCATTTT
>NZ_JABBPF010000009.1 GCF_012927415.1 Polaromonas sp. | reverse complement strand
TGTTGATCTTCGGCGCGCTGAACTGGGCGGTCCAGTGGTTCAGCCCGCAGGGCGGCAAGTCGCTTGATGCGCTGACTGCACAGGCCCTGTTGCTCTTCATTGGAGAGACATGATGTCCTCATCTATCTTTGAATCCGGTCTGCTGACCCGGCAGGTGATGCTGGGGACGGGCGACGGCTCGGGCACTGGCTGCTGCACGGCGCATGAACTGGCCCGACTCAGTGCGCAGGTGGTGCTGCCCGACGCGCAGCCGCCCCAGCGCCGCGCGGAGCGGAAGTCCGGCGGCCTTCCAGAGAGCCGGGCTGCCGCGTATCTTTCAGGGTGCAGCGGATTCAGCGGCAGCATCATGAGTCCGCTTCAATCGCGCTGCGAAAAAAGCTGCGGTTTTTGCATCGGGTGGAACGCGCCGGCGCCAGGGGACATTTTCCCTCGTGGGACCTGCAAGTGGCGCGCGATGGTGCGCAAACCATGCGCGATGCCTGCCCCGGCCTCATCATCAACCAGAGCGCCGGCGTGGTCGGCCAGGCGTATCAGGGGCCGCTCGACTGCTCGCGCGCAACGCAGCCCAAGATGGCGGCCTGTAACGCCGACTCGCTCAAACAACTGGAAGGTGCACGCGAATGCCGGCTGGGCCTGGCCACCCAGGGTGTTCGACAACCCGTCGGCCAAGGTGAAGGACTTCATCGACGCGATGCTTGAAACCGGTATGCTGCCAGCGTTAAAGTGTTTTGACGTCAGCATCGTTCGCTGGGTCAAAATGTATAGGCTGACCGGCATGTACCACCGGCTGCCGAAAGACAAACTCGTGATGGGCGTTGCCTTGGGCGTACCGGCCGAGGCCGACCTGCTGCTCGTCCTGCTCAGGCTCAAGTTGCGGGGCGCGTTCTGGCAGACCGCCGCGATTGGCCGCACCGAAATCGGGTCTGCGCATCGGTGCACGGCCGAGCGGGTCAACCCCCTTCGAAGCGGGCTGGAAGACACGTTTTACCTGTCTGGCGGCAGCAAGGTGGCGTCGAACGTGCCGCTGATCGGGCAACTGGTGCGGTATGCGCGCCAAGCCGGCCACGAAGTGATTTTGCCACAGGAGTTTCAGCCAATTTTGGGCCTGGCTGTTCTGCCGGCTGACTGAATCCGTAGTTGAAAAACAAGAGGAAAAAAAGGTATGACGGTGCAATTTAATGCAGTGCTGGACCAGCACATTCTGCGGCTGAGCTTTGGCACGGCGGGCAGGCGCAATGTGATGAGCGATGCATGGTTCGCCGCGCTGGAAGACCATTTGCGCCAGGCCCAAGGCAACCCTGTCGTGCGCGTGGTGCTGCTGTCGGGGCAGGGCGACGCTTTTTGCGCTGGCGCCGATCTTAAAGGGCTGGCGACGGAACTTTTCCCCGAGGGCTACGCACGATCGGCGCTTGCGCGGCTGCTGGAGCGGCTGGCAGACTTTGATAAACCGCTGGTCGCCGCGGTTCACGGGGCGGCCATTGGCGGCGGCAGTACCCTGCTGCTGCATTGTGACTTTGTTTTTGCCGCCGAGGGCACCTTGTTCCAGCTGCCGTTTGCGCGGCTGGGACTGGTGCCCGAGTTTGGCGCCAGCTACCTGCTACCGCTGCATGCGGGTGTGCGCCTGGCCCGCGAGCTGGTGCTGCTGGCCGCCCCGTTCGACGCCCACACGGCGAAGCGTGCCGGCATCGTCTCGGAAGTGGTGATGCCGCAGGCTCTGATGGCGCATGCACAGACGACGGCGGTGGCACTTGCCGCGCTACCGCCCGGCCCCTTGCGCGCGGCCAAGCGGCTGCTGCAGGCAGGTCATCGCGCAGCGCTCGCAGCCGCGTTTGCAGCCGAGGGAAAAGCGCTGGACGCCGCGGTGGCATCGCCCGAACTACATGAAGCAGTGGACGCCTTCCTGAGCAAACGGACGCCAGATTTTTCACGCTTCTCCTGATTGCCCCCGGCGCTCTTCAAGGGCGTACGTGGGTCACAACCGACAGCGTCTTCCCACCTTTTCCTACAAATCAAATTCAGGAAAATACACAAAAATAAATGCCTAAACACTCAAGGGTATTTCCGCTATGAACTACGTTACCACCGCTGATAAAACGAAGCTGTATGTCAAGGATTGGGGCAGCGGCCGCCCGGTTATTTTGCTTCACGGCTGGCCCCTTTCGTCCGACAGCTGGGACGATCAAGCCATGGCGATCGCCGAAGCCGGCTACCGCGCCATCGCCTACGACAGGCGTGGTTTTGGCCGTTCTTCCCAGCCCTGGAGCGGTTACGACTACGACACCCTTGCTGACGACCTGGCGGCTGTGATCGAACAGACCGGAGCGCAGGATGCGGTGCTGGCAGGCTTTTCGATGGGCGGTGGTGAAGTCGCCCGCTACATGTCCCGTCATCAGGGGAAATCAGTTTCGAAGGCAGTCCTGGTCTCTTCGGTGGTGCCATTCATGCTGAAGACGGCCGACAACCCCGACGGTACCGAGCAGGCGGTGTTCGACGAAATGGGACAAGACATGAAGCAAGACCGGGCAAAGTTTTTTGCCAGTTTTTTCAAGAACTTTTATGGCGTCGGCATGCTTTCCAGCCCGGTCAGTGAGGAGCTGATGGAGGCGTCACGTAATATTGCGATGCAGGCCAGCCTGAAAGCGACGCTGGCCTGTGCAAAGTCATTTGCCACGACCGACTTTCGGGGCGATCTGCCGGCGTTCAAGGTTCCCACGCTCATCATTCATGGCAACAGTGATGTCATCGTACCGATCGACGCCGCAGGCCGCGCTGCGGCCAAAGGAATCGCGGGCTCCACCCTGATTGAATACGACGGCGCGCCGCATGGTCTGTTTGCCACTGAAAAGAACAGGCTCACCAGCGACTTGCTGGAATTTATAGCCAGCTGACAGAAGGCCGCGAGCAGAGAAATTCCGGCCGATTCAGAATGTGCCGGGCAGCAAGATACCTTTGTCCACGGTATTGATGTCGGTATGGCCGCAAAACGCCATGGTGATGTCGAGTTCGTTGCGGATGATTTCGAGCGCCCTTGTGACGCCAGCTTCGCCCATGGCGCCCAGGCCATATAAAAAGGCACGGCCGATATAGGTGCCTTTCGCTCCCAGTGCGCGTGCCTTTAAAACGTCTTGGCCGCTACGGATGCCACCGTCCATGTGAACTTCAATCTGCTGCCCAACGCTGTCGACGATGGCGCTCAAGGATTCAATGCTGCTTTGAGCGCCATCGAGTTGTCGCCCGCCGTGGTTGCTGACGATCAGCGCGTCAGCGCCCGACTCGACGGCGAGCCTGGCGTCTTCCACATCCTGAATGCCCTTGACGATAATCTTGCCGCCCCAGCGTTGTTTGATCCATTCCACATCGCCCCAGTTGAGCGCCGGGTCAAACTGCTTGGCGGTCCACTCGCTCAAGCTACCCATGTTTTCAACACCCTTGACATGACCAACGATGTTGCCGAAGTGTCGGCGCTTTGTGCCCAGCATGCCAAGCGCCCATCGCGGCTTGCTGGCGATGTTGATAAGGTTGGCGATGGTCAGCCGGGGCGGCGCCGACAGGCCGTTTTTCAGATCCTTATGGCGCTGACCGAGGATTTGGAGATCCAGCGTGATGACCAGCGCCGAGCATTTTGCTGCCTTGGCGCGGTCAATCAGGCGGGCGATGAAGTCGCGGTCTTTCATCATGTAGAGCTGAAACCAGAAAGGGTGGCCTCCGGTGGCTTGGGCCACATCCTCGATCGAGCAGATGCTCATGGTTGAGAGCGTGAAAGGAATGCCGAATTTTTTCGCCGCCAGCGCACCCAGGATTTCGCCGTCGGCGTGCTGCATACCGGTCAGGCCGGTTGGCGCAATTGCCACCGGCATGGTGACCTTTTGTCCGATCATGGTGGTGGCCAGGCTGCGGTTTTCCATATTCACCGCCACGCGCTGGCGCAGCTTGATGGTCTGGAAGTCGGCCTCATTGGCGCGGTAAGTGCTCTCGGTCCAGGAGCCTGAGTCGGCGTAGTCGTAAAACATGCGTGGAACGCGTTGTTGCGCTAGAACGCGCAGGTCTTCAATGTTGGTGATGACGGGCATGGGTCTTGTCTCCTGACACATTATCCTAGCGAGTTTTGACTGCAGCAGATTTAAAAAATTTTGGATGCCCCGGAAATTTTCTCATTCGGCGGGAATCCTTCTTTTCTCGATGATCTCGCTTGATTGCGTCTTATCCTTGGGGTGTGTCCGCGCTGGTCAGCAGTTCGCGGCTTCACGACTTTCCTGCACCAACGTAAGGCCCACCGTGGTCGGCTGCGACCCCCGGCGAACCCTCGAGTGCACGAAATCCGGGCATGTCTTTCAGGGTGGTGATGAGCTTCAGCATCCGCTAGCGCGAACGGCGGGAATCGTCGAAGTTGATGCCGCCCGGTTCGAGTTGCCTGCCCGTGCTTGAAGTGTGGAAATCCTGCGGGCAATGCGTTCGAAAGCCCTGTTTTTCCCGGGCCAAGCAGAGGAGATGCTGCTGATGGCCAGCTGGCGCCCCCGCGACGAGAACTTTTTCGAGCGTGTCCGCGTGGTGATCGGCCGTAGCGAGAGTTGGCGAGGGCCAACCGCAAGGCCACAGCGGCCCGGTTGGTGCGGAGGGACCCGCTTGCGTCTGCGCAGTCGCCCGAGCACGCCAAGGCGCGGCAAGCGGAACTCCCCGCAAGGTCAGCCAGCACCGGCGCTGCAGTGGCTGAGCGACCGCGAGTCTATTCCATGCGAGGAGGAATGAAGCCGCGGGTTTAGCGCAGGAGGGCGCGGCGACCCTCGAGCCAGATCTCGTCAGCCACCTTGCCGCTGACATCCTGCAATTGCACCGCACGCCAGCCCGGCCAAGGTTTAGCTTCTCTCTTGCAGCTTTCAGCTTTCAGCCGATATTGACTGGAACAAAAATTTTGCTGTCACCTCTTTGAATCAAAAGCGCGACTGACTTGTCGGACTTGGCGACAACAGTGCGCACCTGCTCGATGCTCTTGACGGGAACGCCGTTAATCGAGAGCAGAACGTCACCCGCCTGCACGCCCGCCATGGCTGCCGGTCCACTCGCCTGCTGGACCAGTAAACCATCATCCACGCCGGCTTCCTGCTTCTCATCGGGTTGCAGCGGGCGCAGCGCCAGACCCAGCTTGCCCTGACCCGGAGCCTCTTTTGTGGCAGCTGCCTGTGCTGATTTCTGATCGGCGTTGGTGAGCGTTGCGGTCAGCTCTTTTGAGGATCCCTGGCGCCATACCGACAGTTTGATGGTGTCGCCCGGCGAGGCCAGCCCAATCACAGCGGGCAAGTCGCCCGACGACACGATAGCCTGGGCGTTGACCTGACGAATGACGTCGCCCGACTGCAGACCCGCCTTATCGGCCGGGCTGCCTTTTTCAACCATCGATACAAGCGCACCTTCTGGTTTGTCAAGCTTGAAGGAGTCAGCAAAGGCCTGGTTGACCTCCTGAACGGCCACACCCAGGCGGGCATGCTCAACCTTGCCAGTGGCCACAATCTGGTTCTTGATACGATTTGCCACGTCAATCGGAATGGCAAACGATACACCCTGGTAGCCTCCGCTACGGGTGTAGATCTGCGAGTTGATGCCGACCACCTCGCCGCGCGTATTGAACAGGGGGCCACCCGAGTTGCCCGGGTTGATGGCAACGTCGGTCTGGATGAAAGGCACGGCACTGTCATCGGGCAAGGACCGGCCCTTGGCGCTGACGACGCCAGCGGTCACGGTGTTCTCGAAGCCGAAAGGCGAGCCGATGGCGAGCACCCATTCGCCCACTTTCAGCTCGCTGGTTTTACCCAGCGTGGCGACCGGCAGATTTTTGGCCTCGATCTTGAGAACTGCCACGTCCGTTTTGGTGTCGGCGCCTAGAACCTTGGCGCGAAATTCCCTGCGGTCGGTTAGTTTGACGGTCACTTCTTTCGCATCGCGGACGACATGGGCGTTGGTCAGGATGACACCGTCAGCGCTGACGATAAAGCCAGAGCCCTGTCCGCGGGTGGGCATTTCCTGCTGATTGCGCCCGCTCTGACCTTGGCCATGACCTTGCTGGAAGCGACGAAAAAACTCAAGCATCGGGTCGCTTGGCTGGCTGGAGGATGCATCGCCCTCATCCCCACCTTGCGCCTGCGGCGAGTCGCTAGATACCCGGGTGGTACCGGTCACGCTGATGTTGACCACAGCCGGGCCGTGGCGCTCGGTGATCTGCGAGAAGTCGGGCAATGCCATGGACGGCGCGGCGTTGCCGCTGGCAACGATGGCCGGCGTCGGCGCCGCAATGGCGGATGGGTGCGCGGCGTTAAATGCGCCTACTCCGGCGCCCCCGATCAGGCCAGCGGCCAGCAGGGCGGCCACCAGCCGGGTATTGTTCAAAGCGGCAGATTTCATGCAAAGCTTCCTTCAGTTGAGGCACACCCTGGTACCGATAAACTCAACTGTATGGAACCAGCCTTAGGTGAAACTTAAAGTGGCGGTGCAAGAGGAAAGCGCACATTGACTTTCAGACCGCCCAGGCGTTCGGACCGGTCCAGAGCCAGCGTCACGCCATGCCGGTCGGCGATGACTTTGACGATCGCCAAGCCCAACCCGCTACCTGCCTCAAGCGCGACATCGCTGGCGCGAAAGAAACGGTCGAATACGCGCGACCGGTCATCGGCTGCGATGCCGGGTCCGCTGTCTTCCACCGCCAGTATCGCCTGCCCTTCGTCGAGCTGAAGGGAGACATCGACCTGGCCGCCACTGGGCGTGTACTTGACGGCGTTGTCCAGCAGGTTGCGCAGCAGGATGCGCAAGGCCTCGACCTGGCCATTGACCGAAACATTCGCCAGCATGGGCTGGTTTTCTGCCAAGCCCAGATCAATGCGCTTGTGCCGGGCCTGCGGCAGAACGTCGGCCACCGCCAGCTTCACCACGGTCTGCAAATCGACACGCTCGGCGCCGGGGCCAGTTTGCCAGGTGCCGGCTTCCTCACGCGCCAGCAGCAGCAACTGCTCGACCAGCCGGATGGCCCGGTCTATGCCTTGATTCAGGCGCGTGATGCCAGCTTCGCGGGCGGCCGGTTCCCTATCGGCGCGGCGCAGTGCCTGGGCCTGGAGCTTCAGCGCAGTCAAGGGCGAGCGGAGTTCATGAGCGGCGTCGGCGACGAAATTTTTTTGCGCATCGAAGGCGCCGCGCACCCGGCCGAACAGCAGGTTGAGTTCATCAACCAGCGGGCGGACTTCGTCGGGCAGGCCACTTTCCGCCAGGGGAGAAAAATCATCAGCCGCGCGGTTGGCGACTTGGCGACGTGCCCGGTCAATGGGCGCCAGCGAGCGCTCGATGATCCACCAGACCGCCAGCATCAGCAGCGGAGTGAGCAGCGCAAAAGGCAGAACGGCGCGCAGCGCCAAGCCCCTGGCGCGCGCGGTGCGGGCGCTCAGGTTTTGCGCAATTTGCACAGTCTGCGAAGGCGTTTGCAGCGTGTATACCCGGTAGCGGTTGCCGTGCGCCTCTACGTCGGAAAAACCCAGCACTGCGCGCGGCGGCAGGGCCGAGCGGTTGGAGCGAAAAATTTGCCTGCCGTCTTGGCCCCAAATCTGTACATACAAATCAAAACCGGTCCCATCGTCGCCTTCCGCCTGCGCAATTCCCAGCGGAACGCCACCGCGCAATGAGTGGGCCATCTGCTGCAGATGGTCGTCGAACATCGCGTCGGCCTGCTGCAGGGCGCCGCGATAAGCCGTCATGGCCTGCAACACGGCGGCCAGCAGAATGGCGACCAGCACAAACCAGAGCAGGCGCCCCCTCAAGGAATGGGAAACCGTGGCCTTCATTCCCTGGGCACCACATAACCCAGTCCGCGAACGGTCTGTATCAGATCGGGCCCCAGTTTTTTCCGTACGTTGTGGATATAAACTTCCACCGCATTACTGCTGATGTCGTCTTTCCAGCTGTAGAGTTTTTCTTCAAGCTGGGCGCGTGACAAGACCGCGCCGGGGCGGGCGAGCAGCGGTTCGAGTACCGCCCATTCGCGTGCCGACAAAGACACCGGTCGCCTGTCAACCGTTGCTTCGCGGGTGGCCGGATTGAGGCTCACGCCTCTATGTTCAAACACTGGCTCGCCACGACCTGCGCTGCGGCGCAGCAGGGCGCGCACGCGGGCCAGCAGTTCATCCGTATCATAAGGTTTGAGCACGTAATCGTCGGCACCCGCGTCGAGTCCGGCAATACGGTCACCCACCTCGTCGCGCGCCGTCGCGACCAGCACCGGAACGGCACTGCGCCGTGCACGCAGCGCGCGCAGCACTTCGAGGCCGTCACGCTTTGGCAGGCCGAGGTCGAGCAAGACCAGGTCGTAATGCTGGTTGCGCAGCGCCTCGTCCGCCATGCTGCCATCCCTGACCCAGTCGACGGCATAGTGCTGCTCGCGCAGTACCTGCAGCAGTGTTTCGCCAATCATGGCATCGTCTTCAACCAGCAGTAAGCGCATTGTGGTTTCCTTCAAGCCAGTTTCGGCTTCGAAGCTTAGGCGAGGCTTAATTTCATTTCTACTTCAATACGATCTGCAGCAACGCTCTTGATCTCGCATCGAACCAGAAACAAAAAACAGGGGCGCTTGTTGCTCCGGCCCTTTACGCCAGCCGAGCCCGGTGCCGTGCGATCTGCGCCCGTACCTGGCTTGGCGCCGTACCACCCAGGATGTTGCGCGCGTTAAGCGAGCCGCGCAAACTGAGCACCTGGTAAACGTCTTTTTCGATTTTCGGGTTGTACTGCTGCAGCACGTCCAGCGGCAACTCCGACAGGTCGATCTGCTGGCCGGTGGCGGCCTTGACCACATGGGCCACGGTTTCATGGGCGTCGCGGAAAGGCAGGCCTTTTTTCACAAGGTAGTCGGCCAGATCGGTGGCGGTGGCATGGCCTCTGAGGGCTGCGCGCTCCATCGCCTCGGGCCTGACAGTGATGCCGCCGACCATTTCGGCAAAGATGCGCAGCGTGTCTTTCAAGGTATCAACGGTGTCAAATAGCGGCTCCTTGTCTTCCTGGTTGTCCTTGTTGTAGGCCAGCGGCTGGCCTTTCATCAAGGTGATCAGGCCCATCAGGTGGCCGACGACGCGGCCGGTCTTGCCGCGCGCCAGTTCAGGCACGTCGGGGTTTTTCTTCTGCGGCATGATGGATGAGCCGGTGGTGAAGCGGTCGGCAATGTTAATGAAGCCGAAGTTCTGGCTCATCCATAGAATCAGCTCTTCGCTGAAGCGGCTGATATGCACCATCGCCAGCGAAGCGGCGGCCGTGAATTCAATCGCAAAGTCACGGTCGCTGACGGCGTCAAGACGGTTCTGGCAGACCTGCGGCTGGCCTTGCGAATCGACCATGCCCAGAGTGACGGCGACCCGTTCGCGGTCCAGCGGGTAACTGGTGCCGGCCAGCGCGGCCGCGCCTAGTGGCAGGCGGTTGACACGCTTGCGCGCGTCAGCCATGCGTTCGGCGTCGCGCGCAAACATTTCGACATAAGCCAGCATGTGGTGGCCAAAGCTAACGGGTTGCGCTACCTGCAAGTGGGTGAAACCGGGCATGATCATGTCGACGTTTTTCTCCGCCATATCGACCAGCGCTTTTTGCAGGTCGGTGAGCAGCGCGCTGATCAGGTCCATTTCGCCGCGCAGCCACAGGCGCACATCGGTGGCCACCTGATCGTTTCTGGAGCGGCCGGTGTGCAGGCGCTTGCCAGGGTCGCCAACCAGCTGGGTCAAGCGTGCTTCAATGTTGAGGTGCACGTCTTCAAGGTCCAGCTTCCATTCAAATTCGCCGGATTCTATTTCAGCCGTGATTTGCGCCATGCCGTCCTTGATGGCGACATGGTCGGCGCGCGCGATGATATGTTGCGCGGCCAGCATGTCGGCATGGGCCAGCGAGCCAGCAATGTCGGCCTGCCACAAGCGTTTGTCAAAAAATACGCTGGAAGTGTAGCGTTTGACCAGATCGCTCATTGGTTCGGAGAACAGGGCAGACCAGGCTTGGGATTTTTTGTCGAATTGATTCACGTCGGGCTTTCGTTGTTCGGGGGCAATCAGGGCCGGTGTTGAGTGATCCATTTGCTCCGGGGTGGGCAAGTGTGCGCTACCGGTGCGGCTGAAATAGTGTTTTAACCGATGGCGTGAAAGCCACGCGCAGTGCAATACTCTCATTTGCGATTTTATCTGCGCTCTTAAATGCTTTTTGGGTTGTCAAGCCAGACCGGACTTCAGAGTTAAAAACACCAGCCGAATCAATGCCTCCACGCACCGCACCGCCAAACTTTGAAGACTCCACGCTGCGCGGTGGCTTGACCCCGGCAGACGAGTTTGAAGCACCGCCGCCATTGCCCGCCAGCATGTTTGACGCTTGCCACGTTGGCGTGGTGTTGCGCGTGGTGCTGTTTGTGGAGGCTGTAGTCGGCGTGGGCGCAATGTTTGGAACGACCGAGCCGCTCGACTGGCTGCTGCGATTTTCGCTGCTGACCGGGGGTGTCCTGCCGGGCACGCTGGCCTGGCTGATTGCGGTTTGCGCGCTCAAGGGCAGGCTGAACCAGCTGGAAGTTTTTAGCCAGTGGCTGGCCGGCACGGTACTTGGAGCGGGGGCTGGGGCCTATGCCTGTGGTCTGCTGGCCTTGATGGGGCTGCAGCAACCGGCGCATTGGGGTGCAAGCGCGGCTGCGGGCGCGCTGCTTTCTGCGATGGTACTGGCGGGGCTCTTCTGGCGCACCAAGGCGCGTACGCCGGCAGCGACGGCTGCGCGGCTGGCCGAATTGCAGTCGCGCATCCGGCCACACTTTTTGTTCAATACGCTTAACAGTGCCATTGCACTGGTGCGTGCTGAACCCGCCAAGGCGGAGACGGTGCTGGAAGACTTGAGCGAACTGTTCCGGCATGCGCTAGCGGACCCGGCCGAGTCGGTCACGTTGGGGCAGGAGATCGCGCTGGCCCAGCGTTACCTGGAAATCGAGAAAATCCGTTTTGGCGACCGGCTTCGGGTGCAGTGGAGCCTGGACGCCAGTGCCTCCGAGGCCAGGCTGCCGCCCCTGCTGTTGCAGCCGCTGGTCGAAAACGCCGTCAGGCACGGAGTGGAACCGAGCGCCAGCGGTGCGGAGCTCAGGATTTCCACCCTGCGGCGCGGCAGCACGGTTGTGGTCAAGGTAACCAACTCATGTCCAGCGGGTGCGGGGGAGCGGGGCCACGGACTGGCTTTGGCCAATGTTCGCGAGCGCCTGTTCCTGCTGCATGATGTGCAGTCGCAATTCAGGACGGTGCTCAAGGACGGCCTGTTTCAGGTTAGGCTGGAGGTTCCCGCATGAAACAGTTGAAGATACTGGTCGTTGACGATGAAGCCCTGGCCAGATCGCGCCTGCGCACGCTGCTTGCTGATTGCACCTCGCCGCCTGCGGTGGCGGCGGCCGAAGCGGCCGATGCGGTGCAAGCCATGAGCGCTCTGCAGCATGACACCTTTGATGCCGTACTGCTGGATATCCGCATGCCGGGGACCGACGGTATCGCGCTGGCGCGAAACATCGCCGCCTTGCCGAGGCCGCCGTCCGTGGTGTTCGTCACGGCGCATTCCGAGCATGCGGTGCAGGCGTTCGACCTTGAAGCAATTGACTATCTGACCAAACCGGTGCGACTTGAGCGACTGCAGCAGGCGCTACAAAAAGTGGAGCGGCTCGGGCAGGGTGTGCAATCGCCTCAGCCGGGAATTGTTGAAGAAACACTGATCATTCAGGACCGGGGCCGGACTGAACGGGTGCCACTGGCCGAGGTGCTTTATCTCAAGGCCGAGCTCAAATACATCACCGTGCGCACGGCTCGACGCAGCTACATCCTGGACGGTTCGTTGAGCGAGCTGGAGGAGCGCCATGCGGCTCATTTCGTGCGCATTCACCGCAATGCGCTGATCGCGCGGCGCGCCGTGCGCGCGCTTGAGAAACATTTTGATCCCGAGGAAGGTGAAGGATGGGCGGTACGGCTTAACGGCATTGATGAAGTGCTCGCAGTTTCGCGGCGCCAGCTTGGGGCGGTGCGCGAAGCCATTGTTGGTTGATCGAATGAACATGGCAGCCGTTTTTGTGCTCATCAGGCATGCCAGCCGATCACTGCTGGTGAAAGAGTCCTACGCGGTTTGGCCTGTACTTCGCGTTCAATAAATTGCGTAAGAAATTGAATGGAAATATTGATGACTGAAGAAAGTACCATCACGCCGCCTGCAGGCCCGGAATTGACGCTCTTGCCGGAGCCCAAGGCCGACCCCGAACGGATGCTGCTTCACATGCCGGTGGATATACGCAACGTATCGCTGGTGGTGCTGGCGGTATTTGCGAGCCTGTTTGTGTTGCACTGGGCCAAGGCTGTTTTTATTCCTGTCATGCTTAGCGTGCTTTTCAGCTATGCCCTGTCGCCGCTCGTCAATTGGTCGGAACTCAGGCGCGTGCCGCGCTGGCTAAGCTCCGCAATTCTGCTGCTGGCCATCATGGGCGGCATTGGCACGACCGGCTATTCGCTCAGCGGGCAGGCCGGGCAGCTGGTGGAATCGCTGCCGGCGGCCGCGCAGAAGTTCAGGAAAGCCATGAAAATGCGCAATAGCGGTTCGGACAGCGCGCTTGACACCATGCAAAAGGCGGCAGCGCAAATTGAGCAGGCCGCGCGTGAAAGTGCCGCACCACCAGTCTCAAGCAGCGGCGCGATGCGAGTTGTGGTGGAGACATCGCGGTTTGACCTTAAAGCCTATTTATGGTCGGGCACGATCGGCCTGATGGCCCTTCTCGGGCAGATAGCGGTGGTCATTTTCCTCACCTATTTCCTCATGTTGTCGGGTGATACTTTCAGGCGCAAACTGGTGAAGCTGGCGGGCCCCAGCCTCAGCAAGAAAAAAATTACGCTTCAGGCCTTGCACGAGATCACCGGTCAAATTCAGCGCTATCTTCAGGTGCAACTGCTGACAAGCGTGATGGTGGGGGTAATGACCGGGCTGGCTCTGCTGGCCTTGGGACTGGACAATGCGGCGGTCTGGGGAATTGTCGCCGGCGTGCTCAATCTGGTGCCCTACATTGGCTCGCTGATCACCGCCGCGGCGTCGGCCCTGGTGGGTTTCCTGCAGTTTGGCTCGGTTGACATGGCGATGGCGGTTGGCGGCAGTTCGCTGCTTATCCATACGGTTGTCGGCAACCTGCTGACGCCGTGGCTGACCAGCCGCGCCAGCCGGCTCAGTCCTGTGGCGGTGTTTGTGGGATTGCTCGCCTGGGGCTGGTTGTGGGGGGTGTGGGGCCTGTTGTTGGGCATACCCATTTTGATGATGGTCAAGTCGATTTGCGACCGGGTTGATGACCTGAAACCGATTGGCGAGTTTCTCGGGTCATGACGGGACGCTGCCAAGGCCTCGAATCTGGCGTACTCGATTTTCAAGCGGGTAAAACAATGGCTGGATGTCAATATTGATCGGTTGTTGACACCTAATGATTTCGCAGCCATAGCCAAGCATCTAGTTGCCACGGTAACTGTTCGCGATGGTTACGTTAGCCGGTGGCCAGGAGCCAGGTGACCCACTGGCCGTGTTCGGACTCCCAGCAGGTTTTGACGGTGTTGACGAAAGTGCTCACTGCATTGACGTACAAAACTGCATGAATGACGCGTGGTTGCCGGCGCTGATATCGTTGTTTAAGTAATTGCGCCCCGAGATTTCGGGATCGACTGTCACATTGAGGCTGCCGCCGTATGGAGAAGTTTTGGGTGACGCGCTTCCCAGTCAATGTAAACCGAGCGTAGGTAGCTCAAGGCAGGAATTATTATTTTGCGGTTTATCCCGGCCGCTAACCGTGATCTGCTTGACGATGAGCGAAGGAGGACTGCGCGCGTCGATTTGCACGGAGGATCTGCGCTCGCTTCAAGCTCAGGTGTACTGCTTAGGGGGATTTTTGCGTGGGCGGTGTTGTCGCTCCGGTCATCACGAAATCCGACGGGTGTTGCCGCCTGGCTTCGTCACGCACCAGTAATAAGGCAGGCTCCGGCAGGGTGTCGAGTTCCACCCACTCACCCCAGCCAAGAATCTGATCGGCTTTCACAGGAGCGCTGGAATGGCCGGCTTTTTGCCAATGCACCGTGATGTCGCGACCCTGAAGTTTTAGACGGATTTCTACGGCGGGCCAGTGCGAGGGAAGACGGGGCGAAAGGGACAGGCGACCGGGTCGCACGGCCAGACCCAACAATGTTTCCACTGCCGCACGATACATCCAGGCCGCCGAGCCGGTGTACCAGCTCCAGCCACCGCGGCCCACGTAGGGAGAGGCGCTGTAGACGTCTCCGGCCATGACATAAGGCTCGAGCTCGTAGGCCGGACCTCGCTCGGCGTGCTCGCTGCGGTGCGCCGGGCTCAGTTCCTTGAAGCTGCGCCACGCGCCTTCCGCATCCCCGCTCAGTGCCTGAGCCATCATGGCCCAAACCCCGGCGTGCGTGTATGGTCCGCCGTCCTCGCGCACGCCAGGTGGGTAGGCCTGGATATAGCCGGGGTTGTTGGCCGAATGCTGGAACGGCGGATCCAACAGCCGCAAAAGGCCGGCTTTTTCGTCGATCAGCTGGTTGTTGAGCGCCAGCATGGCCGAGCTCGTGAAGGCCGGCGTCGAAGCGCCAGACAGTACCGACCAGGCCTGGGCAATCAGGTCGATGCGGCATTCCTCATTGGTGTCCGAACCCAGTGGCGCTCCGTTGTCGAAGAAGGCACGGCGAAACCAGGCGCCGTCCCAGCCGGCATCGTGCAGTGCAGCGATCCAGCCGTTGCGCGCCAAGGACCAGCGTTGCGCGCGCGCGGCGTCGCCCCGCTGGGTGGCCATGGGCAGGAAACGTTCGACCACGCTGCATAAAAACCAGCCCAGCCAGACCGATTCGCCGCGCCCTTCGTGGCCGACTCGGTTCATGCCGTCATTCCAGTCTCCCGTGCCCATCAGGGGCAGGCCATGCACGCCGACGGCCAGGCTGCGCTCAATGGTTCGAGCGCAGTGCTCGTAAATACTGGCTGATTGGGTGCTGACCTGGGGTGTGTAATACGCGTCCTCGGCACCATTAGGAATCGGCGCGCCATCAATGAAGGAAACGGACACATCCAGCAGACCGGCGTCGCCGGTAACCTCAATATAGTGTGCGCAGGCATAGGGCAGCCAAAGTAGGTCATCCGAAAAATGGGTACGCACCCCTTCGCCCCCTGGGGCGTGCCACCAGTGCTGGACATCACCTTCAGGAAACTGGCGCGAAGCGTTGACGACGATTTGTTCGCGCAGACGTGCAGGGTCAGTCAGCGCCAGCGCCATTGCATCCTGCAACTGGTCCCGAAAGCCGAAGGCGCCACCAGCCTGGTAAAAGCCGGCCTTGGACCAGAGACGGCAAACAACAGTCTGGTAAAGCAGCCAATGGTTGACCAGCGCGTCAAATTTGGCGTCGGGCGTTCGCACCTGCACTTTGCCCAGCAGCGCTGACCAGCCCTGCTTCACCTCTCGCAGCGCGCCCGATGTGTTGCGTGGGAGCCAGCGCAAAGCCATCTGCTGCGCTGCCGCCGGATTTTCCGCATGTCCGAGGAAAAAGTTCAAATTGATTTTGTCGTTACCGGTCAATGTAAATTCTTGACCAATGGCGGCGCAGGGGTCGAACTCGCCGCCACTTCGCAGGCCCAGCGTGGCAGGCAACACAAGCCGACCCAGTGTGTCGAAAAATTCGCTCCGATCGCATGTCCACTGGATCGCCGTATCGACCCCCCCGATTGCCAAGGCAAGAAAAACGGTGGATTCGCCAAAGCCATCACGGCTTTCATTTTGCCGGGCATACACGGCGGCCAGCTGCGGGTCTTTCCAGGTCTGGAGTGTCCGCC
>NZ_JABBPF010000100.1 GCF_012927415.1 Polaromonas sp. | reverse complement strand
GTTCTCAACGAAGTAGAGGGGGTGCTGACACGCCAAACTGCCTTGGCCGCGTTTCAGCGGCGTGCCAGCCGGGATGTCGGAGGCTTTCGCATCAGCTTCAACACCCAGCGAAGAAGCAGCACCTATGTCACGCAAAGCATGATGACGCTGGATGGCCGGCTGATTGGCTGAGAGCCGGCTCATGCGGTCTTTAAGGCCTTATTGAGCGTTCCCATGCGGATGCGGATGCGGGTCGCGCGCGGATGCTATGCTGGGTCTCCAAAAAGAAACTCAGACATGCAAAACGGAATGCTTCTGGCGGCTGTGGACTTGGGTTCCAACAGCTTTCGCCTCGAAATTGGCCGCTTTGACCACGGCCGTATCCACCGAATCGAATACCTCAAGGAAACTGTCCGTCAGGGCAACGGACTTGACGCCGACCGCAACCTTTCACTTGCCGCCATGCAGCGCGGCTGGGACTGCCTGGCCCGCTTCGGCGAGCGACTCGCGGGTTTCGAAAAGACGCAGATCCGCGCGGTCGCCACGCAAACCCTGCGCGAAGCACGAAACCGCGAGGAATTTCTCTCGCGCGCCCAGAAAATCATCGGTTTTCCGATCGACGTCATTTCAGGCCGAGAGGAAGCCCGGCTGATTTACCAGGGCGTGTCCCATCTGCTGCCACAGTCTGACCAGCGACGCCTGGTCGTCGATATCGGCGGCCGTTCCACCGAGCTGGTTCTGGGCCAAAGCCTAGAAGCTCGCACCATGGAGTCTTATCGCGTCGGCAGCGTGGCCTGGTCGATGAGGTACTTTCCGGATGGGCAATTCAACCCGCGCGCTTTTGAGATCGCCGAAATAGCCGCCAAGGCAGTGCTGGACGAAGCCGTCAACACCTATCGCTCCGGCACCTGGGATGTAGCCTACGGCTCTTCAGGCACGATAGGCGCCGTCAACGAAGTGCTGACAGCCGCTGGCTGGCCCCCCGGCGTGGTCACGCGTGAAGGCCTGGACTGGCTGCTGGACCGACTGCTCAAGGCACAAAGCGCGGAGCGCCTGAAAATTGAGGGCATGAAAGAGGATAGACGCGCCGTCATTGGTGGTGGCGTGAGTGTGCTCAGGGCCGTGTTTGACCTTCTGGGCATTGAGCAGATGGAAGCAGCGCAGGGCGCGTTGCGCCACGGCGTGCTCTACGACCTGGTGGACCGGGACGACGACCTGACAGATCTGCGCTCTACCAGCGTACAACGCCTTGCCCATCACTTCAATATCGATGTCGCGCAGGCTGAACGGCTCGGCAAAGTGGCGCGCCACCTTTTCCTGATGGCCCGCGCCGGCCTGCCCGAGGCTGAATCGGAGAGCTCTTTGCGCAAGCTCGCGTGGGCGGCGCAACTCCATGAAATCGGCAGCCAGATCTCGCACAGTGACTACCACAAGCACGGCGCCTACATTCTGGACAATGCCGACGCGCCTGGCTTTGCCCTTCACGAGCTGCATCGCCTGAGCCTGCTGGTGCTCGGCCACCGTGGCAAGTTGCGCAAGCTGGATGCCGATTTTGAGGACCGGGTGTTCGTCCAGCAGCTGTTTTGCCTGCGTCTGGCCGTTATTTTGTGCCACGCCCGGCGCGACCCTGACCTAAAAGGGTTGCAGCTTGAAGCCGTCGACGAGCCCGGGCGGCGTTTTGTATTGACTTGCCGGCCTGGCTGGTCAAAGGCGTTTCCTCAATCGGCCCATTTGCTTCAGGAGGAAATACTCGCCTGGCAAAAAACGTCCTGGACGCTAATCGTCTCGGGCTTGTGAATGCAGTCGATTTTTATCATTTTTTAAATCGTATAAACTATTTATATCGTTTAACCAAAAAAAATAGAGTCATGACCACTTCGAGAACAATAAGCCAATCCGTCCCGTCGCCAGCCCCGGCAACAAGCCAGGCTCCAACAGCGTCGCCAGCGCCAGCAGCTCCGGCCAGAATGCCGGTCGGCAAACTGCCAGCGACAAAGGCGGCAGCTAAAAAAGCGGTGGTCAGGAAAACTGCAGTGAAGAAAACCTTAACGGGAAAAGTGGCGGTCAGGTTGCCTCTTTCCAGGGCGCTCGCGCCCTCAAAGCCTGAAAAGCCCGCTGCGCCCACAAAAGCCAAAAAAACCAAACTGATCCGGGACAGCTTCACCATTCCAAAGGCTGAATACCTGGTGTTGGAAGAACTTAAGCAGCGTGCGGCCAAACTGACCCGACCGGTCAAAAAGAGCGAGCTGTTGCGTGCTGGCATCAAAATGCTGGCCTCTTTGCCTGATGCCGCGTACCTGGCGGCCCTGAAAGAGGTTCCCGCCATCAAGACCGGTCGTCCAGCACTCCAGAAATAAATGCCACTGCTGAGCTGCTTGATGCTTAGAGTAGCTCCGGTGACTGCACGGTGACCACGACGGTCTGGTTTTGGCCGTCACGCTCCCGCGAGCGGAGCCACCACAGCGCACCTTTCTTGAGCGCGCAGTCGCTGTCCTGCAAACCCAGCAACTGCGCAATGGTTTGCCCCAAAGTGGGTTGATGCCCAATCACCAGAATTGGGAATTTGCTCACGGGCCATTGCACCAGCTCCAGCAGTTTCGCAGGCAAGGCACCGGGTGCAAGCTCATCGCGGATTTTAAATTTGCGCCCGAGCGCCAGTGCCGTCTGCTCGCAGCGCCGTGCCGGACTCGCCAGGATACGCGCACTTTCAGGTAACTGACGGTCCAGCCAGAGTGCCATGCGCGCTGCTTGTTTTTCGCCTCGCTGTGTCAGCGCACGCGCCAGATCACCGGCTCCCAACAGATCATTGCCGTCCCCCTCTTCTGCCTCCGCGTGGCGCCACAAAATCAGGTCCATGGTTCAGATTCCTCGCGCTCTGGATGCCGAATAGCGGTCCATCAGCGCCGCTTGTGCACTGTGGCGCTGCGCGGGATCGGCTGGATTCACCTGCAAATAGGTTCCGTCGGGCTGCAAGTCCCACGCATCCCGACCATCGTGGAGATAAGCGACCAGACATTCATCAATGATGCGCTGCCGTATTACCGGATCGGTCACAGGCCAGGCCAGTTCGACCCGCCGCAGCATGTTGCGGTTCATCCAGTCGGCGCTGGACAGGTAGAGTGTTTCCTCGTCGGCACAGCGGAAATAAAACACCCGCGAGTGTTCCAGAAAACGACCAATTACCGAGCGCACCCGAATGTTGTCCGTCACGCCGGGAACCTGAGCTGGCAACATGCACGCGCCCCGCACAATCATGTCGATTTTCACACCGCACTGCCCCGCTCTGACCAATGCCAGCATCAAGTCCTCATCGGTCAGTGCATTGGTCTTGATGACAATTCGCGTCTCTTTTCCGAGCAGCGCTCCTTCGGCGAGCAAGTCAATTTTTTCCAGCAGCTTGCGTTGCAACTGAAACGGTGCCATCAGAACGCGGTGCAGTTTTGGCAGGCGGCTATGACTGGCCAGGTGCACAAAAACATGGTCAACATCAGCGGTCAGCAGAGGGTCAGCCGTCAGGTAGCTCACGTCGGTATCCATGCGGGCAGTGCCCGGGTTGTAATTGCCGGTAGACAGATGGGCGTAGCGAACCAGCCGCCGACCCTCGCGCCGGATCACCAGCAGCATTTTGGCGTGGGTCTTCAGGCCCATCACACCGTACACCACCTGGGCACCGATCGACTCCAGCATTTCGGCCCAATTGATATTTGCCTCTTCATCAAACCGCGCCTTGAGCTCGACCACGACGGTTACCTCCTTGCCGCGCCGGACCGCCTCGCGCAACAGCAGCATCAATTCGGAATCTGTGCCGGTGCGGTAAATGGTTTGCCGGATGGCGAGCACCTGCGGATCGTTGACGGCTTCACGCAAAAAGGCCAGCACACCGTCAAAGCTCTCAAACGGCTGGTGAATGGAGACGTCGCCCTTCTTGAGACGCTCAAAAAAGGACTGGCCTAATTGAAGTTGCGCGGGGTAACAGGCCTTGTAGCGCGGAAAGAGCAGCTTGGGGTCATTGACCAGGTCCACCAGCTGCGTCAAGCGACCCAGGTTGACCGGACCTGGCACCCGGTACAGCGCAAGCTCAGGAAGGTTGAACTGAGTGAGTAAAAAGCTGGAAAGGTAGTCAGAACAGCCTGCGGACACCTCCAGGCGCACGGCCTGACCATAGTTGCGCTGCTCCAGGCCCAGGCGCAAGGCGGTACGCAGGTTTTTCACATCGTCTTCATCGACCTCCAGATCAGAATGACGCGTGACGCGAAACTGGGAAAACTCCCCCACCTTGCGTCCCGCAAAAAGCTCGCTAAGGTGCGCCCGGATGACGCTTGACAGCGACAAAAACAGTCTGCCTTTTTCTTCGCCATGGTTCGGCATGTGAATCAAGCGCGGCAAAACACGCGGCACCTTCACGATGGCTATTTCATTCTCGCGCCCAAATGCGTCGCACCCGCCCAACCGGACGATGAAGTTCAGGGATTTATTGGCCACCTGCGGAAATGGGTGGGAGGGGTCAAGTCCGACAGGAATCAGCAGCGGGCGCACCGCCTTTTCAAAATATGCCTTGACCCAGCGCCGCTGCGCGGCGTTGCGCTCGCCATGGGAGACGATGCGTATGCCTTGTTGCTCAAAAGCAGGCAACAGCTGGTCGTTGTAAAGCACATACTGGCGTGCCACCAAATCATGTGCAACCGCAGAAAGCGCGGTGAAAGACTGGGCCGTGTAGCTGCCCTTTTGCTCTTTGCCTTGAGCGGCCGTCAAGTGGGACGCTGCCCGGACCTCGAAAAATTCATCCAGATTGGAGGACACGATGCACAAGAAGCGTAGCCGCTCCAGCAAGGGCACATCGACGCGCCTGGCCCAATCGAGCACCCGCTCATTGAAAGCGAGAATGCTGCTGTCACGGTCAAGAAACCTGAGCTGCGGCGTAGCATTGGACATGGGTCCGGGCGGTGAAGGCGTCAACAAAACTGGGGTTCCGTCATCCATGATTATAAAAACAAGTATTCACCTGTTTTATGACAATCGCGTGACAGTGCTTGTTGGGGATGTTGCGCCCGTCAGGCCTGGTTTACAAGTAGTCATTTTTCAGGAAGTGACGAGGTGACTTTCGAATAATTGCGCGGCTTGTAGCCAGCTGAAATCCAGCGCGCGCAGACGAGCTTCGCGGCGCGGCAGCGCCAGCGCGCCGTAATACGCCTGCTGCAAATCAACGTCCATGACGCCGCCGTGGCAGCTTCCGTCGGGCTTCCCCATCACTTCCAGAGGACCATCGACCGGATAGGCCGCCACCGGCGTGCCACAAGCCATCGCTTCTAGCATCACCAAACCAAAAGTTTCGGACTTGCTTGGAAACACGAAAACATCAGCCGCCGCATAAACACCGGCCAGCTCGGTTCTGGACAGTACGCCCATCCAGCGCACCATCGGATAACGCTGTTTGAGCGAGGCTTCGAGCGGCCCGACCCCACAAACAATTTTTGTACCGGGAATGTCCAGTCGCAAAAAAGCATCGATATTTTTCTCGTACGACACGCGACCCACAAACAGTGAGACCGGGCGCGCCAGTGTTCCCAATGCCGGATACAAACGCGGCTGCGGCTTGTACGAAAACAACTGCGTGTCCACGCCGTGAGTCCAGCTGCGAAGATTGCGAAAACCCCGCTGCTCAAGCATGCGCAGCACGCCAAGGGTGGGCACCATCACGCCCGAAGACGGTTTATGAAAATGGCGAAACAAGGCGTAGCTCCATGACAAGGGAATTTTGAGCGCAGCATGGAGGATTTCCGGGAACTTGGTGTGAAATGCCGTCGTAAAGCGCAAATCGTGCTCCAGGCAGTAGCTTCGGGCCGCCCAGCCGATCGGGCCTTCGGTCGCAATGTGAATGGCGTCCGGCTGAAACGCCTCCAGCCTTGCCGCCAGTCCCGCCTTGGGGCGAACTGCCAGGTCAATGCCGGCATAGCCCGGACACGGCCGGGTCGCGAAGTGACCTGGATGAATCACCTCAAGCTGATGGCCCACTTGCTCGAGTTCTCGCACCAGTTCGACCAGGGTGGTGACAACGCCATTGACCTGGGGCTGCCAGGCATCGGTAATCAACGCGATTTTCATGCCGTTACAGCCCCGGCGGGGTGGCCGTGGCCGCGTGTTTCGTGGGCAGGGGCCCAGTACACCAGTTCGAGCGTGCCGTCAAAGTGCTCGACCAGTGCAGTACGGCTTTCGACCCAGTCACCGTCGTTGCAGTACAGGATTCCATCAATGTCGCGCATTTCGGCCCGGTGAATATGGCCGCAGACCACGCCCTGGTGGCCACGACGGCGCGCTTCATTGGCGACTGCCACTTCAAAATCGGTGACGTAATTGAGCGCACTCTTGACCTTTTGCTTGAGGTAGCTTGAAAGCGACCAGTAAGGCAGCCCCAAGCGGGCGCGCAGACGGTTGAGATGGCGGTTGAGCCGGAGCGTGAACTCATAAAGGTTGTCACCGACGTAGGCCAGCCATCGGGCGCATTGCACGACCGCGTCGAAATAGTCGCCATGAACAATCCAGAGCTGCCGGCCGTCGGCGGTAATGTGAACCGCTTCTTCGGTGACTTCGATGCCGCCAAACTGATTGCCGATGAACTGGCGGGCAAATTCATCATGGTTGCCGGGAACGTAAACCACGCGGCAACCTCTGCGCGCCCGCCGGAGCAGTTTTTGCACCACGTCGTTGTGCGACTGCGGCCAGTACCATCTGCGGCGCAGTTGCCAGCCATCAACGATGTCGCCCACCAGATACAGCTGCTCGCTGGGATGCGCCTTGAGAAAATCGAGCAGCGCCGTTGCCTGGCAACCGGGCGTGCCCAGATGTAAATCGGAGATGAAAATCGTGCGATAACGCATGCGCGAGAAATCCCCATCCTCTTCACAATCCTCGCGCGCGCCGCCGTGACTCTCATGGTTCTGCAGGGCAGTCACAAAGCCGTAAGCGGTTGGGCCCACGGCGCCAAACAGCTTGCGCATCATCCCTGTGCCGGATTGGCCGAAAAATGCTTCAAATAACGAGCAGGCAAATCGGCGATGCGCATCATCATCGGCAAGTCGGCCGAGTTGAAATCCGGATCCCAGGCGGGTGCGCCAAGGACCTTGGCCCCAAGGCGCAGGTAGCCCTTGATGAGCGCGGGCGGCTCCAGTTCCAGTGAATCGTCGAGTTGCTCCACCGGCAAGGCCAGGCGGGGCGTGACGCGAAATTCAATCGCCGCCAGATGAGTTTGTCTCACCTGGCGCCAGATGCTCGCTGCAGCGTGTCCGCCAAGCACCCCGTTGTGCTGCATCGGAATGCTGGCGCAGCCAATCATGGTGTCGAGTTGGTTTCTCGCCATGAATTCAGCCAGCGCACCCCATAGCGCCAGAATCACACCGCCGTGCCGGTGTTCTGCATGCACGCAGCTGCGACCCAGCTCCACCATGCGATCGCGCAAGCCGTTCAGCCGGCTCAGGTCAAACTCGGTGTCGCTGTAAGTACTGCCCGCGCGTCTGGCCTGGGTCGGGGTCAGCACCCGGTAAGTGCCGATCACCTCCTGGCTGGCCGCGTCGCGCACCAGCAGATGCTCGCAGAAATCGTCAAACAGGTCGATATCGTGACCGGGCAGGGTTCTTGGCAGCGTCGCGCCCATTTCCAGAGCGAACACCCGATACCTCAGTCGCTGCGCCTGCCTGACTTCGTCTTGATGACGGGCCCAGCCAACCGAAATTTTCCCCACTGGAAACCGCGCAGCAGAGGCGAGCGGGGCTGAAATGACAGCATGACAGCTTTGATGAAGTGACCCCCGTGGCATCGCGACGGGCGACAATGCAAAGGTGGGATTGGGCAGCTCTTTCATGACTAACTCCTTGTTTCCTGGTGGTCTCAAACTCTTCACTGTCATGCGGACGGGCCGTAAAAAAGCCCCGGCGAGGGGGCTGGAAGGACTTCTTTCTCTCAGTCGGCGATGGGCTGCGCATCGACGCTCAGGCGTCGGCCATTGATCAGGCTTGAGGTTTTCCGTTCGTTCGCTAGCCCCTCCAGCCAGGGCCGGGTTCCTGCCTGAAAACGCAAGCCTCCCGGGCTGCTGGCCATAGCTTGCGCGGTGCAGCGCAGAATACGCAGACTCTGTTTGTCAAGCTCATGATGAATGGCGCCAACGGCTTGACCAACGCATTTTTTCGACTCACTGGTCCGGCTCGGATCAATTCCCATTGCGTACTCCGTCGTGTAGTTCATGGGACGATTCTGAAAGCCGGGAATGACGCGGCCATGTCAGTTCAATGGCAGTTGCGTGACAGCGCGCCGGCCGGCTCGTGCGCCCGCTACAGTGGCTCGCCCGTCAGGGAGCAGGGCAATCGGGTCCGATGACGATGGGGTGATCTACCGCACAGTCTGCAGCGCAGAGCATTGGCAGACATTGCAAGCCGGCGTTTCCAGCCACCCAATGCTTGACATGGATCAAACAGCGCAAGCGCTGCCTCTTTAAGCTCCAGCAGAGGGGTCGTCAACAAGGGACGGCGCGAACGATGCCCCCGCCGTGGCCCGCATCACCATTGCATCACCAGGGAGCGCCGGAACCGGTGTGGCGCTGATTGCCGATGACCTGCCCAGGCTGACTTTCTCCATGCCCTTGAGCCGGCGCAGCGCACAATCGTCTGGCAAGACGTCTGGGCGGCATTCGGGTTACGGGTCCTGTTGATTCCTGCCACGCTGACCGGCTGGGCCAGCAGGAAATAGCCGCGCTGATTCATGAAGGCGCGACTGCGCTGGTCAAGCTCAAGGCCTTGCGGTTGTTGCAGTTGTTGCGGTGTCCAAGAAGTTTGAGTCCAGGAGGTATCCAAGATGAAAATCGAAGTTCCGGAATCCGGATGCAGCAAGTGCCGCAGCGCCATCGCCTCCGCTGTTAAGGTTGACAACCCGGATGGGATCGGTGGCCTTGGAATCTCCTCGACCCCTGCCCTTATCCTTGACGGCAGCATCGCGCTCAGCGGCGACCTTCCCTCGCACGAAAAATTGCAAAGCGGTCTGGTGCCCAGGCCTTCCGGTTTTCTGGACAACCCCACACGACACCTGTTCTTTACTGGCAAAGGCGGGGTTGGCAAAACTTCGCTATCCACCGCCACAGCGCTGACCCTGGCGGACGCGGGCGAGAAGGTTTTGCTGGTCAGCACCGACGCAGCGTCAAACCTCGATGAAATGCTGGGGATTGAGCTTCGCAATGTTCCCACGCCGGTGCCCGGCGCACCACGGTTGTCGGTATTGAACATCGACCCCGACACCGCGGCTGAATCCTATCGGCAGCGTGTGCTGGCAAAGATGGATGCAGGGGCCAGTGAGGCCGAGATCTCCACCGTGCGCGAACAACTGTCTGGGGCCTGCACCACGGAAATTGCTTCGTTCGACGAATTTGCTTCCCTTCTGTCTGAGGATGCCGAACACTTCGATCACATCATTTTTGACACGGCCCCCACCGGGCACACCTTGCGCCTGCTCAGCCTGCCCAAGGCATGGAGCGGGTTTCTGGACGACAACGATCGTGGCGCTTCCTGCCTTGGGCCGCACTCCGGCCTCAAGATGCAGGAGACGCGCTTCAAGGCCGCGCTTGAAGCCCTGAGCGACCCCGTCAGGACCACGGTGATTTTGGTGACCCGACCAGACAAGGGAGCGATTGCCGAGGCGGCGCGCACCTCGGAAGAATTGCACACGCTGGGCCTGAACAACCAGCGCCTTGTGATCAATGGGGTATTCCACGCCAGTGAGCCCTCGGACACTGTAGCCGGCGCCATCGAGGCCGTGGGGCAGCAGGCGCTGGCGGAAATGCCCCCGTCCCTGGCTGCCTTGCCGCAGGACCGGATACCACTGAGGGCGTTTGACACGATCGGCTTGCCCGCCTTGCGAGCGCTGCTTGTCCCGGGTAGCGACCGCATCACGCCTGGCCAGGCCGTGGCCGCCGAACCCATCTGGCAGTTCGAGGGCCTGGACGCGCTGGCCGATGAACTCGCCGCGACCGGCCACGGGCTGATCATGGTCATGGGCAAGGGAGGCGTCGGCAAAACGACAGTCGCTGCCGCCCTTGCCTTGGGACTTCTACAGCGCGGAAAGACCGTGCACCTGAGCACCACCGATCCGGCCGCTCACCTTGCAGGAACGCTCGATGGCGAAGTTCCCGGTTTGCGCGTGGACCGGATCGACCCCAAAGTCGAAACGCAGCGTTACATCGACAAGATCATGGCAGCCAAATCACCGGGCCTCGATGCGCAGGAGCAAGCCCTGCTGCTGGAAGACCTGCGCTCGCCTTGCACTGAAGAAGTCGCCGTCTTTCACGCCTTCTCGCGGATTGTCAGCGAGGGGCGCAGCGCCTTTGTGGTGCTGGACACGGCACCGACAGGTCATTCGCTGCTGCTGATGGATGCCACTGGCGCCTACCACCGGCAAATGATGCGTGAGTTTGAAGGTCACGGCGCCGGGCGCGTCGTCACGCCTTTGATGAGGCTGCAAGATCCAGACTACACCAAGATCATTTTGGTCGCCCTGCCGGAAGTGACCCCGGTTTCCCAAGCCGCTGCTTTGCAAGATGACCTGCGCCGCGCCAGCATCGAGCCCTATGCGTGGGTGCTGAACAAGAGCGTTCTGGCCGCGGGCACGCATGACCCGTTGCTGGCTGCGCGCCTTGCCGGTGAACGCAAGCAGATGCAACGTATGTCGGTTGGACTGGCCAAACGCATCTTCATTGTGCCGTGGTTGACCCGCCCTCCCATCGGGTTTGTCGAGTTGTCCCGGCTTGTGAATCGAAAGTGAAAGGCGAACCGAGGTCGATGATTGTTTCACCTGCAGAATTTCACCTCAGCTTTCGCGTTTCGAGCCTTGACGAGAGCACCGCGTTCTACACCCGGCTCCTGGGCGCGGAGCCCAAACAGGACAGATCGTTTCTCGACCTTTGTCGTTCCGGCGCTGCACCTGAATCTGGTCCTGCTGGTCAATGACAGCGGCAAGCCACTCGATACCTACAGCCTGTATCACATCGGCCTTGGCGTTCAGGACAAAGCAGCCGTTACAGATGGCTACTTCCGGGCAAAGGCGCTTGGTGTGGAAATTTTCACACCACCCAGAACGACCTGGCGAGGCACACCGCTGCACGAGTTGTGGCTTCGCGATCCGCCCGGGTATGGCATTGAGGTCTACGCCCGTCTGGCGCCTGACGAATTGGCGGCGATGCCCCATCACCAGGAGCCGACCTGTCTGGTGGCTGGAACCGCCTCCTGAACCACTCCCCTGTTTCTCATTGCAGGCATCCGCTCACCGGCAAGGCCAGGCCGCCAGTGTCTGGGGGTCGGTGCGAGCGGTCAGATCGATTTCTGATTGACCCGCCGAAACAACGCCTCGGTATTCTCCTTGCGCTCGCTGTAACGGTCGACCAGATAAGGCGAGACATCGCGCGTCAGTAGCGTGAACTTCACCAGCTCTTCCATGACGTCCGCGATCCGGTCGTAATAAGCCGATGGTTTCATGCGTCCGGCCTCGTCAAACTCCAAAAAGGCCTTGGCGACCGATGACTGGTTGGGAATGGTCAGCATGCGCATCCAGCGGCCCAGCATCCGCAGCTGGTTGACGGCATTGAAGGACTGCGAACCGCCCGAGACCTGCATGACGGCCAGCGTCTTGCCCTGGGTAGGCCGCAGCGCGCCGTCTGCCAGCGGAATCCAGTCGATCTGCGCTTTCATGATTCCGGTCATGCCGCCGTGGCGTTCGGGCGAGGTCCAGACCATGCCTTCGGCCCACTGCGCCAGCTGCCGCAATTGCTGCACTTTGGGGTGCGTGTCCGGAGCGTCGTCGGGCAAGGGCAGGCCGCGCGGGTCAAAGGTCCGGGTCTCGGCGCCCATCGCCTGCAGCAGGCGGGCGGCTTCTTCGCTGGCCAGGCGGCTGTACGAGCGTTCGCGCACCGAACCATGCAGCAGCAGAATACGCGGTGCGTGGGTACTGGGGACCGGCGTTTGCAGCCGAGCAGCCGTCGGCACGACAAACAGCGCCGGGTCGATGTTGGGAAGGCCCGCGGCCACGGAATCAACAGCCGGCAAGGCGTTCCCCCCGGTCGTCGACGACTGGCTCGCCATCTTCCTTGGCAAAGGCAGCGCGTTGCGGCAACAGCAGAATGTCCAGCACAGCTTCCGACGGTCGGCACAGGCGCGTGCCGAGCGGCGTCACCACAATCGGCCGGTTTATCAGGATGGGATGGGCCAGCATCGCGTCAATCAGCGCGTCATCGTCAAGCGCGGGGTTGGCGAGCTGGAGCTCCCCATACAACTTTTCCTTGACGCGGAGCAGGTGCCGCACGGGTGTAGCCATCTGCGCGGCCAGCGCCAAAAGGGTTTCGCGCGTTGGCGGCGCGAGTAAATAGTCGACAATCTCGGGCTCGACCCCGGTGTTGCGGATCAGGGCCAGCGTGTTGCGCGAGGTACCGCAGCGGGGGTTGTGATAAATGGTAATGCCGGACATGCGAGGTTGATCCCTTTAAAAAAAACCAGAAAAATAGTGCATTCATTGTCCGCAACTTGTTTCCATTCAATAATTCAATTATATTTGAACTATGAAAACAATGTCAGCCAGCAGCCGCCAATCCTCGATGGAGGAAGCCTCCGCCGTCAAGGCTCTGGCGGCGTTAGCCCAGGCGCAACGCCTGCGTGCCTTTCGCGCATTGGTGGTGGCCGGACCGAGCGGGCTGACACCCGGCACCATGGCTGAACAACTCGGCGTTTCGCCCAGCGCGCTGTCTTTCCACCTCAAGGAACTGGCGCACGCCGGTCTGGTCAACACCGAAGCGCGCGGTCGCAACCTGATCTACCGCGCCCATTTCGGTCAGATGAACAGCTTGCTGTCCTATCTCACTGAATATTGCTGCGAAGGCCAGGCGTGCGAGGCCCGCAGCGCCGCCAGCTGCCTGGATTGCTGAGGATTCAGACATAAATTCGATAAATTAGATAAATTCGGCCTCTCGTCCAGTTTCTATCGGCATAAGCAGCTATCAACTTAATAGCAAACCTCTTTTCAACCTGCGCACCGAGAACCGCCATGTCCGATCGTCCTGTCAACGTCCGGTTTTTATGCACCCACAACTCGGCTCGAAGCATTCTGGTTGAAGCGGTCCTGAACCATATCTGCAAGGCGCGCTTCATGGCTTTTTCTGCCGGAAGCAGTCCCCGTGACAATCAGCAGCCCAATCCATTGGCGCTGCAGGTACTGGGCGCCGCGGGCATCGCAACAGATGGCGTGCACAGCAAAAGCTGGGACGAATTGGGTGCCGCCAGCGCGCCGCAAATGAACCTAGTCATCACCGTATGCGACAACGCGGCCGGCGAAGTCTGCCCCTTCTGGTCCGGCCATCCTGCGACGGCGCACTGGGGCTACGCTGACCCGTCCGAGGACGAAGGCAGCGAAGAACAAAAGCTCGAAGGCTTCCGCAAGACCCTGCAGGCGATCCGCCACCGCATTGACCTGCTGGTCAACCTGCCGCCCCATCACCTTGACAAACTGGCGCTGCAAACCAGCGCGCGCGAGCTGGCCAGGTCCTAAGTCCGCCCCGGCACCCCTTCCTAAAGCGCCTGACCGACATGCTCACTGCCCTGCTTATTTTTGTGTTCACCCTGATTCTGGTCATCTGGCAGCCGCGCGGCCTCGGGATCGGCTGGAGCGCTTCACTGGGGGCGGCCCTTGCGCTGCTGACGGGTGCCGTCCAGGTGGCTGACATCGCGACGGTCTGGCACATCGTGTGGAACGCCACCGCCACCTTCATCGCCGTCATCATCATCAGCCTGCTGCTTGACGAAGCCGGCTTTTTTGAGTGGGCCGCGCTGCACGTGGCGCGCTGGGGCGGCGGCCGCGGTCGCCTGTTGTTTGCGCTGATCGTGCTGCTCGGCGCTGCGGTGTCAGCCCTGTTTGCCAATGACGGCGCAGCGCTGATCCTGACGCCCATCGTGATGGCCATGCTGCTGGCGCTCGGTTTCAGTGCCGCGGCGACGCTGGCTTTCGTTATGGCGGCCGGATTCATTGCAGACACGGCCAGTCTTCCGCTGGTGGTGTCGAACCTGGTCAACATTGTCTCAAGCGACTTTTTCAACATCGGCTTCAATCGCTATGCGTCGGTCATGGTCTGGGTCGATCTGGCCGCCATCGCGGCCAGTCTGGGCGTGCTGCTGCTTTACTTTCGGCGCAGCATTCCGCAGCGCTACCAGCTGTCGCAGCTGAAAGCCCCTCAAGCTGCGATCCGCGACGCGGCCACTTTCAAGGCCGGCTGGATCGTGCTGGCTCTGCTGCTGATCGGCTTTTTCGCACTTGAGCCGCTGGGCGTGCCGGTCAGCGTGGTGGCCGCAGCCGGCGCACTGGTCCTGCTGGCAGTGGCTGGCCGGGGCAAGGCAATCTCTACCCGCAGGGTGCTGCGCGGTGCACCCTGGCAGATTGTCATTTTTTCACTCGGCATGTACCTTGTGGTTTATGGCCTGCGCAATGCCGGCCTCACGACCACAATCGCTTCGCTGTTGAACCTGTTTGCGCAGGGCGGCGTCTGGGGCGCGGCGCTTGGCACTGGCATGCTCACGGCGCTGCTGTCGTCGGTTATGAACAACATGCCGGCGGTACTGGTGGGCGCCCTTGCCATTGACGCCAGCAACGCCACCGGTGCCGTGAAAGAGGCGATGATTTACGCCAACGTGATTGGTTGTGACCTGGGGCCCAAGATTACGCCGATTGGCAGCCTGGCGACCCTGCTCTGGCTGCACGTCCTGTCGGGCAAGGGGATGACCATCACCTGGGGCTACTACTTCAGGGTCGGCATCGTGCTGACTCTCCCGGTGCTGCTGGTGACGCTGGCTGCCCTGGCGATTCGCCTCGGCGCATAACTGTTGGCGTGACCGGCTACAGGGCGCGTGGCGGCTTGTTGATCGCCGGCGAATGATACCGGGCGCCGACTCCTCGGTTTTCAGCCCAGGTATGGCCCCGACACCGGCCTAAGCCTGCGGCGTTTTGCGGCGCCGCGCTGCTTCAGGAGCGGTCCAAAGCGCCGTCTCAGACAGTTGCCCGAGACATCGGCTCAATCGACACGCGCTCGACCATCAGCGCGTTAATCCAGCCATTTCTGGAAAAACTGGGCCTGGCCCATGCCCGGGTCCAATTGATAACCGGCAAAACCCAGGCGCTCGTACAGCCTGATGGCGCTGGCGTTGCCCTGCAGCACCTCCAGCGTCAGCTTGCAGGCGCCGCGCTCACGCGAAATCTGGTCCACCAACACCAGCATCAGCTCGCCCACGCGTTGCCCACGGTAACCGGGCAGCACCGCCACGTCGTGAATATTGACCAACGGACGGCAGGCAAAAGTCGAAAAACCTTCAATACAGTTGACCAGGCCGACCGGCTGCTCACCGGCATACGCCAGCACGCTGAAAGCCTGCGGCCTCGCGGCCAGCTCCCTGACAAGGTTGTTTTTTGCGAAATCGCCCAGCGCCTCGCCACCACCGGCGGGGTCCTGTGCGTAGGCATCAAGCAGCAGCACGACGGCGCAGGCATGCACTGGATTGGTGTAGTCAGCACGAACAACATGAAAGGCGGGACGGGGAGGAGATGAGGAAGCAGAGTTGGTCACGGTCACGCGGTCGCTTTCAGGCGGAAATGGATCACTTGAGTTTAAAGGCGATGGAGACGATCGAGGCGATGGAGGCGATGGAAGCTACTTGCGCCGTCGAATGATCCAGCTGCGCGCCCGGTGGCTGGCGCGCGGACGCGCGTCCTTTACCGAAGTTTTACGTCCGTCTTTCGAGTCCTACACCTGCCACAAAGTGTTGCAGTGATAATTGCGAAGCGGCGAAGCAAGGATGAAAGCCGACTGCCAGACGTGTCATGAAAGTGACCTCATACCCCCTGCATGCACGATGTAAATCCAGCGCCAAATTAGCCGCTAAGCCCATAAAAAAAAGGACAGCAGATGGACTCA
>NZ_JABBPF010000099.1 GCF_012927415.1 Polaromonas sp. | reverse complement strand
AGGGCATGAAGGCGCAAAGCCCGTGCCGGGCAACGCTTCAAGTGCTGGCTGAAATCAAGAACCCGCGCCCGGTGGCTTTTGTCAAACAGGCCAATATCAACAACGGCGGACAGCAGCAGGTTAACAACGGATTTCCGTTGGAGGCGATGCCCAGCCCCGCGCCCGCGAAAGAAAGCGAAAGCGAGCAAACCAAACTTTTAGAAGGGATGACCGATGGCAGCACGTACGTGGACGCTGGAACAACGCCAGCGACAAGCAGAGGCAATAAGGCGCTGGAGCCCGTGGAAACAGTCAACCGGACCAAAAAGCGCGGACGGTAAGACCATCGTGTCACGCAATGGGTACAAGGGCGCACGGTGGTTTGAAGTGCGCGAGATGGTCAAGACCATGAACCGAGTTATGCGGGAACAGCGGGATTTGCTCAGATAGTTTTATCCCGCCAAAAAAGACCGCGCCGGGAAACAGGGGGCATAGTGCCATAAAGTAGAGTGAAATAGATGGCCGCGACCGGGACAGGGTGTTTTTATAACGGTAGAAAACGGTGGCAGGGCCGGGTTTTTTTACTTGGAGGATGTATGAAAAAAATAGCTTCAATGATTGCTGCACTTGCGCTGTATGGTTGCGCCTACAACGTCACGCTTATGCCGCGTGATTCCGGGAAAACCTACAGCGGCGAATTCAATAGCAGCGGTACAGGGTCAGGAACTATGTCTGTCAATCTTGACGGGACAACATGCAGCGGCCCAGTTGCCAAGGTTGCATCTGGTGAAACCTTTGGTTTTGCCAATACATACGGCCAAGTTGGAGGGAAGCCCGTAAGCGCCTTTTCTACTATGACAAGCAGCGGAGATGTGACAGTGAAAGCCATCCTAAGCTGTACCAATGGCTCGGGCTTGCGTTGTGACATTACAGGCCGTGGCGCTTCAGCTGGCGGGCTTTGCCTTGACGATAAAGGCAAGGTTTACGACATTCTGGCTATTCGCAAGTAGCCGCCAATGGCACAACAGAACCCGCCGCGTGCGGGTTTTCTTTTGGCTGGTGCTGGTGCTGAAAGGTACAAAAAGCTGTACCGCTGGCTACATAGTGGCTACATGACCACAAAGAGAAAAGGGTTTGCTACTAAATAAATAGCAGCAAACCCTTACATCTATTGGTGCCGGAGAGATGAATCGAACACCCGACCTTCTCATTACGAATGAGCTGCTCTACCGACTGAGCTACACCGGCTTAAGCCTTTAATTATAGCTTGGAGTGGTAGGCGCTTACTCGCTCGACTTCATTTTTGGAGCCCAGCATCACGCTGACGCGTTCGTGCAGTTTGGCGGGCTGAATATCCATGATGCGCTGCCTGCCGTTGGTGGCGGCGCCTCCTGCCTGCTCGATCAGCCAACTCATGGGGTTGGCTTCATACATCAGGCGCAGCTTGCCGGCTTTTTCGGGCTCGCGCTTGTCCCAGGGGTACAGAAACACGCCGCCACGGGTCAGAATGCGGTGTACGTCGGCCACCATGGAGGCAATCCAGCGCATGTTGAAGTTCTTGCCGCGCGGGCCGTCGGTGCCTTGCAGGCACTCGTCGATGTAGCGCTTGACGGGCTCGTCCCAATGCCGCATGTTGCTCATGTTGATGGCAAATTCCTGGGTGTCTGCGGGGATGGTGATGTTTTCTTCGGTCAGCACGAAAGAGCCCTGCTCGCGGTCCAGCGTAAACATGGCCACGCCGTCGCCTACCGTTAACACCAGCGTGGTTTGCGGGCCATAGACGCAATAGCCGGCGGCCACCTGCTGGTTGCCGGCCTGCAAAAAATCGCTTTCTTCGACGGCAGCGTGGCCTTCCAGTTTCTTGAGTACGCTGAAGATGGTGCCAATGCTGACGTTGACGTCGATGTTGCTGGAGCCGTCGAGCGGATCAAACAGCAGCAGGTATTCGCCCTGCGGATAGCGGTTGGGCACCAAGTAGATGTTGTCCATTTCCTCGGACGCCATGGCGGCCAGGTGGCCACCCCATTCGTTGGCCTCGATCAGCACTTCGTTGGCGATGATGTCGAGTTTTTTCTGGACTTCGCCCTGCACGTTTTCGCTGCCTGCGCTGCCCAATATGCTGTTTTCTCCGCCCAGCGCGCCCTTGTTGACGGCCTGGCTGATGCTTTTGCAGGCGCGCGCAACCACTTCTAGCAGCAACCGCAACTCGGGCGGAATGTGGCCGTCGATGCGCTGCTGCTCAACCAGGTAGCGGGTGAGCGATATTTTCTGAGACATGAATGCTTTCTTCAGGGGTTGGGCCGGGCTGGTCAAAAAGGGTTTCGACAAGCGCAGCCTGAACGGGAGATTTCGGCCCGGCCGGTCAACTAGGCGGCCAGCGCCCGCGAGACGACTTCATGCGTATCCTTGCTCAGGTCGGTCCTGGCTGCGATGCGGGAAATCGCTTCGTGCGCAGCGCTCCGGTAAGGCTCGGCCAGCTTGCTCCAGCGGTCCAGCGCGCGTGCCAGCCGGGCGGCGACCTGCGGGTTGATGGCGTCGAGCTCGATCACGCGCTCGCTCCAGAACACGTAGCCAGCCGCATCGAGCCGGTGAAATGCAGCCGGGTTGCCCTGGCAAAAATTGCTGATGACGCTGCGTGCGCGGTTGGGGTTGCGCAGGCTGAAGTCTGCGTGCTTCATGAGCTGCCTGACGGCTGGCAGGATATTGCCGCCGCAGTCGGGCGCGCTGGCTTGCAGGCCCATCCACTTGTCGATGACCAGTGCCTCGTTTTTGAACATGGCATGAAAGCGTGGCAAAGCCTGCGCGGCCAGCGGGAGGCCGCTGGAGACCAACGCGGCGAGGGCGTTGAAGCGGTCGGTCATGTTGCCAGCGTCCTTGAAACGCTGCAAGGTCTTGCCTGGCCATACCGCATCACCGCTGGCGTGGGCGGCCAGGCACAAATGGGTGAGCGCCATGCCGGCAAGTGCGCGGCGGCCGCTCGACAAGGAATCGGGTGAGTAGGCCCCGGTGTCGTGGTTGGCTTCGTAGGCCGCTTCCCAGTCGGTTTTCAGCGTGCTGGCGAGTTGTCGGCGCATGCCTTCGCGCACCGCGTGAATGCGCTGGGGATCGACCACGTCGAGCTGCTCTGCCAGATAGGTTTCAGACGGCAGCGTGAGCACCAGCTCTTTGAAGGCAGAATCAAGCGTCGGGTGGCACAGCACCTGGCACATGGCATCCAGATAAGCATCATCCAGCACGCTGGTCGAGGGCGTATCGGCATTACCAGCTATCGATTTAATAGCATTGACGGCGCGGCTGACGGCCAGACGCTGACCCGCCTCCCAGCGGTTGAAAGGGTCGCTGTCATGTGCCAGCAGGTGTAGCAACTGCGCGTCGGTGTAGTCAAATTCCAGTACCACCGGCGCGGTGAAGCCGCGCAATATGGAGGGCACGGGTTCAGCGTCGAGGTTGACAAAAGTGAACGATTCACTGGCCCGCGTCAGCACCACGATGCGGGTGCCAGCCAGGGCTTGGCCTGGGGCTTCGGCTTCTCCGGCCAGTTGCAGCGGCAGGTCTTTCCCGTCAGCGCCCAGCAGCCCGAGGGCGACCGGTATGACAAATGCTTCCTTGACGGTCTGGGCTTGCCCCGGCGTTGGCGCGCAGCTTTGCGCCAGCGTAAGGGTGTAAGTGCGGCGGGCGGCGTCGTACAGGCCTTGCGCCTGCACCCGCGGTGTGCCGGCCTGGCTGTACCAACGCTTGAACTGCGGCAGCAGGCGCGCCAGATCAGACATCGGATTGGCGTCGGCAATGGCTTGCGCGAAATCGTCGCAGGTCACGGCGTGGCCGTCGTGCCGCTCGAAGTAGAGCCGCATGCCCCCGGCAAAGCCGTCGCGGCCTACCAGTGTCTGCATCATGCGAACGACTTCAGCGCCTTTTTCATAAATCGTGACGGTATAAAAGTTGCTGATTTCGATATAGCTGTCGGGTCGCACCGGGTGCGCCATCGGGCCTGCGTCTTCGGGAAACTGGGCGGTGCGCAGCACGCGCACGTCTTCGATGCGCTTGACGGCTCTAGCTGACGCTTCGCCGCACAGGTCTTGCGAAAACTCCTGGTCGCGGAAAACCGTCAGGCCTTCCTTCAAACTGAGCTGGAACCAGTCACGGCAGGTGATGCGGTTGCCAGTCCAGTTGTGAAAGTATTCGTGGCCGACCACGCTTTCGATGTTGGAAAAATCAGTGTCGGTGGCAGTTGCCTGGTTTGCCAGCACGTACTTGGTGTTGAAGATGTTCAGGCCCTTGTTTTCCATCGCACCCATGTTGAAGTCGCTGGTGGCGACGATCATGAAGCGTTCAAGGTCCAGGCTCAGACCGAAGCGCGCTTCGTCCCAGGCAACCGAATGCATCAGCGAGGTCATCGCGTGTTCGGTCTTGTCGAGGTCACCGGGGCGAACATAGACCTGCAGCAGATGTTCCTTGCCGGCGCGCGATGTGATACGTTGCTCGCGGCTGACCAGCTGGCCGGCCACCAGCGCAAACAGGTAGCTGGGTTTTTTATGCGGGTCTACCCATTTCGCAAAATGCCGCGCGCCGTTCGGGCCGTCGTCGAGCGGGCCGTGCGCCACCAAGTTGCCGTTGGACAGCAGCACCGGGTAGCGTGCCTTGTCGGCGCGAAGCAGCACGCTGTAGCTGGCCATCACGTCGGGGCGGTCCAGGAAATAGGTGATGCGCCTGAAGCCTTCGGCTTCGCATTGCGTGAAAAAGGAGTCGTCGCTCACATACAAGCCCATCAGCTTGGTGTTTTTGGACGGGCAGGTGGTGGTGAAGATTTCCAGCTCAAAGGGCTCGTCGCCAGTTGGCAGGTTTTCCAGCACCAGCTGGCTGCCTTCCATCTTGAAGCTTGTACCCTGGCCGTTGACCAGCACGCGAGCGAGGTTGAGTTCTTCGCCGTCGAGCTTGAGTGGTTGCGCCGGGACATCCGTATTGCGGCGCAGCGTCATCTTGTTCAGTACCCGGGTTTTGGCTGGGTCCAGGTCAAAGCAAAGGTCTACGGTGTCTATCCAGTAGGCGGGGGCTGTGTAGTCAGCGCGGTTGATGGTTATAGCCGGAGCTTGGCCTTCACGAAGCATGGGGATTCTCCAATGGGGTGATAGTCGAATTCATCGCTGATTTTTGCCACGCTGAATGCAGCGCGGTCAGGGGCTGACCGTAGACAGATTCAATCGCTGTAGCCAAATTGTCGCCGCTTCTGAGCTTGATGAGCAGGGCAGAGAAGCCTTCAGGGTCGCGCACCCGCATCCACTGAACAAACATGCCCGATTGCCGATAGAACATTGGCCAGGCCATGCCGTTCAATTGGGGCGGCATGCGCGTCCAGCAACTGTTCTCGTCACTGGCGTGGAAAATCTTACCCTCCTGCATGGCTTGCAGAGCTTCCTGGTGCGTTACCTTTTCTGCACCGCCGCCGTTAGAGACTTCTACCGCCAAGCCCTCAGTCCACCAACGGGGCGTGCAGTGAACGCCATGCTGAAACCAGAACGCGTGAACTAATTCATGCGTGAAAACGGGCAGCAAACGACCTTCCGCCTCAAGCGTCCTGGCCTTGAGTAAAACCAGATTGCCACGTCCGCGCGCCTCGGCCCGGGCTTCTTGGTTGAAGGCGTATTTCAAGTAGCAAGCATCGCTGGCGCAAAGGTAAACCTGCGGTGTGGTTTGCAGTGTGCCGCCAAGTCTGGCTTCGATCTGCTGGATGGTTTGCGCGTAGTTGGCTGCTAGATTTTCTGCATTTGTCTTCGCTTCAGGTTCGTAATGGACCCGCTTATCAGCTTGAAGTGTGTCGAATCCTTGCAGCGGTAAAAGCTCAAGATAGGCGGCTCTGGCCACCGCAGTGCAACCAGTCAGCAGGCTCACCATGGTTACAAAGCAAACCAGTCGGATAGAGCGCAAAAATTGGGGGTTTTTCATGGGCAAGCAACTTGCGCTTCGCTAGCAGGCATCACACGCCCTGTTTGAGCGAAGCCTCGATAAATTGATCCAGATCCCCGTCCAGCACTTTTTGCGTGGCAGAGGTTTCGTAGTTGGTGCGCAAGTCCTTGATGCGGCTGTTGTCCAGCACGTAACTGCGGATCTGGTGACCCCAACCCACGTCCGTTTTGGTGTCTTCGAGTTTTTGCTGCGCTTCCTGCTGCTTGCGCAATTCGAAGTCGTATAGCCGCGAGCGCAGACGTTTCCATGCCACGTCACGGTTGCCGTGTTGCGAACGGCCATCCTGGCACTGCACGACGATGCCGGTCGGCAAGTGGGTCAGGCGCACCGCGGAATCGGTCTTGTTGATGTGCTGGCCGCCCGCGCCAGACGCTCGGTAAGTGTCTACCCGCACATCCGACGGATTGATCTCAATTTCAATCGAGTCGTCGATCTCGGGATAGACAAAAACCGAAGCAAACGAGGTGTGACGCCCGCCAGACGAGTCAAACGGCGACTTGCGGACCAGCCGGTGCACGCCGGTTTCGGTGCGCAACAGGCCAAAGGCGTATTCGCCCTCGATCTTGATGGTCGCGCCCTTGATGCCGGCGGTGTCACCCGGTGATTCGTCTTCAACCGTGGTTTTGAAACCCTTGCGCTCGGCGTATTTGAGGTACTGGCGCAGCAGCATGCTGGCCCAGTCGCAGGCTTCGGTGCCGCCAGCGCCGGCCTGGATGTCGAGGAAGGCGTTCAGCGGATCGGCCGGGTTGTTGAACATCCGGCGAAATTCCATCTTCTCGACCTCAAGGGCGACCTTGACCGCTTCGCCTTCAATGGCGCGCATGCCGGCTTCATCGCTGTCGCTTCTGGACATTTCGAACAACTCGGTGTTGTCGGCCAGCTCGCCGGTCAGCCGGTCCAGGATCAGCACTACGTCTTCGAGCGATTTTTTCTCGCGGCCGAGTTCCTGCGCGCGCTTGGGGTTGTCCCAGACTTTCGGGTCTTCCAGCGCGGCATTGACTTCGTTCAGTTTTCGGGCTTTGGCAGGGTAGTCAAAGATACCCCCGAAGTTCGTTCACCCGATTGCTCAGGTCCTCGATCTGGTTGGCGATAAGGTTGATGTGTTCTGCGTCCATGAGGGTTCAAGCCAGGGTTGTGTGAGCATGTTCCATGTCCACTTCGGTCCGACAAATACTGAACCGCCTTGCCGCGGTGCGCGGGTCTGTTACCGGATGGGAAATGGAGTAACTCTGGATTTTCTCACGGAGCGGCGAGTTTCATATCAGAAAGCCCTCAATCAGGGCCGCCAGCTGCTCCGGCTGGTCATGGTGCAGCATATGGCCCGCGTCGGAAATCACGGCTATCTGCGCGTTGGGCACCTGCTTGAGCCGTTCGTGATATTCGGGGAGCGAGTATTTGCCCGCCCACCACAGACCCATGGAGTCATCAGACGCCTCGATCGCCAGCACGGGCGCGCTGATGCACCGGTAAACCTCAAGCACTTCATCGAGCCGGTAGAGCTGGGCGCTGGTGATCTTGTGGGCTGCGTCGCCCAGAATCCGCCATTTGCCGGCCGCATCGGGACGGGCCCAATGGCTGGCAAGCCAGTGGGCCTTGTCTGGCGTGAGGCGAGGGTTGGTTTTCATCAGCCGCCGGGCGACACCCTCCACATCGTCGTAGGCCTTGAGCGCCAGCTCGCCGCGCTGAAGGCTTTTCAGCTCGTCCATCCACTTGGCATAGCGGGTGGGTGCCTGACTCGGCTGGCTGGCGGGCATGCCAAAGCCCTCCAGGTTGACCAGCTTGCGGATGCGCGCTGGCCGCACGCCGGCATACAGCATGGCGACATTGCCGCCCATGCTGTGGCCGACCAGGTCTATCGCCAGGCCGGGTGCATAGTGGTCCAGCAGAAAGTCAAGGTCGGCAAGATAGTCGGCAAACCAGTAATGGTCTGGTTGGTTGGCGGCGTGACCCGGGATGGTTTTGCCAAAGCCGCGCCAGTCGGGCGCAATGATGGTCCGGCCCGCTGCGAAAGCGTCGGAAAAAGCATCGACCATGAACTGGTAGGACGCCGCCACGTCCATCCAGCCATGCACAAGCAGCAGCGGAGGCAGGGCTGAATCGATGCTGCCGTTCCAGATCTGAACGTGGTAATCGAGTCCGCGTATAGGGACAAACTCGCTGCGAAAGGGGCGTTTTTCTTTGTACATTGGGTAGTCATGATAAGGAGCCTCCAGTTGAAGCGCAGTCAAAACAGCGACAAGTCAGAAAATACCCCGCGCGGCGCAGCCTCGCAAAAGCTGCCCGACGCCTATGCAGCAATGCACGCCGGTTTTCGGTGGCAGGTGGACGACTACTTCAATATCGCCGAGGTCTGTTGCCGCCGCTGGGCCGCGCTGGACAATGGCCAACGCGGCGCTATCAAAAAAATAGCTATCCGTGCCCATGAAACGCCGACGAAAACCCGATTTCACAGCTATCGCGAGTTGCAGCGCGCGGCCGATGCGCTGAGCCACGTCTTGACAGGGCAGGGCGTGCAGCGCGGTGACCGCGTGGCCATCGTCATGCCGCAGCGGTTTGAAACTGCAGTGGCTTACATGGCGGTGTTCCAGATGGGCGCGGTTGCCATGCCGCTGTCGATGCTGTTCGGGCCCGAAGCCCTGGCCTTCCGCCTGCAGGACAGCGAAGCGGTGCTGGCGATTTGCGACGAAACGTCGATTGCCAGCGTAAACGCCGTCAGGGCGCAATGCCGGTCACTGCGCACGCTCGTCGCTGCCGGCGCGGCGACGGGGCAGGGTGACATTGATTACGAAAGCGCGCTGGCTGCGCAGCGACAGGCCTTTACCGCCGTCAAGACCAAGGCCGATGAAGCGGCTGTGCTGATCTACACCAGTGGCACGACCGGGCCGCCCAAGGGTGCGTTGCTTGCACACCGGGCGGTGATTGGCAACTTACCCGGTTTTTGTCTGCAGCCAGAACTGGTTTGGTTTCGATGGCCAAGGCAACCAAGCCTGTGACGCCGTGTTCTGGAGTCCGGCCGATTGGGCCTGGACTGGCGGCCTGATGGATGCCTTGCTGCCCACGCTGTATTTTGGCCGGCCGATAGTCGCCTTCAATGGCCGCTTCAGTCCCGAGCTGGCCTTCAGCCTGCTGGAGGCGCAAGGCGTGACGCACACCTTTTTGTTCCCCACCGCGCTCAAGGCCATGATGAAGGCGTTTCCCCGGCCCCGGGAACGGTTCCAGCTCAAGCTGCAGGGCATGATGAGCGCGGGCGAAGCGGTCGGCGATGCCGTTTTTTCCTACTGCCAGCAGCAGCTCGGCGTGACGGTGAACGAGATGTTTGGCCAGACGGAAATCAACTATGTGGTGGGCAACTGCTCCATGAACCGCCCAAGCGCTGGTGGGAGCGAACGCAGCGCCGGGCTGCCCCAAGCAAGTTCAGCCCTCTCGGGGGGCAGCGCATTACACGAAGTGAAAAGCGTGGGGGCTATTGGATGGCCGGCAAAACCAGGCAGTATGGGAAAAGCCTATCCTGGCCATCAGGTCGCGGTCATTGACGACGAGGGGCGGGAATGCGCCGTTGGCGTGGCCGGCGACGTGGCAGTGAACAGGTTCGATATTCATGGCGATCCGGATCCGATCTTCTTTCTGGGCTACTGGAACAATGACCGCGCAACGCTCGCCAAATTCTCCGGCGACTGGTGCCGAACGGGTGATCTGGCGCGGGTTGACGCCGACGGTTACCTTTGGTACGAAGGCCGTGCAGACGATGTGTTCAAGGCCGCTGGCTACCGTATCGGGCCCGGCGAAATAGAAAACTGCCTGGTCAAGCACCCGGCCGTTGCCAACGCCGCTGTGGTGCCAAAGCCCGACAGGGAGCGCGGTGCCGTGGTCAAGGCCTATGTCGTTCTTGCTCCTGATTTAATAGCTGCTCGTGCCGATAAATCCTGGACCAGAGCCGAATTTGACCTGAAACTTGTGGCTGAGCTGCAAGCGCATGTGAAAAATCTGCTGGCGCCTTATGAGTATCCCAAGGAAATCGAATTCATTGATGCGCTGCCCATGACGACCACCGGCAAAGTGCAGCGCCGCGTGCTGCGGTTGCGGGAAGAAGAGCGCTTCAAAAATACCTGACTTCATCTGACAGGGGAAGAGTCGACGTCCTGCGAAAGCGATGAATGGCGTGCTTGGAGGATGCTTCATTTTGACCGTCTGGGGCGGCAATGGCCGCTGTTCCCTGCGACCTGAGTTTTGGGGCGTCACGAAGTTCGTGATTGCCGCTGCCATGACTCTGCAGCGAAGATCAGGCTTTAATGGGCTATTGCCCGGCAACCATGGGCAAATACCCGTCCGGGTCAGTGAGGGATTGACGGCCCGCCGATTTTCCGGTGCATTGCTGGCCGCTCAGGCACAAAAAAAGCACCCTAAGGTGCTTTTTTATCGGACTTGCAGGGCCGGTATCAACGCGGTGCGGGTTCAGCGACGTAAATCTCCACGCGCCGGTTTTTGGCGCGGCCCTGCACGCTGCTGTTGTCGGCAATCGACTCACGCGAGCCGCGGCCATCGGTGGCGATGCGCTGGGCTGCCACGCCACGACCCACCAGATAGTCACGCGCTGAATTGGCGCGGTCCACCGACAGCGGATTGTTGATGGCATCCGTTCCGGTGGTGTCGGTGTGGCCGATGATGGTCACTGCGGTGATCGGATTCTGGTTCAGACTGGACGCAAATTGTGTCAATACCGGGGCAAAGTTTGATTTGATGGCCGAGCGACCCACGTCAAACGAAACATCGCTCGGAATGTCCAGCTTCAGGCGGTTGTCAGCGGTCTGGCTGACAGCGACGCCGGTGCCGGCCGTGGCTTGTTCCATGGCCGCCTTTTGGTCCTGCATTTTCTTGGACCAGATATAACCTCCGCCGGCGCCCACAGCGCCGCCCAGAATGGCGCCCGTTGCAGCGCCCCTTGAACCGCCCGTCGCCGCACCCAATACTGCGCCGGCAAGTGCGCCTATGCCTGCGCCCTTGGCAGTTCCCTGCTGGGTTTCGCTCATGTTGGCGCATCCTGAAAGACCTGCAAGGGCCAATGCTGCAGCGGCAAGGGAAGTAATGACTGCTTTTTTCATGGAATGCTCCTGTGAATAATCAATTTGAATCTGAAGCGCCGTAAAAGCGTTAAACCCTGATGCTAAACATTGAAAGGGTGAGAAGTTGTAAGACAAGCGCGCGAATTGTGCGCCGGCACAAGCCCTTTGAAGCCTTTAAACTAGGCTGGTCTGAGTTACCTGCCAATGGCTTGATGCAGTTTTGCCAAGCCATTTTCCCAATTTTTATCTCAAATTTTCATGAACAAAGTTCAATTAGGCGCCAGTGATCTGTATGTGACCCCTATTTGCCTGGGCACCATGACCTTTGGCGAACAGGTTGATGAAGCCACGGCACATGCCATCCTGGACCGATCGATGGAGCGCGGAATCAATTTCCTCGACACGGCAGAGATGTATGCGGTGCCCGCGCGTGAAGAGACTTTTGGCGTTACAGAAAAAATAATCGGTAACTGGTTTGCCCGGCATCCCGGTGCACGCGAAAAACTGGTGCTCGCGACAAAGGTCGCAGGCCCGTCGCGCGGCATGCCCTGGGTGCGGGAAGGTAGCGGGATGACGGCCGAAGACATTCTGGCTTCCTGCGAAGCCAGCCTGCGGCGCCTACAGACTGACGTCATTGACCTGTACCAGATTCATTGGCCAGAACGCAGCGTACCCGCCTTCGGTGCGATGTATTACGAGCCGGGCAAAGAGCGTTCGACCACATCGATTCACGAGCAGCTTGAAGTCCTGGGTGCGCTTGTGAAGCAAGGCAAGGTGCGAGCGATTGGCTTGTCCAACGAAACACCCTATGGCGTGCACGAGTTCGTGCGTCTGGCCGGGCAGCACGGCCTGCCAAGCGTAGCCACGGTGCAAAACCCCTATTGCCTGATTAACCGTACCGCCGAAAATGGCCTGGACGAGACCATGCACCGCCTGGGTGTTTCGCTGCTGGCTTATTCGCCGCTGGGTTTTGGCTTGCTGACGGGCAAGTACGACGTGGCGGGCACCGACGGACCCGATACGCCACACGGCGCGCGCATTGCGCGCTATGAGTCCGTGCGCAAGCAGCGCTGGGGCCGCCCCGAGGCGCTGGCCGCGGCGCGGCGCTATAACGCCCTGGCGCGTCAAAACGACCTTACTCCGACGCAACTGGCGCTGGCTTTTTGTTACACCAAATGGCAGGTGGCCAGCACGATCATTGGCGTCACCTCCGTGGCGCAGCTCGACGAAGACATCAACGCCTTCGGAACCAATTTGTCTCCTGAGGTGCTGTCTGAAATTGACAAGATCCGCTGGGAGACCAGGGATCCCGCGCTTTAAGTGGAGCCAGTTGGGGTGGCAGCGGGCGGGGCTTTTTCAAGCCTGGTTTTCGGCTTTGCTACGCCTCGTTTGAAAGCGGGAAGGATTGAAAGAGTGACCATGGCCAAGAGAGAACACGTTTCTGAAACGCCGGCCACGCAATTGCTCAGGTCGCATCAGGTTGGCTTCACCGAACACCCCTATGAATATCTGGCGCATGGCGGCGCGCTGCACAGTGCCGAAGTGCTGGGTTTTGATTCTTTTACGGTCGTCAAGACGCTGGTCATGCAAGACCAGGATGCCAGGCCCTTGCTGGTGCTGATGCACGGCAACCGTAAGGTTTCCACCAAAAATCTGGCGCGCCAGATTGGCGCGAAATCAGTCGAACCCTGCAAGCCCGAGGTGGCCAATCGTCACAGTGGTTATCTGGTCGGCGGCACGTCGCCGTTTGGCACGCGTAAAACCATGCCGGTTTACATCGAGGAAAGCATTCTGGCGCTACCAGAAATAGCCATCAATGGCGGCAGGCGGGGGTATCTGCTCAGGCTTGATCCGCAGGTGTGTGTGACGCTGCTGGGGGCAAAACCGGTACAGTGCGCCTTGATCGAATGACCCGAATAACTCGAACAACATAAATAAAGGGAGATGACTTTGGAATACGCCTACTCGGCCGGCGCAACGCTGCTGGCCTACCTGCTCGGGTCGCTGTCATTTGCAGTCATTGTGAGCCGGGTCCTGGGACTGAAAGACCCGCGCAGCTTTGGCAGCAAAAACCCGGGTGCAACCAACGTGCTGCGTTCGGGCAGCAAGGTGGCCGCGGTGGCAACCCTGTTGCTCGACGGCCTGAAAGGCTGGCTGCCGGTGATGCTGGTGAAGTGGTTTGGTGGCGATTACGGCCTGGGCGACGGCACGGTTGCGACCGTGGGACTGGCTGCCTTTCTGGGGCATTTGTATCCAGTTTTTTTCCAGTTCAAGGGAGGCAAGGGCGTAGCGACGGCGGCCGGCGTGTTGCTTGGCGTCAGCTGGGTTTTGGGCCTGGCCACGTTGGCGACCTGGTTGATCGTCGCCTTTTTTTCGCGTTATTCCTCGCTGGCGTCTCTCGCGGCTGCAGTTTTTGCGCCGATGTTTTACTTGCTGGGTGACCGGGCGGCCTGGTATGTGGACAAAAGCATCGTCATCGCCTTGATTGCCATCAGTGCACTGCTGGTATATCGCCACCGCGAGAACATCAACAAGCTGCTCAAGGGCACCGAATCAAAACTCGGCGCTTCGAAGCAGGGCGGGAAAAAACCGGGTTGAGGAAGCAAGGGTCAGGGGTTGGTCAAGCATCAATAACGCTTGTCCAGCGTCATCAGGTTGTTTTCACGCCTCATCTGAAAGCGCGTCAGAAAGCTGTTGCCCAGCAGCAAAAAGGGCATGGGCTGCGGCGTTACTACCGCCTCTACGTCGTACACGTCCACCTCTCCCACGCGGACCGAAGTGAGCATGATGCGGTAACCCACGGAATCGCCGTTGGCGGTGGACATGCGAACGCGCTGCCCGGTTTTGTAGCTGATGCCCGCGCGGTCAGCGTCCAGCGTGCTCATGGCGATCGTGGTTGCGCCTGTATCGACCATGAACTGCACAGCGCGGCCATTGATCTGCCCGGCCGTCATGAAGTGACCGCCACCGCTTTCGGTGAGCACGATCCGCGTACCCCGCCCGCCGCCGCTGCCGCCCATGCTGACGGGTGCTTCGCCGACGCGTAGCGTCTGACGTTTGCCCGACTGCTCGATCACCGCCTGGTCGCCAGAGGTGGAAATGAGCTTGACGCCCAGGTGCGTCTCTCCTGCCGCAACGGTTTTTGGCGCCGTGCCATCGACCACCAGCAGCGCCCTGCTGCCCATCATGCCGGCGAGGGCGACACTTTCGGCCTGCGCGCCAGCCGGAAGCCATGCCAGCACCAGCAGCAAGAGAGAGGCGAAAAAGCTACGGCAGTTCAACGCCGGCAGGGGCTGCGGAACCGGCTTTGCCGGGCCGCAGGCGGAACGGTTCGCGCTGCGGGCAGCGCAGTGCTCGAAGCGACAAGCATGGGAACTCACTCAGTCCCTGAAGTTGTCGAAGCTCAACGGAAGATCCTTGATCTCCGCGCGAATCAGCGCCATGGCCGCCTGCAGGTCGTCACGCTTGGCACCGGTCACGCGGACTTTGCCTTCCTGAATGGCGGCCTGCACCTTCATCTTGTTGCCCTTGATGAGCTGCTGGATTTTTTTGGCTTGTTCGGTTTCAATGCCGTCGCGCACCTTGGTGACCTGCTTGACCTTGTCGCCGCCGATTTTTTCGACCTTGCCAATGTCCAGAAAGCGCACGTCAACGCCGGCCTTGGTAAGCTTGTTGCGCAGGATGTCGTGGATCTGGTCAATCTGGAAATCACCGTCGCCAATCAGGGTGATCTCCTTGTCTTTCAGTTCAATTGAGGCGGCTGTGCCCTTGAAGTCAAAGCGGGTGCCGATTTCCTTGGCTGAGTTTTCTACGGCGTTTTTGACCTTGACCAGATCGGTTTCAAGAACAGTATCGAAGGAGGGCATGGTGTTGATTTCCAGAAAAAAGGGTGTGACACGAGGTGAGACAATCTTGAGATGTTAGTCGAGAAAAACGTCCCGCTCCAGTCCTCCAACAGCTTCGGTATCGTGGCCAAGGCGCTCAGCCTGATCCGGATCGGCAGCGAAGCCGATATTGCCGCCGTGCTGCAGGACCCGGCTTTGCACGCTGTGCCCAAGTTCGTCCTGGGCGGCGGCAGCAACATCGTGCTGACCGGGGATGTCAAGCCGCTGGTGCTCAAGGTGGAGATCATGGGCACGCGCCTTGTCAGCGAGACTACCAAGGCGTGGGTGGTCGAGGCCGGCGCTGGTGAAAACTGGCACGAGCTGGTGACCTGGACCTTGCAAAATGGCTACCCCGGCCTTGAAAACCTGGCTTTGATTCCGGGTACGGTGGGCGCCTCCCCGGTGCAAAACATCGGTGCTTATGGCGTGGAACTCCAAGACCGTTTTGACTCCCTCGATGCGGTTGACCTGACGACCGGCCGGAACTTTACGCTTAATGCCGCGCAGTGCGCGTTTGGCTACCGCGATTCGGTGTTCAAACACGCCAGCACGCCGGCCAGCTTCGGTTCGCCGGGTTTTGGCCTCGCTGACAAGGCGCTAATTACCCGGGTGCGCTTTTCACTGCCGAAACTGTGGAAACCCGTGCTGGGTTATGCGGATATTGAAAAAAAGAGGGTGGCGTCCAGCATTCATGAGCCTGATGCGCTACAAATTTATGAGTGGATTTGCGAGATTCGTCGCGCCAAGCTGCCTGACCCGAAGCTCATCGGCAATGCCGGCAGCTTCTTCAAAAATCCCACCGTCTCGCTGGAGCAATGTGCCGACATCATCCAGCGCGAGCCCAAAATTGTTCATTACCGCCTGGCTGACGGCTCGGTCAAGCTGGCGGCGGGCTGGTTGATAGACGCCTGCGGCTGGAGGGGCAAGTCCATCGGCAATGCCGGTGTTTATGACAAACAGGCACTGGTGCTGGTCAACCGCGGCGGTACAAGCAGCCCAGTCACCGGGGGCGAGGTGATGACACTTGCCAAGGCGATCCAGACCAGTGTCTATGAGCTTTTCGGTATTCTGCTGCAACCGGAACCGGTAGTGGTTTGAAGTTCGACATACGCTAAAACTGCTCTACATTTTGGAGCGGTTTGTACATGCGAAATTTAGGCCAGAGGCTAATCTAAGCCATTCAAATCGGGTTTGACGAGTTGAGCCCGTCGGAACGCTGGGCGTTTTTTTACGCACTTTAACGCGACTTAACGCTGGAC
>NZ_JABBPF010000098.1 GCF_012927415.1 Polaromonas sp. | reverse complement strand
CGCCACCACCACCGCCGGCACCGCCGTCAGTGGCGTTTGGCGGCAAGCCCGTACCCCCGACAGACGCTGCAGACAGCAAGCCCTGGGCACTGGAATTGATTGTTGTATTTGGAGCGGACATCCAGGATCCGCCCTGCCCGCCACTGCCGCTGCCAGCAATCAGCAGTGTCACATTGGAAGCATTGGCAACGACGCTGGCAGCGCCGCCGCCGCCGCCACCACCCGAGTAACCTGAACACCCTGCGGCGCCGCCGGCGCCACCGGCAAAGCCTCCGCTACCGCCCGCATTTCCACTGGCCCCTGCAGAGTTAGTGCAGGTTTTACCAAAATTGGAGGTGTAGCCAAGACCGCCGCCGCCGCCCACATACACATTGACGATCGTGCCGGGAGCCGCGAAGAAAGTTGCCTTGGCCAAAGCGCCTTTGCTACCTGCGCCACCCGCACCGCTGAATCCATTTCCGGATGCGTCCGAACCACCGCCGCCGCCGCCCGCGCCAGCCGCCTGAATTTGGATTCCGCCGGCACCAGCAGGAATTGTGTAAGTCTGAACTGTGCCGGTAAAGTTAAATGTAGTCTGGGCGCTTGCCGCTCCTATTGCCAGGAACTGCAAGCAGGCAAAAATGCCTGGCAACAGCTTTTTATATTGATGATGGAAAACGCCAATCACCCGCCGCCCGTCCAGCAAAATCAGTGGCGACATCATGGTTTGACGGGGCTGGCGCTGGCGATCGGCGTATTGTTGCCGGCATCAAAAACGTTTTCATCAAACTTGAAACGCATGCGCAGGTACACACCACGCTGGGTGTAGGCGTCCCCGGCCAGATCGGCCGCCCTGAAACCCTTCAGGTTGTAGCCGGCTGACAACCACATGTTCTTCCATGCGAGATAGCCCACTTCGACACCAACAGCCGTTTCGGCAGCGCCATCGCCCCACATGCGGTAACCCTGCAAGCCAACATCCCAGCGCTCGGTGATATCCCAGGTTGATCGCGCGCCCAAAAGTTTCGTGAGTGCGCGGCTGCCGATCCCGTTAGTGCGGTCAGTGGCCCACTTGGCTGCAACGCGTCCGGTCATGAGCCAGCTCCGATTGGGCTGGACATTGAGATGACTGGAAACGATCCAGGATGATTCATCACGATTGAGCCCCACGCCCAGGCTGCTGTCGAGGTCGCGCTTGTATTCAATTCGGCCCAGCGCGTTCCATACGTCGGCATCAACCGGCCGGTAGGCGAAGCCGGACTGCGCCGTGATCAGTTTGCGTTCCCCGACGCCGGGTGCCAGATTGATCTGCACGCTGTAGAGGCCGCGATTGAGCAGGGTCCAGCTTTCATCAAGCTTGCTGGCCAGCGCGCCGCTGAGCAACCAGCTGCGTGAGGTGCTTGAGGTCTGCCACTGCGCCTGACCAGAAGCCTTCCAGTCGGCGGCGGCCGTGTATTCGAGGCCGATAGTCGCTGCCGTGGAGTCATCCAGCACGACGCCGGAAACCGGTTTGATGCGCTGCACGCTGGTCGACAGGCCAATGCCGTTGTCCAGCCGCCAAAGCCGGCGCAGACCAATGGCGGCTTCACTGCCGCGCCCATTGATGCTGTCACCGATGCGGTACTCGTTGAAAAGCTGCGTGCTGTCTGCCAGTTCTGTGTTGATGCCCGCCACCGTGCTGTACTGGGACGCCGCCGGGTTGAGGGTGTAGGGGCCGTTGAGGCTGTTGATGAAGTCGTGCCGGAGGTAGAGTTTTGTCGTCGGATTGACGGCATAGGTGCCGCCCACGCCAATCTCGCGCCCGCCGCTGCCGTCGATGGCGTATTCAGCCAGGCCATAGACTTCGGCCTGCGGCAGCTCGGGCACCGGCACTGTCAGCTTGACCCGGGCACTGGTGTAACCCACTTGGGCTGAGGCTGAGGCTGAGGCTGCGGCCAGCCCTGCCGGAGAGGGCAGGACGGGCGTTGAAAAGCCCGGCAGGGCAGGCGCCGACAGCACCGAATACGCATTGGCATTGCTGTAACGCACGCCAACTTCCAGCCGTGAGTTGCCCGACAGACTGTGCTCAAGCTTGAGTTCCATGCCTGTTTGCTTTGCACCACTGACGCTGTTGGACGTTTTCAGGGCTTCGGCGACCAGTCTGTTTTGCTCGTCAAGGACATAGCCGGCCTTGGCACCATATTCCGATTGCCCGGCGGACTGCAGGCTGTTGGGGTTGTAAAACCCGGCGTCGGTATGCGTACCCCAGACCCGCGCCTGCAGTGGTCCGTCTTCGTGCTTTATTTCCACTCGCTGGCCAGCGCCGCCGCCCTGAATGTCGCTGCGGCTGCGGGCGACCTCGACCGTTGCGCTGGTGCTGTCACCCAGCTTTGCCGTCGCGCTGACACCGGCCAGGCTCAAGCTGTTGACCGGGTCGGCATCGCGAATTGCGGTCGCGCCGAGCACCAGTTCCGGGGAGATCTGCACCTTGACGTCAGCCCCCGCCACCAGATGCTTGGGGCCACCAGAGTCGACCGAATAGTTGACCCGTATGAACACCGGATTGAGGTCGGCGTCAACACTGGGCACCGGGTCCTTGAGCAGGAGTCGGCCGCTGTAGGGTTCTATTTCGTAGTCGGTGAACTGCGCCAGCGGCGTGTCCTTGACGATGACTGAAGGCTGGTTGCGATTGCGCGTAATGACATCGATCTGCTGGCTGTTGACCACGCCATTGATATTGAGCAGAAACGGTCCGGAAGTGCCGTTGGCGCGGAATTCCTGAATCGTCTGCGTGGCCGAGGTACGGCTGGCAAAGCCCTCCACCGTGACCTGACCCTCCTGAAGGCGCCCCTTCACGCCGTTGAGGGCGCGGGAATATTGCGTCAGCTGGCGGGTGGGGTCGTCGCTCTGCGTGGAGTAGTCGCCCAGCAGTGCGTAATTGCTGCCGCTTTGCAGCATGACATAAAGCTTCCCGGTGGACTGGGCGTCAAAGCCCCGCGCCGACGAGTCGCCATAAACCGGGTAGAACTGATTGGGCTGGATATCGCGGAACAAGGCCGTGTCTGCCGGTTTATCCGAATCATAAGAGAGAGTCAGCAAGGTCGAGCCCAGTACCTTGCCCTTGAGAAACAGCGCAGTGCGCGCCGCCACTTCGCCCTTGCCACTGGCAAGACTGCGCGAGGTGCTCTGAATCTGGCGCTCAAAAACATCTCCGCTCTGCGTTGGCCGCAAGGCCGAAGCGTTGAGATTGCGCAAGTTAAGCGTTCCCTCCACGATGCCGGCGGCGATCATCGGCCGCAGGTTAGGTGTGAATTCAATTTTTTCGGTGGCGTGGATGGTGCCGCTGCTTGCGCCAAGCTCGGCCTTGCCGGGTTGGGACGGCGGCAATAGCAGGAAGTTTCCCTCGCCGCCCTCCACGAACACCTGGGTTCCCGGCCGCCGCGGATCCAGGTCTGGTGTCTGCCACTGACCCAGGCTGGACTTCAGCGTCACCGGCGTGCGTTCTGCGACCGGCAGGCCTTGCGCATCGCTCAAGCGAATGCTGATCGAAAGGGCGGTCGCGCCGTCCGCCACTGACTTTTCCGGCACTTCAATGTCTATTTTTGCGAGTTTACCGGGCGCCAGCACGAAGATTTGCATGGTGTTGCGCTGGTTTCCAAAGCTGTCGAGGACGCTCACGCTCAGCGTGTTGCGGCCGGGCTTCAGGTTGACACCGATGTATTCCCAAGCCTGGGTGCCGGTTTTTTCAAGACTGCTTTTCTTGCCCACCTGGCTGGCCGGCACCGGCTGATCATTCAGCATCAGCTCAAGCTCGGAGCCCACCGGCCCCTTGACCCGCACCCGCGTCTGGTCACTGCTCATCGTCTGGCCGTTGTGCAGGCCGATAAATCCGAGCTCTGGACTCAAGTCGGGCAGCAGGTTTTCCAGTGGCTCGAGCATTTGAGACTCGTCGGCACTTTCGTCCATGTCCGTGGCTTCCAAGGTGCCTCCGGTTTTGGTCCCCCGATCCAACGAACGCCTCCATTCCGCACCGGGTGTAAAGATGGGTTTGGGCAAACCCTGGACGTTGGGAGCGTAGGATCCTCCCGGGTCGCGCACAGCGCCAAGCGGCGTACCGCTGCCATTCGGCAAGGTCGCTCCCGCCAGCGGTATCGCGCCATTGATAGCGGTGTTGCCACGCAGCGCGCCTGGCAAGCCGATGGGACCGCTGGCTGGCAAGGTACGCGCATCCACTGGCACAACGGGAGTGGAAGCCAGCAGGCTGCCGGCAGCCTGTAGCAATTCGGAAGGATTGGAAAGGGCTTCCCGCCTTGCGGCAATCTGCTCACGAATATCGGTGTCGCACTCGGCAACGGCGAAATCCGCCTTCTGCAGCTCGCCATTGCTGAAGTCGACAAAACGGCTCCCGCCATCCATGGCATTGCGATTGTTCAGCACCTGCAGCGAAGCGCCGGCTGGCAAGGTAGTGCTGTCCACCTTGGCAACATGGGTGCGCGGCGTCAAGCCATAAAGGCTGTACTTTCCCTCTTCATCGGTCACCGCATAAGTGCCGTCTTCGAGGTAGATCCGGACACCGGGAATGCCGGGCTCAGCGGCCTCACGCTCGCGCTCTTTGCTGCAATTTGCATAGACCTTGCCAATCAGGTAGCCCTTGTTGGAGAAAACTCCGCCCACCAATTGCACCTTGACGCTGGACCGGTTGGACTGCAACGCGCCGCTGACAGCCTGGGCCGTATTGACGCCATTGCCTCCCTGACTTCCCGCTCCGACCCTGACACGGTAAGTCAGCGTGGGCTGAGCGCCTGCGCTAGGGCCAGCGCTTGCGGGGACACTGCCCAGCGCAAACTGCAGGCTGGAGCCGGTGCCGCGGATCGGCTCTGGGAGTGGCGCGTTATTGAGCCGCGCCGTGCCACGCACGTAGGCAAAGCCGGCAGGCAACAGATCATTGACGACCGTGCCGGCCAATGCGACGGTGCCAAGGTTGTTGAGCTTGATGGTGTAGTTGACAAAATCACCGACCTCGGCCGTCGCCTTGTTGGCCGTTTTCTGGATGAACAGGGTTCCTGTGGGCGCAGCGTCAACCGGTACGTCAAAGCGCACCGGAGCGTTCACTGCGCCACCCACCGTGAAGGTTTTTCCATAAGAACCCCGCACATCAATCTGGCGGTCCACAGGCTGGCGTTCGGGCACTAACACTGACGGGAAGCTGAATCCCGCGGGCACGCTGACACCCAGCAGAGAGTTGCCGGGGGACACCAGCGGAAATGAAAATGCGCCGTCGGCACCGGTGACGACCTGGCTGGGCGCGGGCGTGACGCCGTCGCGCTGCAATACCGCGGCCGGGCCGCGGCCTGCTCCGCTGGCGTCAATCAACTGCACGGTCGCCCCAGCGACTGGCAGGTTGGTGCCACTGTCGAACACCACACCAGACGGATCTATCAGCACGCTGGTGGTGGCGTTCACCGTCACGCCGCTGCAGGTCGTGATGCGCGCGGTGACGACATCGTTGCGCAGGACCTCCAGTACGCCGTTGCCCGAAGCAACCAGGTGAACGGCCGCATTGGCGGTTGGCACGTCAGGAAGAATGCGGAACAAGCCCGTGTCCAGTCCGGTTTCCACTGCGGTGAAGGTTTCGGTATCGCCGGTCAGCTGGCTGGTCAGCGTGACCGGCACCGTGTTGATGCGCGTGCGATCGGCGTCACAAATCGCGACGTCCACCTGCACGAACAGCGGTTGACCCAGGGCATTTTGCGCCGCCAGTGTCGCGTAATCGCTGCCGGTAAAAAATGCAATCCTGACCAGGCGTGGCGAAATCTGCACCAGCAAAAGATTGCCGGGGGTACGCGTTGGCACCCCCTGGTCGGTCCAGTTCGCATAGGCGATGGCAGACACGATGCCGGCCGCATTGCCATTCACGCCGACGGTGAACTGGCCCTGCAAAGTTCTGCCCGGGGCAAGGCTGGCAATGGCCCAGGCGACCCCATCAACGACCGAACCAGCCGGAACCAAGCTGACGTAAGCGGTGCTGGCAGCGCCCTGCAAGTGAAATAGCAGTTGCGAATCAGGGTCGGCAGAAGGCTGGGCGGAGACAAAGCTGGTCTGGGCGGGAATCGCAACGCTCAGCAGGAAAAGGCTGGCCGGCACACCGTCGACGGTGAGAGCCGCGGGCATGGCCGGCACATTTCCGCTATTGACCACCGCTGCCGTAAAGATCAGCTGCGCGCCGGGGCCGGTACTGGGTGAGGAAGCGCCCAGCGTCACCTGAAGGGCAGCGCCGCTGGAAACAGTCAGTTTGTCGGTATTGCTGGCGGTGGCTCCCTGCAACTGGCTGGTCGCCGTGAGGACTATCTGCGCAGTCTGTCCGGCCGTCGCAGAAGCAGGCACCTGACCCCACAACAGCAGGTTGGCACTGGCGCCTGCCGCCAGCGTGACGGTAGCGCCAGTGGTAATGACCGGCTCGCCCGGATCGACGCGACCATTGCCATTCAGGTCCTGCACCAGTTGCAGGTTAAGCGGCGTGAAAGTGCCGCCCGCTACAACCGCGAATGTCAGCAGGTAAGTGGTCGTCGCATTGCCCGTGTTGGTGAGCGTGTGGCTGATGACAAAGGAAGCCGCGCTGGAAACCGCCACACCCTGGCTGGCGGTGAGGGTTAGCGCTTCCGACACCGCGACAGCGGTATTGACGGTGTTCGAAGTGAGCCTGACCAGCAAGCCCGTCGCCGCATCGGTGTAAGTGCCCTCGGCCATGTTGGTGATCTGCGTTCCCGCGGCCGACGGCGCAGCTGCTGCTGCCGCCACCCAGCAGAGCAGCAACAGACACATGGAAAGCAGTTTGCGCAACAGGCGAAACAACATGGGTGGCCATTAGGATTGAGGTCGTTGGCGGCACGCCGCTTTTCAAAGAGCGCAGCAAGAACGGCAAGCTTTGAAAAGCGGGAGGAGGCCTGAAGCCTCCTCCGCAAAGAGCCCGGTAACTTTTTTACGGGTTGATCTTCACGCCGAAGGTCACCAGCGCGGACTGACCGGCCGCCAGAGTGCCCACCGAGGCGCTGATGGTGCCTGCATTGCCTGCGGTGGGGCCGGTGACGCTGCCCGCCGTAGTCGCCGCCGCACTGGTCGCAGCCGGGCTCATCGTCGTGTAAGTCGGTGTAGCGTCAGACACCACCACGCTGGTGGCATTGCTTGTGCCCGCGTTGGTGACGGTGATCTGGTACAGAATGCACTGGCCGGGCTTGGCGCTCAGCGGCGTCGAAGCGCTGTAGGCTGTCCCGGCGGTGGGGCCTGTGCAGCCCGTATCCAGCGCCGGCGCCTTGGTCAGCGTCAGGTTGCCGGCAACGACCGTGGTGGTGTCGGTCGCCACGGCGGGCACCGGTGCGGTCGTGACGTAGGAGCCGTTGGTAGTGGTCCCCGTGATGGTGGTCACGTTGACGGCCCCGGGCGCCGCGCCCGACGTTGCAATCACCTTGTCAAACACCGTGATTGATGCGCCAGGAGCCAGGCCACCCGGAGGCAGGAATGTGCTGAGACTGCCGGAAATAACCGGATCAGAGGCATCAAGAACGCCGTTATTATTGGCATCGTAATACAGCACCGAGGTAAAGCCAGGCTGGTTGTTGCTCGTTGCCAGCGTTACCGTGCTCAGGGTGCCGTTGCCCTCGGCCGCGTTGCCGGCGTTGGTCACCGTGTGGCTGTAGACCACCGAGCCGCCAGGAAAGGTCTGGCCACTGCCATTGGGCGTGATAGTGATGGCACGAACGGCGTTCACTGTCACGGCGTCATGCAAAACGTCTGAAAGCGCAGAAATCGGCGACAGCGCGCGGAAATAGAGATCCTGCGTTCCGGCAGCGAAGCCCGGCGGCACCGTAACGACCGCGCAAAACGTGGAATTGCCGCCGGTTGGAATAGAACCGGTGTTGGTGATGGTTGCGCCCGTTGTCGAGCACTTGGCACCCACCCCGCCTTCAGCCTTGAACGTCACCGTCCAGCCCGCAGGAAGAGCGCCGGGGAATGGCAGGGTGTTGCTGGCAGCCAGGTCATAGCTGTCCGCCGAGGTGCCGGTGTTATTGGCGACCAGGGTGAAGGTGGTCGAGCCCCCGGGATTCAGCGAATTTGTCACCTGGGCGGTGGCCTCGGGACCGGGACCAAAACCAGGCACGCCGGCCGCGGCAGGGAGGTTGTTGGTCAGGTCGACTTTTGCACCGGTCACCGCAGTCAGCGTGTCATTCGCTGTTGCCGTTTTACTCGGATCGGCCACCGAGGTTGCCGTTTTGGTGACGGTGAACGGGCCGCCGCTGGCGTTTGGCGGCAGGGTTCCCTTCAGAATCACGTTGTACGAAGCGCCTGGAGCCAGCGGTCCGGTGTCGATGACGCCATCGCCATTAGTGTCCACCAACGGCGTCACGCCGTCGGACTTGAACAACTGGCCGGAGGTTCCGGCAGGGAAACTGTTCGCGGTGATGGTGATGTTGAAGGTATCGACGCCAGAGCCGGTGTTGGTCACTATGTTGGTGAAACTGATGGTCTGACCGGGCACGGCGCTGGCAATCGTCTGACCGGTCATGGAAACGGAATTGGCTGCCGCAACTGTGAACGGAACGGTATTGGAGGTTCCGCTCACAGTGCCTGCACCGTTATTGTAGGAGCTGGTTGCCGTGTTGTTCAGCACACCCGGCGGCGTGCCACTAGCGACGTTGACCTGAAAGCTCAAGGTACCCGACTGGCCGGCTGTAACCTGATTCAGGGTGGCCAGAAAGGTTCTCGTACCTGCGGTAAAAGAAGATGTCAGGGTGTTGGGTGCGGTGCCGCTGGAGGCGCCAGCGTCACTGAGTGCTGTGGCCCCTGTCGCGCTCCATCGGGCAGAGCCCGGCACATAGACCATGCCGACCGGAAGAACGTCGGTGACGGCCACCGACGTGGCAGTACTGTTACCCGTATTGGTGTAGGTCAGAGTATAGGTATAAGGGCCTGAAGGCGAGGCACCACCGTTGGAGCTGACCGCCTTGGTCAGCGTCACCACCGCATTTACCGACACCGTAGTGACGTCGGTATTCGTGGCGGTTTTGGTGTTGTCGAGAACACTCGTCGCGGTCACGGTAATCGTGTTGGTCTGGGCCGCAGTCGCGCCAGCGGGCAGGGTACCCACCACCACGAATCTGAAAATGCCATTGGCTGCCAGCGGACCACTAGACGTGATGGCCGGACCGGTAGGCAAACCACTGCCGTTGTCGGCAAAAATTTGCACGCTGGCCATGGTGAAGCCGCCGGCATTGCTGGTGCTGAGGTTAAACGTGTCGGAACCATTGCCGGTATTGGTCAGGGTATGCGGGTAGTACACCACGCTGCCGGGCGACGCATTTTGAGCCCCGTTAGCCGTCAATGTCAGACTGGCAACCTGTGTCACGGTGGTAGACACCGTGTTGGAACTCACGGTTCTTGAAACCGACGAAGCGTCCGTATAGGTGGCCGAGGCTTGATTGCTGATGGAGGTGCCGGCCGGCGGCGGCGCGGCATGCGCAGCCATGCCAGCCAGGGCCAGCAGCGCAGCAATCAGCATTCCCATCAACCAGTGCGTAAACAGATGGAGCAGCCGCGAAATCGTCGGACTGGTGGAGGTGGCGTACATAACGGGGGTTTCTCCTGGCTTCAAAACAAGGTGGAATCGACTGATGACGGGTTACGAGGCATGGGCGGACCGTCTGGCGCAGCGCGCGCAAGAATGGCCGATCAGGCTGAATTCAGGATTTGGTGCCGGCTGCAGCGACGGGTGCATCAATGCGCACCTGCAGCTTGACGACGGTGCTGGCGCCGCCGGCAAGCGTGCCGACTTCCCAGCGCAGGGCGCGGTACTGGCTCAAGGGCACAGCGACCTTGCGCTCGCTTCCGTCAGACTGCTTGACGGTGCGCATCAGGGGCGTTGGCGCGAAACGGCTGCCATCCAGTGACGCCTGCGCCGGTGCGGGCTCGGCACTGTCAGCAATGAAGGTGGTTCCCAGGGGCACCGGTACGGTCGCCATCAATTTGTTGACAGCTGCGGCGCCCGTGTTGCGATAGGTGCCACTGTATTGAAGAATGTCGCCAGGCTTGCCTTCGGTAGCCGGGTTGAGCACTTCCTTGCCGTCCACCTTGTCAATACGCTGGGCAACCAACTGGGAGCGCACCGCAGCACTCTGGGCCAGCGCAAGCTGAGACAACACCAGACCAGCCAGCAAGCAACAAACATTCAGAAGGGGTTTCATATATGTATCCTCGTGTTACGAAAAACCGGGCTAACGGAGTCCAAACGTTGGCGTGACGTTTCTTTCACCGTCCGAATGTTTCAAGATTCCTAGAGCTGTGACTCTATGTTACTTTCACGCGAGATGATGGGAAATTTATTGCTTAAGCGCTGCTTTTCAGCCAGATAGTCTTATTTTTGTTAATAAATTCCGCATAACGTAACTTTTTTCTTTGCCGAAACGCAAGGTTGTGGACTAAAACTAAGCTTTTTTCTCAATCAATTCCGCGCTGAAAAAGGGAAATCAGTCCAAATCGTAAAAAAATTGGAATCTGTAACAGCAAAAAATTTGCTTTTTGTGAGATTTCTGGCGTTTGTGGCATCAGGCGGGCCGACTACGGATCGGGGCGCTGAGCGCTAAGCGCTGGTAGCACGCGGATCGCCCTGAGACCGTGCCAGACGAAGGTCTCAATTTGGATGCAGAGCCCTGGGCGGAGCCTTAATACGCTATGAATTCAATAGCTACTTATGCCGGTATTCATTGGACAAGAGGCCAAAAACACTCAAAAGTTGGGTTGGAAGACCCGAAAATCAGTTCACTGCATCGCGCAAGCGCGCAAAGACCTTCCAGAATGCCGCTTCTTGGGTCGTTGCAAAGTTGATGCGCATCAGCGTGCTGGGCGTGCGCACGGCGTGAAACAGCGCGCCAGGCGCGATCAGGTAGCCCTCGTCCAGCATGCGCTGCGCCAGGGCGTCGGTGTCCACGCCTGTTTCGACCCAGCCAAACAGGCCAGCCGGCTCCGCCGCAAAACTGCAGCCGTGCGCCAGCGCGAGTTTGACGCTGCGGCTCCTGGCCTGGTCGAGCCGACCGCGTATTCGTTCGGCATGGCGGCGCAGCTGACCCTGATCGATGCACCAGGCCAGCGCTTTTTCCAGCAGCGCGGGGGTCGTCAGCGTGGCGAGCAGCTTGGTGTCGAGCAGGCGTTCCACCAGATCGGGCGGCGCAGCCAAATAGCCGACGCGCCAGCCCGGCGCCAGAATTTTTGAAAAGCCGCTAACGTAAATCGTGCGCTGCAGGCCGTCAAGCGCGCACAGCCGTGTGGCATGGTCGGGCGCCAGGTGGCTGTAGGTATCGTCTTCGGCAATGTGAAAGTTGTGCTGGCTGGCCAGTTGCAGCACGCGGTGGGCGCTGCCCGGCGTGAGGCAGTAACCGGTCGGGTTGTGAAACACGCTGACGCTGACGAACAGCTTGGGCTGTTGAAGGGTGCAGTACTGCGCCATGACGTCCAGATCAGGCCCGTCGGCACGGCGCGGCACCGGCAAAATGCGCATACCCAGTGCATCTAGGCGGGCAAATTCCACGGACCATCCCGGCTCCTCCACCATCACGCAGTCACCCGCGCGCAGCAGGGTTCGGCTGATGATGTCCAGCGCGTGGGTGGCGCCGACGGTGGTGATGATTTGACCCGGTACGGCGTGCACATTGAGCGCGCCCAGCCTTTGCGAGAGCGCGCGACGCAGGCCCGCATCACCCAGCGGTTCGCCGTACCGCAGGGAAAACTCCCTTAGCGCGCTGGCGCCGGTAACCTTTCGGACCGCTGCCGGCATGAAGCTGGCGTCCAGCCAGTCGGTGGGAAACACGCCCATGCCGGGTTGCGGCTTGCTGCTGACCGGCTGAAACATGCCGCGAATCAGCGCGGCGGCATCGACTGGCGTACTTGCGCTGTTTTTTATAGCTGATTGCGCTTTGTCCACGGGCGCCAAAGACCTGTTTGATGATGAATCGCGAACAAAAAATCCGCGATTCCTGCTTGCCACCACCAGCCCCTGCGCCTGCAGCTGGTCGTAGGCTGCTACGACTGTGGACACGCTCACGCCCTGCTGCTCGGCGCACAGACGTACTGAAGGCAGGCGCGCACCGGGCGCGAGCAACCGGTTTCGAATACGCTCGGCAAAGCGGGCTCCGAGCTGTTCGGTCAGAGACTGCGAAGCGGTTTTCATCAGCATGGCGTTGCCTCGGGGTCGCTTTTCACGCGATGTGTACTGCCAAAATAGGCGATACAGTTTGGTAATTTGTACCCTTTACTGTATGGGTGGTGTGCTGCTTTCGACTATAAAGTCTTCCACCATGAACTGGCAAGAATTTACGGCACTACTGATCCTGGCCACGGTGATGACCTTTTCTCCCGGTCCCAACAACACCATGAGCACGGCACTGGGCGCCAACCATGGCTTCAAGCGCGCGCTGCCCTTTGTCTGCGCCGTGCCCGTGGGCTGGGGTGCGCTGCTCACCGTCTGCACCTTCGGCCTGGGCGCACTGGTGCTGGCCGTGCCGCTGCTGAGCTGGGCCATCAAGCTCGTTGGCGTGGCTTATTTGCTGTGGCTGGCCGGCAAAATTGCGCGCTCGCGCCAGCTCGGCGAAGCCGACGCGACCCGGCTGAAAATCACGTTCTGGCAGGGTGCGGCGCTGCAATTTGTCAACATCAAGGCCTGGATGCTGGCGCTGGCGATTGTCAGCGGCTGGATTGCTGGGCGCGGCGACCCCGGCCTGCGCTTTGCCGTAGTGCTGCCGGTCATGCTGTTCTTTGCCTTTGCCAGCAACCTGAGCTATGCGCTGGCGGGCTCGCTGTTGCGAGACTGGCTCTCGGGTCCGAAGGGCACGGGGCGGCGGTTGATCTGGTTTAACCGTGGCATGGCGGCCGTGCTGGTGGTCACGGCAATCTGGATGCTCTTTATATGAATCCGCAACAACAAATCAACAAGGGCCTCTGGCTCGGCCTGCTGGGCATCGTGATTTTTTCGATGACGCTGGCGATGACGCGCCTGGCTGTGGGTACTTCCGACGCGCCGCAGATGTCCAGCGTCTTTATTGCGATGGGCCGGGCCGTGGTGGCCGCCGGACTGTCGGCGCTGTTCCTTCTCGCCACGCGCGCTCCGTTTCCCAATCGCGAACAATGGTGGCCGCTGGCCATCACGGCGGGTGGTGTGGTGTTTGGATTTCCGCTGTTCACCTCGGTTGCCATGCGTTACGTTGAAGCGGTACACGCCAGTGTGATCGTGGGTGTGCTGCCGTTGGCCACGGCCGCGGTCGGCGCACTGCTGCACCGCCAGCGGCCGTCCACGGGCTTTTGGCTTTGCGCCGCGCTGGGCAGTGCGCTGGTCGTGGGCTTTGCCATGCTGCGCTCGGGCAGCGCCGGGGGCGGCCTGTCCATTCATTTTGCCGATCTTCTTTTGCTGGCCGCCATGTTGTGCGCCGCCGTGGGTTACGGCTTCGGTGCCAGGCTGTCGCAGCTTATGCGGGCCGAACATGTGATTTGCTGGGCGCTGGTGATTTCTCTGCCGCTGACCTTGCCCTTGGCAATTGTCAGCTGGCCGGTTGCACCCCTCAAAGCCACGGCCTGGTGGGGCTTTGCCTATGTGGCGGTGTTCTCGATGTGGCTGGGCTTTTTTGCCTGGTACCGCGGCCTGGCCCTGGGTGGTACCGTGCGGGTCAGCCAGGTGCAACTGGTGCAGCCCTTTTTGTCGATGCTGTTTGCCGTGCCGCTGCTGGGCGAACGCCTGGACGCGGTCACCGTCGGCTTTGGTCTGGCCGTGATTGCCACGGTGTTTATCGGCAAGAAAATGTCAGTCAATAGCCCTCTTACGCGGCGGATAGCCTCAGAATGTTGAGATTGTGTGATCCGGGCTGCTCTTGGCGACCCGCAATAAACAGGAGCTTGAAATGAACTGGACCCAGGCGCGACGCGCGCAAAAAATGAATCCGTCGGTGATCCGCGAGATCCTGAAGCTCACCGAAAAACCCGGCATCATCAGCTTTGCCGGCGGCCTGCCCTCCCCCAAGACCTTTCCGGTCAGCGCCTTCAGCGCGGCCTGCGAAAAAGTGTTGCGCGAAGACGGCCCTGCGGCGCTGCAGTATGCCGCCAGCGAAGGTTATGCGCCGCTGCGCCAGATGGTGGCGGACATGCTGCCCTGGACCGTGGACCCGGCCCTGGTCTTGATTACCACCGGCTCGCAACAGGGGCTGGACCTGATCGCCAAGGTGCTGATTGACGAGGGCAGCCGGGTGCTGGTGGAAACACCCACCTATGTGGGCGCGCTGCAGGCCTTCACGCCGATGGAGCCCGACATCGTCGGCGTGGCCAGCGACGACGGCGGCGTTGACCTGGCAGACCTCGCCGCCAAGGCGGCGGGCGCGCGTTTCTTTTACGTGCTGCCCAATTTTCAGAACCCGACCGGCCGCACCATGCCGGAGGAGCGCCGCGCCGCGCTCAGCCAGGAGGCCGCCCGGCTGAATCTGCCGCTGGTCGAGGACAACCCCTATGGCGAGCTGTGGTTTGACACGCCGCCACCGCTACCCTTGACAGCGCGCAACCCCGAAGGCTGCATTTACCTGGGTTCGTTCTCCAAAGTGCTGGCGCCCGGGTTGCGGCTGGGATTCGTGGTGGCGCCAGCGTCCCTCTTCCCCAAACTGCTGCAGGCCAAGCAGGCCGCCGACCTGCACAGCCCCGGCTTCAACCAGCGCCTGGTGGCCGAGGTCATGAAGGACGGTTTCCTTGACCGGCATGTCCCCACCATACGCACTCTGTACAAGTCACAACGCGACGCCATGCTGGCAGCCATGACGCATGAAATGCCCGAAGGCGTGACGTGGAACACCCCGGCCGGCGGCATGTTTTTGTGGGTGCGTCTGCCCGAGGGTATGAGCGCCATCGACCTGCTGCCCCGGGCGGTCGAGCGCAACGTCGCTTTTGTGCCGGGCTGGGCGTTTTATGCGGACCATGCCGACGCCCGCACGCTGCGCCTGTCCTTTGTAACCTCCAGCGTGGCGCAGATCAACATCGGCATCGCCGCGCTGGCCGCGGCGATACGCGAAATGCAGCCTGACCGGCCGCTTGCCAGCGCAGCGCCAGCCACGCCCGCCGTTGCCGCAAACGCCTGAAGCGAGGAAGGCCAAAGCATGCTGCACATCTGGGGACGCATCAGTTCCCTCAATGTCCGTAAAGTCGTCTGGGCCGCTCAGGAGCTGGGCCTGACACTGCAGCGCACCGACGCCGGCGGGCAATTCGGCATGGTCAAGGCGGCTGGCTACCTGCGGAAAAACCCGAATGCCCAGGTGCCGGTAATCGAGGACGGCGAAGTGGTTTTATGAGAGTTCGACGTGATCGTGCGTTACCTGAGCGCCAAGCACTCCCCGGGTCATTTTTATCCCGCAGAATTGCAGGCGCGCTTTGCCGCGGAGCAATGGATGGACTGGCAGCAAACCACCTTCAACCCAGCCGGGCGCGACGCTTTCATACAGTGGATTCGCACCACGGCGGAACAGCGCCAGCCCGACCTCATGGCCCGGTCCGTGGCGGCCACCGAGCCGCTGCTGGACCTGCTCAACGCGCATCTGGCGCAACACCGGTTTATCGGTGGCGCGCAATTTGGCATGGCCGACATTCCCCTGGCATGCGAAATGCATGGCTGGTTTGGTTTGCCGCAGCCACGGTCTTCGCGCCCGCATCTGGCGCGCTGGTACCAGACCATTCTGGCGCGACCCGCGACCCGGGGCGTGCTGGACCTGCCCCTGCCCTGAATCTCGTTGGAGTCATCACACCATGAGGCAGCGTCCATTCAAACAAGTTGACGTGTTCACCGCAACACCTTATTTGGGCAACCCCCTTGCCGTGGTGCTGGATGGGTCCGGCCTGAGCGACGACGACATGCAACGCTTTGCCCACTGGACGAACTTGTCGGAAACCACTTTCCTGCTGCCGCCCACCGACAGCGCCGCCGACTACCGCCTGCGCATCTTCACGCCCGGCGGCGAGCTGCCGTTTGCCGGCCACCCCACGCTGGGCAGTTGCCACAGCTGGCTGCAGGCCGGCGGCCAGCCCGCCAGCCGGGATTTCATCATGCAGGAATGCAAGCTGGGTCTGATCAGGATTCGCCGCGAGCGAGGTGAGCGGCGTCTGGCATTTGCCGCGCCGCCCCTCAAGCGGTCCG
>NZ_JABBPF010000171.1 GCF_012927415.1 Polaromonas sp. | reverse complement strand
CCGCCTTTTCCGGCGTCTGGCAAGTGGCGCAGGAAAAGAAGGTCAGCCTGCGCACCGCGACGTTTATTGTGGCCTGCCAACGCATCCTGCACACGCGGGAGTTGCGCGGTCTCTACCCCTGACTTGATACATTGACCTGAAAAACCAGGGAGTTGATCCGGTCCGGGTCAACTCCGCCGGACGGCGCAAACACACGCAGTGACCGGCGTGAGATTGCGTTACTGCAGGGTTTCCTTCAAAGCCGGCAGCATTGGCAAAGGCATGACTTCAATCCCCTCTTCGAGCAGGTCCACCGCCTCCCGAGCGCTGGCCTGACCTCGGATATTGCGGACTTCCGCTTCGCCGTAGTGCATGCGGCGCGCCTCATCGGCGAATCGCTGGCCGACATCTTCAGTATGCGCAAACACATGGCGCACCGCTTTGAGAAAAGCCGCCTGCTCGGAACGAGGCATGCCGTCCGGCAGACCCATCGCATGTTCCCGGCGAGCCCAATCGGGGTTTTCCAGCGGCGTCATGGCGGTCGATGCAGATGGCACGGCCTGCCCGTGATCCATTGAAGCACTGCCCGATGTCTGATGCCCGCCGAAGTTGAGCCGCGGTGCGCTGGGCAATTTTTGAATTTCCTTGTCGGCACACAAAGGGCATTCAATCAAGCCGCGCGTTAGCTGATTTCGAAAATCTTCTTCCGACCCAAACCAGCCTTCAAAGGAATGCTGGCGTGCACACTGGAGGTTGAGTACTTTCATGGCCGGATTATGGCGGGGGACTTCAGGACCATGCTGGTGATGTGGTTTGCCAATCCAGCGGCCAGATACCGGCCAGCACGTTTTGCAGCCACAGCATGCCGGTCAAGGTCTTGGCGTCGGTTACCCGGCCACTTCTGCACCAGGCCAGAAGCTCGGCCGGTGTGGCCGTAAACACGTCAAGAAACTCACCTGCGTCGAGCTTGCGTTCGCCCAAGGTCAATCCACGCGCAAACCAGATATCGATAAATTCGGTGGAATAGGAAATGACCGGGTGCAACACCCCTGCTCTGGCCCATTCGCGCGCGCTATAACCGGTTTCCTCAAGCAGTTCGCGCTGCGCGCAAGCCAGCGATGCTTCGCCAGCATCAAGTTTGCCGGCCGGAAATTCAATCATGACCGACTGAACCGGATAACGGTATTGCCGCTCCAGTACCAGTCGGCCATCGTCAAGCTGCGCCACAACCATCGCCGCGCCAGGGTGAATCACATATTCACGCGTGGCGTGGCTGTTATCGGGCAACCGGACCGTATCGCGACGCACCTGAAGAAAATGGCCTCTGAGAATTTCCTCAGAATCGCTCATAGTCTCCACCAGATGCGCATCATCGATGCCGACTTTCCCACCATCACCCGACGCCCGCGTCATGATCGACGCTTGAAGAGATAGCGAAAGGTGAAACCGGGAAAGGCGAAGGTAAGAAAAAGCGTTCCGGTGATGGCGTAAAACTCCCAGCTCTGGGGTGCGATTTGCCCGTTGCGCTGCTCAAAAGAGAGCCCCAGCCCCCCCACCAGCAAGTACCAGACAAACATTTCCGCCAGTCGCACCGCGAGATTTTTGGGGCGCTTGAGCGCATACACCGCGAATACACGGTTGCTGATGAATGGCAGGTTGGCGAGCAGAAAGGCCAGCAGCACAACCAGCCAGACGGAGGCGGTTTGACTCATGGAAAAAACTCAAACCCCCAGCGAATTGACAATGCTGTTGATCGATTGCGCACACAGTGTTATCAAGCCGCCAGGTGCGATACCCAGAATCAGGATGAGTGCACCATTGATCGCCAACACGATCCGTACGTCGGCCGGCGCCGAAATGGACTGCGCATTATGGCTCAGCGGTGCATCAAAATACATCACCTTGACCACACGCAGGTAGTAGAACGCGCCAATCAGCGACATCATGACCGCAAACACGGCCAGCACCAGGTAGCTGGTTTTTCCGGACGAAATCAGCGCCTGCAGCACGCCGAGTTTGGCGTAAAAGCCCACCAACGGCGGCAAGCCAGCCAGCGAGAACATGCTGATGGCCATCACCCCGGCGTACAACGGGCTGCGCTGGTTCAAGCCGGCCAAGTCGACAATTTCTTCGGATTCGTGACCCGCCCGGGCGAGCAGCAAAACGATACCGAACGCCGCCAGCGTGGTAAGCACGTAGGTCAGGGCATAAAACATGGCTGCGCCATACGCCGATTCGGCATTGAGCTGGTTGCCATTGACCACACCAGCCAGCAAGCCGAGCAACAAAAATCCCATCTGGGAAATTGTTGAAAATGCCAACATGCGCTTGAGACTCGACTGGGCGATGGCTGCCAGATTACCAATCAGCAGCGAGCCGATGGCCATCAACGCGAGCATCTGCTGCCAGTCAATTGCCAGCGGCAGCATACCCTCCACGAGCAGCCGTATGCACATGGCAAATGCAGCGAGTTGCGGGGCGCCACCAATAATCAGCGTCACCGCCGTGGGCGCACCCTGGTAGACGTCGGGTAGCCACATGTGAAAAGGCACCGCGCCCAATTTGAACGCAAGGCCAGCCACAATGAACACCAGACCGAACACTAAAACCTGGTGTTTGACCTGCCGGCTGGCTATCGCATTGAACACTTCGTTGATGTTCAACGAGCCGGTGGCCCCGTAGAGCATCGACAGGCCGTACAGCAAAAAGCCAGAAGCCAATGCGCCGAGCACAAAATACTTCATCGCCGCTTCAGTAGCCTTCGCGTCGTCACGGCGCAAGGCCACCAGCGCGTAGCTGCACAGCGTCATCAACTCCAGCCCCATGTAGAGCACCAGAAAGTTGTGGCCAGAAATCATCACAAACATGCCCAGCAAGGCAAACAGGCTGAGCGTGAAGAACTCGCCGCCGCGCAGCATGTCGCGGTCGGCGGCGTAAGGCCGGCCATAGACTACCGTGACCATCAGGGCGACACTGGAAAAGCACTTTAACCAGCTGCCCATCGGGTCGACGACAACCATGTTGCCGAAGCCGTAAAAGGTCTGGCCACCCAGGGCGTAGAAAGCTTCCATCGCCGCCACGACGCCAAGGCTTAGCATGGTCAGCACATAGGTCCCGCTGCGGCGTGGCGTTTTGACGGCCAGATCCACCAGCGCGATCACGCAAGCCATCACCAAAAGTATGATTTCGGGGTAAACCGCGATCCAACTGAGTTTGTCAATCATCTGAATTCTTTGCTTAGTTCAGTTTCGAAAGCGCGACGTGCTTGAGCAGGTCAGCCACCGACGTGTTCATCACATCGGTAAACGGCTTTGGATAGATGCCCATATAGAGTACGGCGATGCCCAGCAAGGCAAGCATCAAAAACTCACGGCTGTTAATGTCCGCCATGGTCTTCACGTTTTCGTTGAGGACGGGTCCGAGGTAAACGCGCTTGTACATCCACAGCGTGTAGGCGGCGCCGGAAATTAGGGCCGTTGCCGCGGCAGCGCCAACCCAGAAGTTAAATTTGACAGCCGCCAGAATCACCATCCACTCGCCCACAAAACCAGCGGTGGCAGGCAGGCCGCAATTGGCCATGGCAAACAATAGTGCAAAGGCTGCAAATTTGGGCATGGTGTTGACTACGCCGCCATAGCTGGCAATTTCGCGTGAATGAACACGGTCATAAAGCACGCCGATGCACAAGAACATCGCGGCCGAGACAAAACCATGCGCAATCATCTGCACGATGCCGCCAGACACGCCCAAGTCGCTAAACAGGAAAAAACCTAGCGTCACAAATCCCATATGCGCCACGGAAGAATAGGCCACCAGCTTTTTCATATCACGCTGAACCAGCGCCACTAGGCCCACATAGATCACCGCGATCAGCGACAACGCAATCATGAGCCAGGCCCATTCATGCGATGCGTCAGGGGCGATCGGCATGGAAAAGCGCAAGAAGCCGTAGGCACCCAGTTTGAGCATGATCGCCGCCAACACTGCGGAGCCGCCCGTCGGGGCTTCCACGTGCACGTCAGGCAACCAAGTATGGACCGGCCACATCGGCACCTTGACAGCGAAGGCCGCTAAAAATGCAAAGAACAGCAACGTCTGCGCCGTGCTACCCAGTGGCAGCTTGTGCCACGCAAGGATGTCAAAGCTGCCACCCGACTTGTTGTACAGAAAAATCAGCGCGACCAGCAGCAATAGCGATCCGAGCAACGTGTAAAGGAAAAACTTGAAAGCCGCATAAATCTTGTTCGGTCCACCCCAGATACCGATGATCAGGTACATCGGAATGAGAGTGGCCTCGAAGAAGACATAAAACAGCATGCCATCCAGCGCGGCAAACACGCCAATCATGAGGCCACTCAAGATCATAAAAGACGCCATGTACTGGTTGACGCGCGTGGTGATGGATTCCCAGCTGGCAATGATGACGACCACATTGATGAAAGCCGTCAGCAGCACAAACCATAACGAAATACCATCCACGCCCAGGTGGTAGTTCATGTTGAAGCGCTCAATCCAGCTGCTTTTCTCGACAAACTGCATGGCCGAGGTGCCGAGCTGAAAACTCGCGTACAAAGGCAGGGTTACCAGAAAACTGGCGATGCTTCCTATCAGCGCGATCCAGCGTACGCTACGCGCCTGACCTTCCCGACCCAATGCCAGTAAAAGGAGCCCGACAACAATCGGCATCCAGATGGCGAGGCTCAACAATCCCATTTTTACTCTTCCTTCTTCTTCTACTTCTCGATTGTTCTATCAACCGTCTTACCGGTTTAACCACACGAAATACGTCATCAACACAAAGACGCCAATAATCATGCCGAATGCATAGTGGTAGATGTAGCCTGACTGCAGGCGCCGAACCACGCCGGAGACCCAGCCCACCAGCTTCCACGAACCATTGACCAGCGCGCCGTCAATCAGCTTCTGGTCACCAACTTTCCAGAGGACCGTACCCAGGCCACGCGCGCCACGGGCCAGTACATTCTCATTGAACCAGTCGAGGTAATATTTGTTTTCGAGCAGCGCGTAAAGGGGATGCACCTTCCGTTGGATAGCGGTGGGCAGGGCCGGGTTGACCATGTACATGTAGTAAGCGAGTCCAACACCGGACAGCGCCAGCCAGAACGGCGCCGCCGTCAGGCCATGCAATGCCATCTGGATCGGGCCATGGAACAACTGGGCCAACTCTTCCATTGCAGGATGCCGCTCAAGATTGATAAAAATCGCATCCTTGAAGAAGTCGCCGAACAACATCGGCTGGATGGTCATGAAACCAATCACGACTGACGGGATTGCCAGCAAGACCAGCGGCACCGTTACCACCCATGGCGATTCGTGCGGTTCTTGGTGCTCGCCGTGATGGTCATGATCGTCGTGCGAGTCTTGATGCGCATCGGGATTCTGGTCGTACCGTTCCTTGCCGTGGAACACCAGGAAGTAGACACGGAACGAATAGAAGGCGGTTACGAAAACGCCAGCCAGCACGGCAAAATACGCAAAACTGCTACCCCAGAGGTGACTCTCTCCAACGACTTCAATAACGCTGTCCTTGGAGTAGAACCCGGCGAACAAGGGGGTGCCAATAAGCGCCAGCGAACCCAGCAGGAAGGTGATCCAGGTAATCGGCATGTATTTGCGTACACCGCCCATCCAGCGTATATCCTGATTGTGATGCATGCCGATAATCACCGACCCCGCCGCCAAAAACAGCAAAGCTTTGAAAAATGCATGCGTCATCAGGTGAAAGACGGCCACTGAGTAAGCAGAAGCGCCCAGCGCTACCGTCATGTAACCGAGTTGGGACAGCGTGGAATAGGCAATGACGCGCTTGATGTCGTTCTGGATAATGCCCAGAAAACCCATGAAGAGCGCCGTGATGGCGCCAATCACCATGATGAAACTCAGCGCGGTATCGCTTAATTCAAACAGCGGCGACATGCGTGCGACCATGAAAATTCCAGCCGTTACCATAGTCGCAGCGTGAATCAGCGCCGAAATGGGAGTTGGGCCTTCCATGGAGTCGGGCAACCATACATGCAGCGGAAATTGGGCCGACTTCCCCATAGCGCCAATAAACAGGCAAATGCAAACCACTGTAATCAACATCCAGCTGGTTCCCGGAAAGGTCAGCCTGGAAAGCGTATCGGCCTTGGCAAACGCCTCGCCATAGTTCAAGGTTCCAGCGTAGGCAGCGATCAGCGCGATACCCAGAATGAAGCCGAAATCGCCAACGCGATTCACCAAAAAGGCTTTCATATTGGCGAAAATCGCACTTGGTTTGTTGAACCAGAAGCCGATCAGCAAATACGACACCAGGCCCACCGCCTCCCAGCCAAAGAACAACTGCAGCATGTTGTTGCTCATCACCAGCATCAGCATGGAGAAAGTGAACAGCGAAATGTAGGAAAAGAAGCGGTTGTAGCCCTCATCATCCTTCATGTAGCCAATCGTGTAAATGTGCACCATCAGCGAGACGAAAGTCACCACGCACATCATCATCGCTGTCAGGCCATCGACGAGAAAGCCGATTTCCATTTTCAGGTCACCCAGCGTCATCCAGGTATAGAGCGTTTCATTGAAACGCGCGCCGTCCATAGCAACGCTGTTAAGCGTCATCACCGAGATGATGAAAGCCGCCAGTACACCCAAAATGGTAAGTGTGTGCGACACACGCCGTCCTATCCGGTTGCCACCAAACGTCGTACCCAGAATACCTGCCAGCAGCGCGCCCGCCAGAGGTGCCAGCGGGACGGCCAGCAACGTCGATGCGGAAAGAGTTTGACTCATTGTTTAACCGCCTGTAGGGCCGCCCAAATTGACAGCGCGCCCCGAACATAATTCAAGGGGAAGCGCGCAGAAGGCTCGAAGTGAAAAGCGTGGGGGCTCATTTTCTTTAACCCTGGAGCGTGTTGAGTTCGTCGACGTTGATGCTGGCCTTGTTGCGGAACAGCAGCACCAGAATGGCAAGCCCGATAGCGGACTCAGCGGCAGCGACGGTCAGGATGAAAAATACAAAAACCTGGCCTGCCATATCGTTCAGATAGTAGGAGAACGCAACAAAATTCATGTTGACCGCCAGCAGCATGAGCTCAATCGCCATGAGCAGCACGATGAGATTCTTGCGGTTCAGGAAAATGCCGATGATGGACAACGCAAAAAGCATCGCCCCCAGTGACAGGAAATGGCCCAGCGTCAACATCATGATGGTTTTTCCTCAGCGGAAACTGCGGTGGATGCCATTGGCGCAGCGACCACAGACTTCATTTTGACCAGCCTGACGCGGTCCGCGGCCTTGACTCTGACCTGTTCGGCTGGATTAATTCCCTTGGAATCCTTGCGCTTGCGCAGGGTCAGGGCAATGGCGGCAATAATCGCCACCAGCAAAATAACGGCAGCAATTTCCAACGGATAGATGTACTGCGAATACAACAGCTTGCCCAGCTCTTTGGTATTGGAAACCTGGGCATCAATTTGCCCTGCCGCTCCAGCAAGTTTGGGAGGCTCACGAAAGCCTCCCATCAACACGTAAGACATTTCAAGCGCAATGATGGCGCCCACCGTACCTGCCAACGGAAAATGTTTCCAGAAGCCTTTGCGCACGCTGTCAAGATTGATGTCGAGCATCATGACCACAAACAGAAAAAGGACCATCACGGCGCCGACGTAAACGAGCACCAGGGTGATAGCCAAAAACTCAGCTTTGAGCAAAATCCAGACTGCGGCTGCCTGGAAGAATGCGAGCACAAGAAAGAGCGCCGCATGTACCGGATTGCGAGCCGTGATCACACGGAAAGCAGCAAATAGCAGCACCGCAGCGAAGACATAAAAAAGTCCTGTTTTAGCGTCCATGTTGTCGTGGATTCTTTCTTGAGCGAGCTACTTGGGCGTGGAGTTCAACGGAACTTGGCATCTGCGACCCGGTTGGCAGCAATTTCGGATTCATATCGGTCGCCCACCGCCAGCAGCATCTCTTTCGTGAAATACAAGTCGCCGCGTTTTTCACCGTGATATTCAAAAATCTGCGTCTCGACGATTGAATCGACCGGACAGCTTTCTTCACAAAACCCGCAAAAAATGCATTTGGTCAGATCAATGTCGTAGCGCGACGTCCGGCGGCTGCCATCGTCACGCACGTCGGACTCAATGGTGATGGCCATTGCCGGACATACCGCCTCGCACAGCTTGCACGCAATACAGCGCTCTTCACCATTTTCATAGCGTCGCAGTGCATGCAGGCCGCGAAAACGCGGGCTTTGAGGCGTTTTTTCTTCGGGAAACTGGATCGTGATCTTGCGGCTGAACATGTACTTGCCGGTCAGGGCCATACCCTTGAGCAGTTCGGTCAACATGAAGCTGGAAACAAAATCCTTGACGGAGGCTACTGCGGACATGATGATTTCCTGAGATCGACACGAAGCAAGCGAGCGCGGGTGCCTCGTTTTTTCGGCGGACCGCCGCAACGAAACACGCGCCCCCGCAGCGGGAAAAGAATGACACGAAGTGAACAGACGTGGGAGGCCATATTCATTTCCAGATGTTGTAGGAGGTCTGCATCCAGGCCCCGACGACTACCAGCCAGACCAGGGTCACCGGTATGAAGATTTTCCAGCCCAACCGCATGATTTGGTCATAACGGAAACGCGGAAAGGTCGAGCGAACCCACAGGAAGATGGTGACGACGACAAAGGTTTTCAGGCCCAGCCAGATCCAGCCCGGAATCCAGTTGAACAATCCGCTGTCAATCGGGGACAGCCAACCACCCAGAAACAGAAGCACACACAGTATTGACACCAGAATCATGTTGGCATATTCAGCCAAAAAGAACATGGCAAACGACATGCCCGAATATTCCACCATGTGACCGGCGACGATCTCGGATTCGCCCTCCACCACGTCAAACGGGTGGCGATTGGTTTCAGCCAGGCTAGAAATAAAATACACCACAAAAATGGGCAACAACGGCAGCCAGTTCCATGACAGGAAATTCAGTCCTTTGCCGGCGCCCATACCAGTCGCTTGGCTCATCACAATGTCGGTCATGTTGAGGCTGCCGGTGACCATCAGCACCACCACCAAGCAAAAGCCCATGGCGATTTCATAACTCACCATCTGAGCCGACGCCCGCATTGCACCCAGAAAAGCATACTTGGAATTCGACGCCCAGCCGGCAATGATGACGCCATACACTTCAAGCGAAGTGATTGCCATCAGGAACAGCAGGCCGGCGTTAACGTTGGCCAGCGCCACATCGGGACCAAAGGGGATCACTGCCCAAGCCGCAAGTGCCGGCATGATGGTCATGATCGGCCCGAGGACAAACAAGCCCTTGCTCGCGGCCGTGGGAATGATGATCTCTTTGGTCAGCAGCTTGAGCGCATCGGCAATCGGCTGCAACAGGCCAAACGGACCGATGCGGTTAGGACCCAGGCGAACCTGGGTGAAACCGATGGCCTTGCGCTCCCACAGCGTAAGGTAAGCAACGCAACCCATCAAGGGCACCAGCACCACAACGATCTTAATGAGAACCCATAACACTGGCCAAACCGTCGCCGGCCAGATGCCTCCCAATAAACCCTGACCAAAGCTGTGGATTGAATCGATCATGCGCTGACCTCTTCAAAAGCCGCAGCCTTCCGCGCATCCGCTGTCAATTGCAGCGAAGTCGCCCGCCTTACAAGCCCGTCAAGCTGGTAAATACTCGCGACAGCCGGTGCCGGACCGGAATCAGCGGCCACCACAATATCACCTTGGCTGGCATTGCTCAGCCGGTCCGCAGCGACCTGCCCCGCCACCACACCGGGAATCTGCTCGAGAACGTCAGACGACGATTCAAAATCAAAACCGGGCAAATCCAGCAAATTGGCCAGTACCCGCAACACCTTCCAAGCCGGGCGTGTCTCTGCCAGCGGTTTGACCACAGCGTGAAAGCCTTGCATCCGCCCCTCGGCATTCACGAAAGTACCCGGGGTTTCAGTGAACGGTGCAATTGGCAGCAACACATCGCTAAAGCTCATATTGGCTTTGAAAGGGCTCAGCGTGACCACCATCTGGCAGGCATTCAGAGATGTTATGGCCCTGCCACCTGGCGCCGAGTCAAACTCGGGCTCATTGTTCAACAGGATCACTGCTTTCAAAGTTCCATCGAGCATCTGGCCCGCATTGAGGCCTGTGCCGGCCGGCACCGCGTTTGCCAGCTGTGCGCCGACGGTATTGGCCGCCTCGGTCAGGTAGCCCACAGAAGCGCCCGTTTGCGCGCCGATCCAGTTGGCCAAAGCCAGAAGGCTGGCGGCGTTGGCATGATGCGCTGCGGCATTGCCAAGCAAGATAGCTTTACGCTCGCCGCGGAGCAATGAGGCGGCAATCGCCCTGGCGGCTTCGCTGGCCTGACCAGCAACAGGTGCCGGCACGCACTTTTCTGCCGAAATCGCGACAGCCACATCCGCCAGCGCTTGCGCCCAGCTTTCAGGCGCCGCCAGCAGCGTATTGGCGATCGGCATTGCCCATGCATCCGATGAAGCAAGTTGAAACGTGGAATTGATAGTACTCAGCGCGCATCCGTTGCGGACGGACTGGCGAATACGTTGCGCAAACAGCGGATGGTCCTTGCGCAGATTGGACCCAACCACCAGCGCGGATTGCAACTGCGACAGCGAAGCAATGGAGGTGCCTAACCAGCGCACCGCTGTTGAAGTTGAAAACTCGGCATTGCGCAAGCGGTAATCGATGTTTTCACTGCCTAGACCACGCATCAGCGAAGCGGCCAAGTGCAACTCCTCAAGAGTGCTGTGCGGACTGGCAAGAGTGCCAATACTGTCGGCACCGTATTCGGCCTTGATCTGTTTCAAGCCATTCGCCACGTATTCCAGCGCTGTCTGCCAATCTACAGTTTTCCACTCGCCGCCCTGCTTGAGCATGGGGCTCAGCAATCGATCATCTGTATTTAGCGCTTCATAGGAAAAGCGGTCACGGTCGGCAATCCAGCATTCGTTGATTTCTTCATTTTCCAAGGGAACAACGCGCATGACCTTGTTGTTCTTAACCTGAACAATCAGGTTGGCGCCGGTCGAATCATGCGGGCTGACCGATTTGCGACGGGACAATTCCCAGGTGCGCGCACTGTAGCGGAAGGGTTTGCTGGTCAAGGCACCCACCGGACAGATGTCTATCATGTTGCCAGAGAGCTCGGAGTCCACTGACATGCCTACAAACGTTTCAATCTCGGCGTACTCGCCGCGGTGCGACATGCCCAACTCCATCACGCCGGCGACTTCTTGGCCAAAGCGCACACAACGGGTGCAGTGGATGCAGCGACTCATCTCCTGCATGGAGATCAGCGGGCCCACATCCTTGTGAAATACCACTCGTTTTTCTTCCTGATAGCGCGACTCGCCTGCACCGTAGCCGACCGCCAGATCCTGCAACTGGCATTCGCCGCCCTGATCGCAGATGGGGCAATCAAGCGGGTGGTTGATTAGCAAAAATTCCATCACGCCCTTTTGGGCCTTGATCGCCTTGTCGTTTTTGGTCCGAACGATCATGCCCTGCGTCACCGGGGTGGCGCAGGCCGGCATCGGCTTTGGCGCTTTCTCCACATCGACCAGACACATGCGGCAATTGGCAGCAATGCTCAGCTTCTTGTGATAGCAAAAATGCGGAATGTAGGTGCCGGCCTTTTCAGCGGCGTGCATCACCGTGCTGCCTTCAAGCACTTCCACTTTCTGGCCGTCGAGTTCTATTTCAACCATATGTTTTCTTTCGGCCGTTCAAGCCTGCGTTGCAGCGGAACCCGTAACCCGAACTGCGCCCTGAGCTGTTGCAGCTTGGGGTATATTTTTTTGAATCATGGCTTCAAACTCATGGCGGTAATGCTTGATCATGGCTCGCACCGGCATTGCCGCAGCGTCGCCCAGTGCGCAGATCGTGCGACCCTGGATGTTGTCGGCAACCGAGTTGAGCAGATCCAGGTCGCTCTGCCTGCCCTGCCCGTTATGGATACGGTCCACCACGCGCCACAGCCAGCCAGTTCCCTCGCGGCACGGCGTGCATTGCCCGCACGACTCGTGCATGTAGAAATAAGACAAACGCTTGAGAGATTCGACCATGCAGCGGCTGTCATCCATCACAATCACAGCGCCCGATCCGAGCATGGAGCCGGCCTTGGCAATCGAGTCATAGTCCATTGTGCATTCCATCATGATGGAAGCAGGAAGCACCGGCGACGAGGAACCGCCAGGAATAACGGCCTTGAGCGTGCGGCCCTTGCGCACACCGCCTGCCAGCTCCAGCAGTTTGGCAAACGGCGTGCCCATTGGAATTTCGTAGTTACCCGGCCACTCCACGTCGCCAGATACTGAATAAATCTTGGTTCCGCCATTGTTCGGCTTGCCGCATTCAAGGTAAGCGGCACCGCCATTTCGGATGATCCACGGCACGGCCGCGAAAGTTTCAGTGTTGTTGATCGTGGTGGGTTTGCCGTACAAACCAAAACTGGCTGGAAATGGCGGTTTGAATCGTGGCTGCCCCTTTTTACCCTCCAGAGACTCCAGCAAGCCGGTTTCCTCACCACAAATATAGGCACCAAAACCATGTGCGGCGTGGAGCTGAAAACTGAAGATGCTGCCCAGAATGTGGTCGCCCAACAGGCCAGCGGCGCGCGCCTCGTCCAGCGCCGCATCAAAACGCTGGTAAGTCGCAAAAATTTCGCCATGAATGTAGTTGTAGCCGACGCTGATACCCATCGCGTAAGCTGCAATCGCCATACCCTCGATCACGCTATGCGGGTTGTACTGCATGATGTCGCGGTCTTTACAAGTGCCCGGCTCACCTTCATCAGAATTGCAAACCAGGTATTTCTGACCCGGAAACTGGCGCGGCATGAAGCTCCACTTCAATCCAGTGGGGAAACCCGCACCGCCACGGCCACGCAGGCCACTCGCCTTGACCTCGGCAATCACCTGGTCCGGACTCAAGCCTTCGCCGCCATCCTGAGCGAGAATCCTGCGCAGCGCCTGGTAACCACCGCGCGCCTGGTAGTCAGTGAGATGCCAGTTGCTGCCATCAAGGTCCGCAAGAATTTGCGGGCTAATGTGCCGACCGTGAAAAGAAGTCTGGACACCAGTCGCCGCAAATTGCGACAAAACGACCTGCGCCGCTGCTTGATTCTTTGAGTGGGATGTAAGCGTCATATAACTTAAGCCTCGGCCGATTTCAGGCCATCGATGAGCTGGTCCAGCTTTTGGTTGCTCATGAAACTGCACATATTGATGTCATTGACTAGCAGCACAGGGGAGTCCGCGCAAGCACCTAAACACTCAGACTGCTGCAGCGTGAAAAGGCCATCCGGCGTGGTCTCGCCCATGACAATGCCCAGTTTATGTTCCAGATGCTGCAGCGCCTTGGCGCCATCGCGCAACTGGCACGGCAGGTTGGTACAAACATTGAGCTTGTACTTGCCCACCGGCTGCTGGTTGTACATGTTGTAAAAGCTGGTGACCTCATGCACGGCAATCGGCGGCATGCCGAGATAGGCAGCCACCTGCTTTTCACTCTCGGCACTGACAAATCCCTGTTCCTGCTGCACGACTGTGAGGCAGGCCATGACGGCCGACTGCCTCTGGTCTGCAGGATATTTCGCCGTTTCACGGTCAAAAAGCGCTTTGGTTTGTTCTGAAAACATGGGGGAAGTGATTCTGTTTAACGGTCAATTTCACCGAACACAATGTCCATGGTGCCAATCACCGCGACAGCGTCAGCAATCATGTGGCCACGCGCCATTTCATCCATCGCAGCCAGATGCGAAAAACCAGGCGGTCGAATCTTCAGGCGATAAGGTTTGTTCGCGCCATCGCTGACGATGTAAATACCAAACTCACCTTTGGGGTGCTCCACAGCGGCATAGGCCTCGCCTTCGGGTACGTGAAAACCTTCAGTAAAAAGCTTGAAGTGGTGAATCAACTCTTCCATGTTGGATTTCATGGACTCGCGATCAGGTGGCGCGACTTTGTGGTTCGTCGTGATCACCGGCCCGGGGTTGGCGCGCAACCAGTCGACGCATTGTTTGATGATGCGGTTGGACTGACGCATCTCAGCGACACGGACCAGATAACGGTCATAACAATCACCGGTTTTGCCGACCGGAATATCAAAGTCCATGTGCTCATAGACCTCATAAGGCTGCTGCTTGCGTAAATCCCACGCGTAACCAGAGCCTCTCAACATCGGTCCGGTAAAACCGAGGTTGAGTGCACGCTCCGGTGACACCACCCCCACGCCGACGGTACGCTGTTTCCAGATCCGGTTGTCAGTCAGCAGGGTTTCATATTCATCCACCAGCTTGGGAAACTTGGCTACAAAGTCATCAATAAAATCAAGCAGCGAACCCTGCCGGTTTTCGTTCAGCGCATCAATCGCCTTGGCGTTTCTAATCTTGCTGACCTTGTACTGAGACATGCTTTCCGGCAGATCGCGGTACACGCCGCCCGGGCGGAAATAAGCAGCGTGCATGCGGGCGCCAGAAACAGCCTCGTACATGTCGAACAGCACTTCGCGTTCGCGAAAGCAGTAAATCAGCATGTTCATCGCGCCGCAGTCCAGACCGTGAGCGCCCAGCCACATCAGGTGATTCAGCAAACGGGTGATCTCGGAGAACATCACCCGGATGTACTGCGCACGAATCGGAACCTCGACGCCCAGCAGCTTCTCGATGGCCAGGCAGTAAGCGTGCTCATTGGCCATCATTGAAACGTAGTCGAGTCTGTCCATGTAGGGCAGCGACTGCATGTAGGTCTTGCTTTCCGCCAGTTTTTCGGTAGCGCGGTGCAACAAGCCGATGTGCGGGTCGGCACGCTGGATCACTTCGCCATCGAGCTCCAGCACCAGACGCAAAACGCCGTGCGCAGCCGGATGCTGCGGTCCAAAATTAAGCGTGTAGTTTTTGATTTCAGCCATATCGTATCTCTTGCGGGGACTGCTTATTGAAGACCGCCATAGTTATCCTCGCGAATCACGCGCGGAGTGATCTCACGGGGCTCGATGGTGACGGGCTGGTAAATCACGCGTTTCTGTTCACCGTCGTAACGCATTTCCACATAACCACTGGTCGGGAAATCTTTCCGAAAAGGGTGACCGATGAAACCGTAGTCGGTCAAAATACGGCGCAGGTCGTTATGACCTTCAAAAACGATGCCAAACAGGTCAAACGCCTCCCGCTCAAACCAGTTTGCAGAGTTCCAAACGGCGTTGACCGAATCGATGACCGGGAAGTCGTCGTCGGGGCAGTACACCTTGAGCCGCACTCGCTGGTTCAAACTCACAGACAGCAAATGCGACACAACGCAGTAGCGCAGCCCATCGTACAAACCGTCTTTGTATTCCGAGTAATCGACACCGCAAAGGTCAAGTAACTGTTCAAACTTGCAGCCCTCCGTATCACGCAACAGGATTGCGGCCGCAAGATAATCGCTCGCTGCCACAGTCACTGTCACTTCACCAAGCGCAATCTTCACGCTTTTGGCCTTGCCATCCAGCATTGCGGCAATGATCTCGGCAAGTTTGCCCACGGAAACTGGAGCAGCGTAGACCATCAGGCCCTCGCAATCGTGTTGGTCCGGCGGATTTTTTGTTGCAACTGGATAATGCCGTACAGCAGCGCCTCGGCAGTGGGTGGACACCCGGGAACATACACGTCGACCGGTACGATGCGGTCGCAACCACGAACAACGGAATAACTGTAATGGTAGTATCCGCCGCCATTAGCGCACGACCCCATCGAGATTACCCAGCGCGGCTCGGCCATCTGGTCGTAAACCTTGCGCAGCGCCGGCCCCATCTTGTTGCACAACGTACCCGCCACAATCATCAGGTCGGACTGACGCGGACTGGGGCGAAAAAGCATGCCGAAGCGGTCAATATCGTAACGCGCAGCGCCGGCGTGCATCATTTCTACGGCGCAGCAGGCCAGACCGAAGGTCATGGGCCAGAGCGAACCCGTCTTGGCCCAATTAACCACCGAGTCATAACTCGTGGTCATAAAGCCTTCCTTGAAAACGCCTTCTAATGACATATCCGTACCTTTATGGAAAAACTCCTACGGGAGGCTTTCTATTCCCAGTCCAGCGCACCTTTTTTCCACTCGTAGACAAAACCTACGACCAGGATGCCCAGAAAAACCATGACCGACCAGAAACCCACCGGGCCAATTTCCTTGAGCGCAACCGCCCACGGAAAAAGAAATGCAATTTCCAGGTCAAAAAGAATGAAGAGGATGGCCACTAGGTAGTAGCGCACATCAAACTTCATGCGGGCATCTTCAAATGCCTCGAAACCGCATTCATAGGGGGAGTTCTTTTCGCTGTCAGGCCGCACCGGGCCCAGCAAACGACCGAGCACCTGCGGCAAAACACCGACACCTACGCCCACCAGAACAAACAACAGGACAGGAAGGTATTGATCGAGGTTCATCGTGGATTCAACTTCTGAAAAGCCGCTCGTGCAATTAACCCGACAGGTCATGCTCCGCGAGCAGGAATGTGCCGCTTGAGCCGGAAGCATCGCCAGAGCGCTTCTGCCGATGCCTGTCATCTGGTGCGGACGGCGAGACTCGAACTCGCACAGCTTTCGCCACTA